>JAUXWC010000130.1 GCA_030685025.1 Rhodoferax sp.
AGAGCACCGTCTTGATAAGGCGGCTGTCGTTGGTTCGATCCCAACCGTGACAACCAAATCAGTGGTGATTCTGGTGCAGTGGTAGCACGCCTGTCTGTGAAACAGGAGACGAGGGTTCGATTCCCCGATTCACCCCAAACACACTGCCCGATTGGCGAAATCAGTAGACGCAACGGGCTCAAAACTTGTGGCTTCGGCATACAGGTTCGAGCCTTGTATCGGGCGCCATCACCAAGACAGAGACGCCACTTGAGGCGGAAAGGAAACCTCCATGCAACGCGTGCTTCAACTCGACATCCAGGGCACCCCTCAGGCCTGGATCACCCTGGAGGACGCTGCGACGCATTACGCTACCGGTGCCGTTGCTTGGGAGGACGGTGCAGGGCCCCTGGCGACGTTGCGCGGTGGCTGGAACGTACAGTCGGGCCGGCAATCACAAATCGTTGTGCACCCGATCGTCGCCTTGCGCGGCATGTCGCGGCGCAACTTGTTCGATGTCCCTCCGACTGTCACCAAAGCCAAGTTACTGGTCCGGGATCGGTGCACCTGTGCTTACTGTGCCCAAATCTTCCTTGAGCGTGATTTGCAGGTCGAACACATCGTGCCGGACTCGCGGGGCGGGCCGTACGACTGGATGAACCTGGTAGCAGCGTGCTCGGTCTGCAATGCTCGCAAGGCAAATCGGACACCAGACGAGGCAAAAATGGCGCTGGTCTACCTGCCCTATGTACCAAACCGTTACGAGGCCTTCCTGCTGGAGGGGCGCAATGTCAGGGCCGACGTACACGAGTGGTTGGTGGCGCGTGTGGCCAAGGGATCCAGACTGAACTGAAACGGCGACTCGAAAGAGTCGCCGTTTTTGTTTGCGGAGAACGAGTGCCACACCTGGACGCAGCGTTACCGATGGCTGGCGCGGCGCGTCCCGGAGGACCTCCCGTCAGCGCTGCGTACCGCCTGGTGGCCATAGTCACTTCAGTCGGACAATCAGCGTGTCGGCGCCGACCTGCAACTAACCCAGCTCGCCGATTCTGCGTGACCCGGCCGGGGGTCCTTGACATCGTTGCTGGGTGCGGGATGGCGCTCCGTGATGATGGGGCAGCAAGAAGTCGGCACGTGGGTAGAACTCGGATCGGCGCGTACACGTGCAGTTGTTAACGGCTGCGTAAATCCGCGTAAAAGTGGCTGCCAGAACGCGGTTCTTCATGACCGAAAGCGCAAAACTGCCGCGCTTTCGGCCATGAAAGAGCATATGGCATCTACGTCGCATCAAGGGTTCGCTACGCCGGCCCAAGGGCCGCCCTTGACCCGCCTTCGATGCGGAGAAATCGCTACTCGAATATTTCAAGAAGTCAACCCCCGCAAATTGAGAAACGCTGCTGACAGCCAGAAAAGCGCGTTTCTCGACCGTCGTTGACAGCAGTGGCGGTAGCGTGAGATATGCGCTCCAGTTGGTTCGACCACTCTGCAAGGCCTATAAACTGGGCGACGCGTCTTTCGCCCCAAACCCATACGGACTCCCCCATGCCCCACCTCTCCCCCGTTCCCCTGGCCGACGTTAAGGACAACGACATCCGCGAGCGTTTCGAGCATTACAAGAAAACGCGCGGCTTTACGCCCAACAGCATCATGACCATGGTGCGGCGGCCCAACATCGTGCGAGCCTTCATGGCGCTGAACCAGGCGGTGCTGTACGAAGGCACGGTGCCCGAGGAAACCAAGATGCTGGTCAGCCTGGCCAGCAGTTACGCGGCCGGCTGCCTCTACTGCCAGTCGCACATGACCAACCTGGCTAGCATCTACAAGGCGTCGGACGCAAAGATTGCCGCGCTGTGGGACTTCGAGAACAGCGCGCTGTTTACCCCTGCGGAGCGCGCCGCCATCAGCCTGGCCCTCAAGGCCGGCAAGGTGCCCAACGAAGCCACGGACGCGGACTTTGACGAGATGAAGAAACACTACAACGACGAGCAGATTGTCGAGATCGTCGCGGCCATCGCCCTGTTCGGCTACCTGAACCGCTGGAACGACACGATGGCCACTACCCTTGAGCCCCTGGCCGCCGAAGTGGCCGAGCGCGCGATCGGGGCCGTGGGGTGGGAGAAGGGAAAACACGGCTGACCGGGTGAGGATGCGGCCTCATATCGGTGCCGACAGGGAATTGCCCCGCCCTGCTGACGTTGGGGGACCCCAGAATTCGGTCACGATCCACCAAAATGACCGGTCATGATCAACCGGGAGCCCTTTAAGGGTCCGCAAGCGCCTCAGGAGATCTTTGCGGCGGTACGATCGCGGCCATGACTCGTAACACCCTTGCGTCTGCCATCCGTGGCGTCCATCGACACAAGTTCTCTCTCGTGCTGAGCGTGGTGGGCCTGGCTGGTTGGATTCCATGCGCGCAGGCAACCGAGCTGCGCGTGGCCAGCTGGAATTTGGGATGGCATATCTCCCGAGCCGAAGTGCCCGACTGGATTGCCCAATGCAGCAAACCCTACGAGAAGGACAAATCTGACGGCGTCTGGAAGCTCACCGAGTCGGGTGGCACGGTCGGCTGGTTTATCAAAGAGTCACGGGCCAAGCTCCAAGGCGTTGACCTGTCTGTCATGCCACCCTGCGGCGTCTACCAGGACATCAGGTTCCAAGGTCTGGCAGTGACTCCCAAAGCGATGGCGACGCGGTCCCGTCAAATCAGCGACATCATCGCCCGGTCCGTTCAACCTGACGTGATCGCCTTCCAGGAGGTATCAGGAACACAGGCGGTCATTGAGGCCCTCGGGGAACATGCCAGCCACTACCGCGTTTGTTCCCATGACGCCAAGTTCAAGGTTCAGCGCCTGGCTTTTGCATGGAAGAAGGAATTCGGCGAACCCGACGAAGCGTGCACGACGATTGACGCCCTGGCATTGCCTGCCTTGCCCGAAGCCCAACAGGTGAGGCCTGGCTTTCAAATGGGGTTACGCATCAACGGCAAGCTCATTCGGTTTATGACGGTTCACTTGAAGTCGGGTTGTGTATCGCCCTTGGATCGAGGTCGCCTGGACGGCAACAGTCGCAAAGACGATCCGTGCCCCGTTTTGCAACAACAAGTCCAACCACTGGAAGATGCGCTGGAGAAGCTCGGGTCAGGCAACACTTCCTTTGTGTTGATAGGGGATGTGAACCGAAATCTGTGGCACGAGGCCAATGAGGTCGTTGGTGCCAAGGCTGTGCGCTCAGATGGAAGTTTTGACCTGACCAAGACTCGCAGCCAGGAAACCCTGACGCAGAATCTCTTCAAAGAAATCAATGACGGAGTGCCGGCGTCCAGCAAGGCGACTTTGATGGAGTTGACCTGTCCCGGGAACGACGCGATGCAAGCACTCTGCACCCGGTCCAAGACCGAGGCGGTTGCGCGCAAGGAACTGGCGCCGCTGGCCAGCAAGGATGGACTGGGATGTCGCAATCCAGTTGCGCTGGACCAAATCCTGGTGTCGGACGATTTGAAGTCCAAGGTTCTGGAGGCACGCAAAGTGGCGATTGGCCCCTATGGGCGGTCCCTTGGGCCAACCGACACCAAGCCGGATCCGTTGTTGGCAGTGTCAGACCATTGTCCGAGCTTGGTCACGTTGCGCTTGTAGAACCAACAGGATTACGGTTAGCTGTGCTGCACGCAGATCACAGCCGGGACCGAAGTAGCTGCGCGCAAACGATACTGCCATCGCGAGTCTGTTCTCGCGAGAACTCGTTGATTGCCCGAGCGAACCATGACGCTCGTCACACCACTCCGCCCCGGCGCTGGCTTTGCGTACCGTCAGTTATTGCACTGAACACGACGGGACCCCCAGTGGCGCGAGCCGCCTCAAAGCGTCCCCGACGGAACTGCCATTTGGTGTGTGGACAGCGCTGGCCAACGCGGCGCCGCTGCAGGTGACGGATGTCGATGTTGACGGCCTTGGGCAGGCAGTCACTTTGAGGCCCCGCAGCCGTTGAGCGGTGCGCGCGTCATGGTGGCTGATTGGGCCCGTGGCCAAACAACCCTGGTCCGAGCGCGGATGGGCCACCCGTTGCCGCAAAACCAGGGCAATGTGCTCAGGTGACCATGGCCAGTTGACGAAAACGGGCCAACTGAGTGTCATTCGGGTGATCTATCACGCGGTAGCGTGGCAAAAGATAAGGCAATTTCTCGAGAAGCTCTGTGGCGATCTCGCTGAATGCCGCCCACGCGACAACCAGCTGTTCTTCGGTTTCCAAGTCAACCAGAACAAGGGAATCCGTCTGCGGTATCCAGGTGTTGACGCCTTTCGTCAGGGCGCAATAGCTGCTGATGGCTTCATGCTCTCGTTGCATCAGCGAAAACGTGGCGACGAAGATGTCTTGTCCCTTGCTTTCCAAGTCGGCCCGAAGCGCTTCCTGCTGCGCCTGATAGTCCGCCGCAAGCGACTGCATTTGCAGGGCTTGAAGGCGCTTGCCGAGTTGCCCCGGGGGTTGCCATGCACGCCAAACCTTGTCGTCCAGGCGAAACATCTCCGTGCCCAGGACCCGTGACTCTGAATCGATGACGCGCTGGGCGGTGTCGACCATCGCGCCGAGCGCGACTTCGTCCTGATCGCCGCAAATCAACAAGCTGATGCGACTCGGGATCATGGCAACGGGCTGCCCTTTGATGGGGAGTTGCCAGGCCACCTCGGGCAGCAGAATTCGCGTCGCGTCGTAGAAGTCATTGAACTGCGAGACAAACAAGCCTGGCGCGAACTCCTCGAACTTAGGGGCAGCTTTGTGGCGCAAATTGTCCAGCGCGATGGCCAACACGTCATCGAATGTTGTGGCCCAGTTTTCCAGAACTTTGGCGCCGACTTGTTGTACCGAGTCCGCCGTGTCATACGCAATACCAACGCCCAGATGGCTGGAGAAAGGTCGGATGCAGTAAGTCGCGTATAGATCCGCTTCTGGGGCCTCACTGCCCAGGCTGATCTGGGCACACTCCAGGCCGCCCATGTGACGCATGACTGGCAGCATGCGGGCTCGCGCCTCGGCCAAGGTGTCGGGCAGGTTCTGTTCAGTCAGAGATCGCACGAATGTAGCCAACAGTGCCGCGCGATCGGCTCGGGCCGCTCGACAGTAATCATGGTAGACGTTGGCCAGGTTAATGAACGCACCGTCACCCGTAATTTGCTGCAGGGCACTGTTGTACGTGAAACCTTTGCCGGGCTTCGTCTTCTCGAGATGGTGCAACACCTCCTTGGCCAGGGCTGCTCGGGAAGGTTTTCGTTTGAAGAGGTCAAGAACGCTGAACATCTGGAAGTCAGTAGGCGGTGGAAAAGGACGTCGCCGGCCATTCTAGGTGCGGCACCTGTTCCTCACGGAAAACCGCGCGGTGGAGTTATCCTGAGCTGTACCAGCAAGGTCCGCTGGCGCGAGTCTCCCTGCGGCTGAGGCAGCTCTCGTGTCCCCCCGGCGCTGTGGCCGAGACACTCGGTTGTCTGTATGAATCAAGCCGTCGCAGGCTCAGCGATCAAGTCCACAGCAGTCTGCCCAGATCTGCGCGGAGTCGCACATGGATGATGATACGGCCGACTGAGTTCTGGCGATGGCGTGTGACGGGGTTCCCACTACCAAGAATTGTCTAAGAATATCGTACTTCATACGAATTGCATTATGTTAATAATGGCGAAACCGGCCCTGTGTCGACTGTTGCAGTGTCCGACTGCAGTGACTTTGGCCATCCAGCGGTATGCAGCGCTGACCATCTCAGCGAAAAAGTCTGACTGTCGTCAAAGGATGGCCGACACTACTTCATCGCGATGAAGTAGTGGTCAGCAGTACTTCCACCGTACTCATCGCCCTTGCCCTGCGGACCTGCCCCCGGAACGGCTACAGAAGGCTACTAGATAAAGCCCTTGTAACTGTGCGATTCGGGTATGGATCGACAGGCTGCGTGATGACAGTGAAGTGCCTAAGACCTTCACTGTCATCACAGCCAATGGAACGGACAACAACGCCGAAACCTGAAATTTGAAATTTGAAATTGCGATGCGTAATCCCGCCCTCCCGCCTCGAATTGCGACGTTTGATACGTGGATTCTTAGCCATATCGGATCGTCAGCTCCACTCGCCGCTTTGAAGGACGTCCCATTTGAAGACGTCCCAAGTGTTTGGGCGGTAGAGTGTGAATTTCCTTCGACAAAAGAACTTGATCGTTGGCATTGGGCGCAAGGGTACACACCCAAGGACGGTCGGACTCGCTACGCCAAAAAAAGAGGCCGCCTGGCCTCTGCGATTCTTGAAGAAATGGCCAGTGAACGTAGCAAATGGAGAGCTGAAGCACTTCGAATTGTCAAGTTTAGAACATGTGCGATTTGTAGGACTCGTATGGTTGACGCGAAGTACAACATCAATGATCAAGTTTTCGTTTGCGGAGCCTGCGGATACTGGGGTGGTCGCGGAACACGGGACGAAGGTGGGTACTTAGCTCGGGGCGCCGTCGGGAGATATCGTCCACTACTGCCACTTACTGATCAAGAAACAGACTATCTTGTGACTCACTTGACGAGGAAGCCACGCGACGTCCTTAAGTTGAGCGCTACCAGAGCTGAGAAGTTCACGATGGATCTGCTGCGCGACTACTTGCAATGTGAGGTCGAGTACGTGGGTGGAACGAGAGATGGTGGGGTCGACGGCTACCTTGTGTCTAGTGACAATCATCGAACTCTGGTGCAGGTAAAGTGGCGGCAAGACGAGAATTGTGTGGAGAGCGTTTTGACTGTCCGAACGGTCGCTGGAACACTACTTGCCCGGGGTGTTCCAGAGGGATTGCTAGTATCAACGGCATCGCATTTTTCCACAGAGGCGAGGAAGGTGGGTATTCTGGTCGATCGTGACCGGTCATTCCGGTTTGTCGTGACCGGCGATTCCGGCGGAGCGTGACCGCTCGTTCCGGTTGATCGTGACCGGCCATTCTGGTTTATCGTGACCGCTGATTCCGGTTTGTCGTGACCGGTTTCTGGGGGTGCCCAGAGTGGCCCTTCACGGCGACGCCATGGATGGTCCAACAGCGTCACCGAATCGACCCAGCGGCGTGCAGGCGCTGCGCATATTTGTCCCACCGATGCGGGTAGTCTTGCCAGCTTTTTGCTGGGAAACCGACATGCCCGATACCCGAAGGATCACTATGCGTCACATCTTGGACGTCCTGCGTCTCAAACTCGAACTGCACCACTCGCACCAGCACATCGCCGCCTCGCTTGGCATCTCCAAAGGCGTCGTCGCCAAATACCTCAAGCTCGCCAGCGCCGCTGGTTTGCAGTGGGCGCAAATCCAAACCATGGACGAGACCGCGCTGCACAGCCGTCTGATGGGCGCGCCCCAGCGCGCCAGCAGCTTTGTGGCCCCCGACTACGCCCGCTTGCACCAGGAGCTCCAGCGCAAAGGCATGACCCTGATGCTGCTGTGGCAAGAGCACAGCGAACAGCACCAAGGCTGCGCCATCCACAGCTACTCCCAGTTCTGCGAGAACTACCGCCGCTTCGCCAAGACCCTCAAGCGCTCAATGCGCCAGGTCCACCGCGCCGGCGAGAAGCTCTTCATCGACTACGCCGGCCCCACGCTGGGTCTGACAGACGCCAGCCGAGCCCACATCTTCGTCTCGGCCCTGGGTGCCTCGGGCTACACCTTCGCCTACGCCACAGCGCGCGAGACCACCGCCGACTGGCTGGGTGCCACGGCACAGGCGCTGCGCTTTTATGGCGGCTGCACCGAACTCATCGTGCCCGACAACCCCAAAGCCATGATTGCCAACCCGGACCGCTACGAGCCCAGGGCCAACGACACGGTGATCGACTTTGCCCGCCACTATGGCACCTCGGTGCTGCCAGCACGCCCACGCCATCCACAGGACAAGGCCAAAGCGGAGTCAGCCGTGCAGGTGGTGGAGCGCTGGATTCTGATGCGCCTGCGCCATCAGAAGTTCGATAGCGTCGATGAGGTCAATGAGGCCATTGCGCCGCTCTTGAAACAACTCAACGCCAAGCCGTTTCAGAAACTGCCTGGGTGCCGCGCCAGCGTCTTTGCCCAGGTAGACGCACCGGCCCTGCGCCCCCTGCCCATGCAAACCTGGGAGCTGGCTGTGTTCAAGACGGTGAAGGTTCACATTGACCAGCACATCGAGTTCGAAGGCCACCGCTACAGCGTGCCCCATGCGCTGGTGGGGCTGACTCTGGAGGTGCGGGTCACGCAACGCACGGTGGAGGTTTTGCATCGCGGCCAGCGCGTTGCAAGCCACATGCGCTGTGCCCACAAAGGCGGCTTTACCACGGTGGCAGAACACCTCTCAGCCGCGCACCGCGCCCACAGGCAGTGGAGCCCTGAGCGACTGATCCACTGGGGCCAAGACATTGGCGTGGCCACGGGAAGTCTGGTCACGCGCATGCTGCAGATGCGCCAACACCCGGAGCATGGTTACCGGGCCTGTCTGGCGCTGCTCTCGCTGGCCAAACGTTATGGCAAACCCAGGCTGGAGGCGGCCTGCGTGATCGCGCTGGAGTTGGGCACGACCAAGAGTGCCGATGTGCGCGCGATTCTGGCCAATGGGCGTGATCAGCTCACGCCCAGCAGCACGCCTGAGTGGGTCAGTCCGGCGCACGCACATGTGCGTGGGTCGGACTACTACCACTGATGAGCGCCACGGCGCCACGACCAAGCCAAATCAAACACCAAAACGACCCAAGGAATACACCATGATGATGAACACGACATTGGAGCAACTGCGCTCTTTGAGGCTCGCTGGCATGGCCACCGGCTTGCAGGAGCAGCTTACCCAGCCTGGCCTGAGCGGCATGAGCTTTGAGGAGCGCCTGGCCCTGCTGGTGGACCGTGAGGTGCATTGGCGCAGCGACAAGCGCCAAGCTCGTCTGCTCAAGGCGGCCAACCTGAAATACCCGCAGGCGTGCATTGAAGACATTGACACGCGCGCCGGGCGCGGCCTGGAGCGCAGCGCGGTGATGAGCCTGGCGCTGGGCAATTGGATCGAGTGTGGCCACAGTGTGCTGATTACCGGACTGACTGGCGCGGGCAAGACTTGGCTGGCTTGTGCCTTGGCCCAATACGCTTGCAGGCGCGGGCACACAGCGCTTTACCAGCGGGTGCCCCGCTTGGGAGAAGAACTGCGCATTCGCCACGGCAATGGCAGCTTTGGCAAGTGGCTCATGGCCCTGGCCAAGACCGACGTGTTGCTGCTCGATGATTGGGGCATGGCCGGCATCGATAGCCAGACCCGTGCGGACTTGCTGGAGATCATTGATGACCGCGCTGGCAATAAGGCCACCATCATCACCAGCCAGTTGCCCATCGAACACTGGCATGCGTGGATTGGCGACGCAACCATCGCCGACGCGATTCTGGACCGGGTGATGCAGAAGAATCACCGCTTCACGCTGTTGGGTGATTCGCTGCGACCGGGCTCGAAGCCGGCAACATCAACCAAGAAGGAGGCCAAGCAGAAGGCTGCTTGAGTACGCAGACGAAAACGGTGATTTCCAAGCAGCGTGCCTGTTCTCGCCCGCCGTGGATAACTGATCTGCCCACACCACAAGGGTGTGGACAGCCGGTGGTGCCCACCGGTGCATCAGTTACCCACCGCTCCCCGGCAGACGCCTTCGGCCTGACGCGCTGCGCTTGCCCGGGGCAGCGTCCTGCCCCGCCCCTGCGGGCTGCGCCCGGTGGCCCCACCCCCGGACTTCTTGAAACCCCTTTTGAACTCCCAAACAGCCAAAAAAACCGGGCTGGTTTGGAGTCGTGCGCAACCCCGACCATACAATCTGCGCAGCGCAACTCTTGCACGCTGCGCAACCGGTCACGATCGACCGGAATCAGCGGTCACGATCACCGGAATACGCAGAAGGAAGTGATCGAACTTGGGAAGCGGGTAGTCCTTGGGGTTGGGCGAATCAGATTGGGTCTGGTGGACTATGCGAACATTGTCGAAATGCTTGGCATCTCATCAAGAGCTCTCGCCGAGAAGATGCTGATATCCGACTGGTTGCCGGATCCATCCGGTTCTTCCACCCTTTTTGATCAGCCACCGTTACCATGGCGCATCAAAATACCAGTGACGTTCACACAAAACGACACTGGACAGTGGATTGCTACGAGTCGCTTTGGGTCGACAACCGGACCGACGAAGGACGCATGCATCGAGCTTCTGCGCGAGCAGATCATTCGCGAGTGCTAAACGACTTGAAGAGGCCCTCAAGCTGCTCGTCGGTAGCTGATGGATGTCGATGGCACTGGGGATTTCGAGGGTTGGCATGCGGTCAAGCCAATCCGACGGTCAGCATCCGCTACTTTGCGACCGTCCGACATCAGCTAGTGTATCGACGCTTAATTCTAACTAGCTTTCAAGATGATTCTAATTGTGGGACACTCCGGGAGTCAAATGTTCCCAGGAGTATTCCCATGGCAAGACCACGTCGAATTGATATGGAGTTGGTGACACAGGCACAAGTTGTAGCGGCGCAGGCCAGC
>JAUXWC010000142.1 GCA_030685025.1 Rhodoferax sp.
TTTGGTTTAGTTCGGTGCGCCTGCAAGGACTGCCATGAAACAAGACGCCCAGGACGTGCGCAAGGTCCCGACCTACTGCTACCAGTGTGTCGCCGGTCCCGACCTGCTGACCGTCAAGGTCGAGCAGGGCGTGGCCACCGAAGTCGAGCCTAATTTTTGCGCCGCCGAGGTGCACCCCGGCAACGGCAAGGTCTGCGTCAAGGCTTTTGGTCTGGTGCAAAAGACCTACAACCCGAACCGGGTGCTCACGCCCATGAAGCGCACCAACCCAAAGAAGGGGCGCACGGAGGACCCCGGCTTTGTGCCGATCTCCTGGGACGAGGCGCTTGACCTGATCACCGAGCGCTTGGAGCGGGTGCGCACCGAAGGCTTGACCGATGCATCGGGCTACCCGCGGGTCGCCATGAGTCTGGGTGGCGGCGGCACGCCGCAGTCCTACATGGGTACCATGCCGGCCTTTCTGTCGGCTTGGGGCTCGGTCGACTTTGGCTTTGGCTCGGGCCAGGGTGTCAAGTGTTACCACTCCGAGCACCTGTATGGCGAGTTCTGGCACCGGGGCTTCACGGTGTCGCCCGACACGCCCATGACCAACTACCTGATCTCCTGCGGCGCCAATGTGGAGGCCTCGGGCGGCGTGGTTGGCGTGGCGCGTCATTCCAAGGCACGTGTGCGTGGCATGAAACGCGTGCAGGTCGAACCGCATCTGTCGATCACCGGCGCCTGCTCGGCTGAATGGGTGCCGATCAAGCCCAAGACCGATCCGGCCTTCTTGTTCGCCTTGATGCATGTGCTGCTGCACGAAGCACCGCGCGAGCGACTCGATGTCGCCTTCCTGGCGCGCAGCACCGCATCGCCCTATCTGGTGGGCGACGGTGGCTACTATCTGCGCGACGCGGCCACTGGCAAACCGCTGGTATTCGACGCCATCCGGCAACAGGCGGTGCCATTTGACACCCCCGGCATTGAGGAAACGCTGGAAGGTGAGTTCGTGGTCGAGGCGGTCGAACACGGCCCCGATGGCGATGTGCTGGGCAGCGGTGCGTTGCGCGGTCAGACCTCCTTCAGCAAGTTGGTGACGCACATGGCCACCTTCTCGCCCGAGTGGGCCGAGAACTTGTGCGACGTGCCGGCCGCCACCATGCGCCGCATTGCCAACGAGTTCCTGGACCACGCCTGCGTCGGCCAGACCGTCGAGATTGATGGCAAGGTGCTGCCGTTCCGACCGGTGGCGGTGAGCCTGGGCAAGACCGTGACCAATGGCTGGGGTGCCTACGAATGTGTCTGGGCACGCACCATGCTGGCGGCGCTGGTCGGTGGCCTCGAAGTGCCAGGCGGCACCTTGGGTACCACGGTGCGCCTACACCGCCCCATGTCGCAACGCCACGAAAGCGTCAAGCCCGGCCCCGACGGCTTCATGTGGAGCCATCTGAACCCGACCGACAAGGCACACTGGTCGCCCAGCCCCAACATCCGCAACGCCTACCGCACCATGGTGCCGCTGGCCACCGATGGCCCGTGGAGCCAGGCGCTGGGGCCAACCCACTTCTCGTGGATGTTCCTGGACGAGACCCCCAAGGGCTTGCCACGCGTGACACTGCCCGATGTATGGTTTGTTTATCGCACCAACCCGGCGATCTCGTTTTGGGACACCGACGGCATCACCGACAAGATGACGCGCTTCCCGTTCGTGGTGGCCTTTGCCTACACCCGCGACGAGACCAATCATTTCGCCGACGTACTGCTACCGGACGCCACCGACCTGGAAAGCCTGCAACTGATCCGCGTGGGCGGCACCAAGTTCATCGAGCAGTTCTGGACCCAACAAGGGTTTGCCTTGCGCCAGCCGGTGATCGAGGCACGTGGCCAGGCGCGCGACTTCACCGAAATCGCCACCGAACTGGCGCGGCGCACGGGGCTGCTGGAGAAGTACAACGCCGCCATCAACAAGGGCGCGGCGGGCATGCCGCTCAAGACCGAGTTTGGCGACTTCTCCTTGACTACCAACGTGGCCCATACGCGTGAACAAATCTGGGATGCGATCGGCCGTTCCGCCAGCGCCGAACTGACCGAGGGTGCCGAGGTTCACGGCCTGGACTGGTGGAAGGAGCACGGCCTGGCCACCAAGCCCTTCCCCCAATCCGACTGGTATCTGTACCCGACCTTGGCGAAGCAGAAGCTGCGTTTCGAGTTGCCCTATCAGGAGCGGCTGCAGCGCGTCGGCGCCGAGCTTGGCCGGCGCCTGCACGAGCACGACATGCACTGGTGGGACGAGCAGTTGCATGAATACCAGGCGCTGCCGGTGGCCAAGGACTTCAGCGAGTTGTGGACCGCCGAGCTGTCCAAGGCGATAGCGCCCAAGGGCGGCAAGGTGGCCGACTTCCCGTTTTGGATGCTGACCGCGCGCAGCATGCAGTACGCCTGGGGCGGCAACGTGGGCATGCAGATGATCAAGGAAGTGGCCAGCAATATCGCCGGCCACCGCGGCGTCATCATCAACACCAGTCGTGCGCGGCAGATGGGCATTGAGGACGGCGACGACGTGCAGATCTCCACCCCGATTCGCCGCGTCTACGGCAAGGCGGTGCTGCGCCAGGGCATTCGTCCCGACACCTTGCTGCTGATCGGTCAGTTCGACCACTGGGTCACGCCGTTTGCCAAAGACCAGGGTATGCCCAGCATGAATGCCCTGGTTCCCATGTCGATGGCCCTGACCGATTCGACCGGTTCGGGCGCCGACATCGTGCGTGTCAGCCTGGCCAAGGGCCGCGCCTCGCAAGCCAAGCCCCGTCAGAGGGCACATGCATGACACGCTGGGCCATGACCGCGGATTTGCGACGCTGCGTCGGTTGCCAAACCTGCACCGCCGCCTGCAAGCACACCAACGCCACGCCGCCCGATGTCCAATGGCGCCGCGTGATCGACATGGAGTTTGGCGAGTTTCCCAACGTCAAACGGGTGTTCGTGCCGGTTGGGTGCCAGCACTGCGAAGACCCGCCGTGTATGGACGTGTGCCCGTCCACCGCCACCAAGAAGCGCGCGGACGGCATCGTCACGATCGACTACGACCTGTGCATTGGTTGCGCCTACTGTGCCGTGGCCTGCCCCTATCAGGCTCGTTACAAGACCGACAAGGCCAGTTTTGCCTACGGTGCCCCGACCGATAGCGAGGTCAAGCGCCACGACCCCAAGCGTCTGGCGGTCGCCACCAAGTGCACCTTCTGCGTGGACCGCATCGACGCCGGGTTGGAACAGGGCCTCAAGCCGGGCGTGGACCCGGCCGCCACGCCGGCTTGTGTCAATGCCTGCATCGCCGATGCGCTGGCCTTTGGCGACCTGGATGACCCGCAGAGCAATGTCTCGCAACTGCTTGTGAAGAACCAGAGCTTTCGCATGCACGAAGAGCTGGGCACCGGGCCTGGCTTTCATTACCTCTGGGACAAGGCGGACATATGAGCTCGAACTCAGGCGCAGGCGGGTTTGGTCCCAACCCTTGGCAGCAGACCAGTTGGGACTGGCGGGCTGCGGGCAACTTCATCGGTGGTGGTGCTGGTAGCGGGCTGTTGATCACCAGCGCCGTGTTTGGTGCGTCCAACCCGGGCGGGGCCGCGGCCCTTCCTTGGCTGCTACTGTTCGGCTTGGCGTTGGTCGGCCTGGGCCTGCTGTGTGTCTGGCTGGAGATCGGGCGACCCCTGCGGGCGCTGCACGTGTTCTTCAACCCACGCACCTCCTGGATGTCGCGCGAGGGTCTTGTCGCGCTATTGCTGTTCCCGTCAGGTCTGCTGGCGATGTTGGGCCTGGTGGGCGGCTGGCTGTGGGTGATGGCAGGCCTGGCGGTGGCCTTCCTGTACTGCCAAAGCCGCATGTTGCCGGCGGCGCGGGGTATTCCGGCGTGGCGCCCCAGGCAGGTCATAGCCTTGGTGTTCGTCACGGGTTTGACCGAAGGCTGTGGCGTCTACCTCTTGCTGGGCCTGTGGCACAAACAGGTCGGTGGGGCGGTGATGCTGCTGGCCGCGCTGTTGGTGTTGCTCCGGTTGGTAGTCTGGATGCTGTACCGCCGCAACGTCGATGCCAGTCTGGCTCCTCGGGCCAGTGTGGCCTTGAACGTGGCGGGGCGCCGCCTGTTGATCGTCGGCAGCATCCTGCCGGTGCTGGTGCTCGCGCTGGGGGCAGGGTTCACCAGCGGCGCCATCCAATTGATGCTGGCCGCCTTTGCTGGCGCCTGCGCCGCCTTTGCCGGGGTCGCGATGAAATACACGCTGGTCACGCGGGCCAGCTTCAACCAAGGTTTTGCACTGACGAAGATTCCCGTACGCGGCGCCCGATCGCCGCATTAGTTTCGACCCACCTGAAACCTTGCGGGACAGACCGCAGCTACGCGAAGCGAGCCAGCTCTGTCCTCAACTGACCAAAAGGAGACACCATGGGCGCTACCACCCTGACAGAAGTCGGAGTCATTCAGAACACCGACGCTGCCAACTACTTCGACCCCCAGCTTGAGACCATGCCGCGTGAGGCACTGGCTGCATTGCAGTTCGAGCGACTGCGCAGCAGCCTGCGCAACGCTTGGGACAACGTGCCGCTGCATCGCCAGCGCATGCAGGTCGCCGGCATCGTGCCCGAAGAGGTACGCAGCCTGGACGATTTGCGGCGCGTGCCCTTCACCTTCAAGAGCGATCTGCGCGACCACTACCCCTACGGCATGTTTGCCCGCCCGGTATCAGGCTTGGCACGGCTGCATGCTTCGTCGGGTACCACCGGCAAGGCCACCGTGGTGGGCTACACCAGGGCAGACATCGACAACTGGGCCAATCTGATGGCGCGGTCGCTGCACGGTGCCGGCGCACGCGCTGGTGATGTGGTGCACAACGCCTATGGCTACGGCCTGTTTACCGGCGGCCTGGGCGCGCACTATGGCGCCGAGCGGCTGGGCGGCGCCGTGGTGCCGATGTCGGGCGGCTCGACCGAGCGGCAGATCGCGCTGATCATGGATCTGGGTGCACGCGTGTTGTGCGCCACGCCGTCCTACGCCCTGGCCATGGCCGAAGTGGCCGAGCAACTGGGTGTCGATCTGCGCCAGAGCAAGCTTGAGGTCGGGGTGTTTGGCGCCGAACCCTGGAGCGCGGCGATGCGCGCCGAAATCGAAGAACGCTTGGGCCTCAAGGCCGTCGATATCTATGGCCTGTCGGAGATCATGGGTCCCGGCGTGGCTTGCGAATGCACGGCACAAGCCGGTCTGCACGGCTGGGAAGACCACTTTTTGTTCGAGGTACTGGACCCTGAAACGCAGGCGCCGGTGCCCGAGGGGCAGGCCGGAGAACTGGTGATCACCACCCTGACCAAGGAAGCGCTGCCGATGCTGCGCTACCGCACGCGTGATATCACCAAGCTCACCACGACACCCTGCGAATGTGGCCGCACGCACCTGCGCATTTTGCGCATCACCGGGCGCAGCGACGACATGCTGATCATCCGTGGCGTTAACGTCTACCCCTCGCAGATCGAGGCGGTGCTGGTCGGGCGCCCGATGATCGCGCCGCATTACCAACTGGTGGTGGAGCGCCAGGGCACGCTCGATCAGGTCACGATCGAAGTGGAAGCCCAGGCTGGCGTGGCGCCCGAGGCCTTTGCGGCAATCGCGCGGGATGTGGCGCATCACGTCAAATCAATGGTCGGCATCAGCGCCTCGGTCCTTGTCAAGCCCGTCGGGGAGATTCCACGCTCCCAGGGCAAGGCGGTGCGCGTGCGTGACTTGCGTCCCAAGGAGTAGCGCCGTGGCCAAGCGATTGCTGAACCTGCAAGTCAACGGGCGACAGCGTGAAGACGCGGTGGCCGATCACACCCTGTTGATCGACTACCTGCGCGAACAGCTTGGCCTGACTGGCACCAAGCAGGGCTGCGACGGCGGTGAATGCGGAGCCTGCACGGTGCTGGTGGATGGCCGGCCCAGGTTGGCCTGCTCGACCCTGGCGCACCAGGTCGCGGGCAAACGGGTCGAGACCATTGAGGGACTGGCCAAGCAAGGCCAGCTTTCTCCGCTGCAGGCGGCGTTCCACGAAAAGCTGGGCACCCAGTGCGGCTTCTGCACGCCCGGCATGGTGATGGCGTCCGAAGCGCTGTTACGACGCAATCCAAATCCCTCGGTTGACGACATCAAGGCTGCCTTGGCGGGCAATTTGTGCCGCTGCACCGGCTATGTGAAGATTATTGAGTCGGTGCGAGCCGCTGCAAGCGGGAGCGCCGGCACGGGGGCCGCGCCATGACCATGCGTATCGCCAGCCAGGGCATCATCGGCGCGCGCACGCCGCTGGTGGACGGTGTCGACAAAGTCACCGGCAATGCCAAGTACACCGCCGATATCCTGGTGCCGGGCGCATTGGTCGGGCGTATCCTGCGCAGCCCGGTGGCGCACGCCCGCATTCTCAGCATCGACACTTCCGCCGCCGAGGCACTGGACGGCGTGATGGCGGTTTGCACCGGCGCCGAGACCCCGGTGCCTTACGGCGTGCTGCCCATCGCCGAGAACGAATACCCCCTGGCACGCGACAAGGTCCGCTACCGGGGCGATCCGGTGGCCGCCGTGGCGGCCATCGACGAGCGCACCGCCGAGCAGGCGCTCAGTCTGATCAAGGTCGAGTACGAGACGCTGCCGGCCTACATGACGCCCAAGGCGGCCATGAAGCCCGGCGCGGTCGCCATTCATGACGACAAGCCCAACAACGTGCTGCGCGAAGTCCACGCCGAGTTCGGCGACACACTGGCCGGCTTCGAGCAGGCCGACCTGGTGCGCGAGAAGGTTTACACCTTTGCCGAGCTCAATCACGTCCACATGGAGCCCAACGCCACGCTGGCGCAATACGATCCCCAGCGCGATGGGCTGACGCTGCACACCACCACCCAGGTGCCGTATTACGTGCACCTCAAGGTGGCGGCCTGCCTGCAAATGGATTCCTCGCGCATCCGGGTGATCAAACCCTTTCTTGGGGGCGGTTTTGGCGCACGCACCGAGTGCCTGCACTTCGAGATCATCGCCGCGCTGCTGGCGCGCAAGGCCAAGGGCACGGTGCGACTGCTGCAGAGCCGTGAAGAAACCTTTCTGGCGCACCGCGGTCGCCCCTGGACCCAAGTCACCATGAAGATTGGCCTCAAGAAGGACGGCAAAATCACCGCCCTGGCGCTGCAAGCCACACAAGCCGGCGGCGCCTATGCCGGCTACGGGATCATCACCATCCTGTACACGGGTGCGTTGATGCATGGGCTGTACCACATCCCGGCCATCAAGCACGACGCCTGGCGCGTCTACACCAATACGCCACCGTGTGGCGCCATGCGTGGTCATGGCACGGTGGACACACGCGCCGCCTTTGAGGCCTTGTTGAACGAGATGGCCCACGAGCTGGGCATCGACGCCATCTTGGTCCGGCAAGTCAATCTGCTGCCGGAGATCCCGTACACCACGATGTACGCCCAGAAGGTCATGAGTTATGGCCTGCCCGAGTGCCTGGAGAAGGTCAAGGCGGCCTCCGGCTGGGCGCTGCGACGTGGCAACATGCCCAAGGGCCGGGGGCTGGGTATTGGTTGCTCCCACTTCGTCTCGGGCACCTCGACGCCCAAGCACTGGACCGGCGAGCCGCACGCCACGGTCAATCTGAAGCTCGATTTCGATGGCGGCATTACCCTGCTGACCGGCGCGGCCGATATCGGCCAGGGCTCCAATACCATGGCGACCCAGGTCGCCGCCGAGGTGCTGGGCGTCAGCATGGACCGCATCCGGGTGATCTCGGCCGACAGCGCCCTGACGCCCAAGGACAACGGCAGCTATTCATCACGGGTCACCTTCATGGTGGGCAACGCCACGCTGCAAGCCGCCGAGTTGCTCAAGGGCATCCTGGTCAAAGCGGCCGCCAAGCGGCTCAATGCCTTCGAGCAGGATGTAGAGGTGATTGACGAGATGTTCGTGGTTGCTGGTGGCGAGGCCAATGGCCTGAGCTACCACGAGGTGGTGAAGGCGGCGCTGGTCGACACCGGCACGCTCACGGTCAAGGGCACCTTTACTTGTCCGATCGAATACCAGGGCGACAAGAAGATCCGCGGCAGCGCCATCGGTGCCACCATGGGTTTTTGCTACGCCGCGCAGGTGGTCGAGGCCTCGGTGGACGAGATCACCGGCAAGGTCACCGCCCACAAGGTCTGGGTGGCGGTGGACGTGGGCAAAGCACTCAACCCGCTGGCGGTGGAAGGCCAGGCCCAGGGTGCGGTCTGGATGGGCATGGGTCAGGCGCTGTCGGAAGAAACCCGCTATGACGCCGGCCGCATGCTGCACGGCAATATTCTGGACTACCGGGTGCCGACCATCGTGGAGAGCCCGGACATCGAGGTGATCATCGTGGAGAGTCTCGACCCCAACGGTCCCTTCGGTGCGAAGGAGGCCTCCGAAGGCATGCTGGCCGGATTCCTGCCCGCCGTGCACGACGCCGTGTTCGAGGCCGTGGGGGTTCGCAGTGCCAATTTTCCGCTCAGCCCGGATCGCATCCTCGAACTGCTCGACGCGAAGGCGGAGACCCCATGAACCTGCTGCCCGAGTTCCGCACCCTTCGCCCCAACACCCTGGCCGAGGCGGTGTCCGTCTTGTCGGCTGAAGGCGCCCAGGCGCTGGCGGGAGGCACCGACCTGCTGCCCAATCTGCGTCGCGGCCTGGGTCTGCCCACTACCTTGGTGGACCTGGGTGCCATCGCCGATCTGGCCGGCATCGCCGTCTTGCCCGATGGCAGCCTGCGCATCGGCGCCGGTACCGCGCTGGAGACCATTGCCGAAGATGCGTCGGTTCGCGGTGCGTGGCCGGCCATCGCCACGGCGGCGGCTCTGGTGGCCGGGCCGACCCACCGCGCCAGCGCCACCTTGGGCGGCAACTTGTGCCAGGACACCCGCTGTGTGTTCTACAACCAGAGTGAGTGGTGGCGCAGCGGCAACGACTACTGCCTCAAGTACATGGGCGACAAGTGTCACGTGGTGGTCAAGAGTGACCGTTGTTATGCCACTTACCACGGTGACGTGGCGCCCGCGCTGATGGTGCTGGGCGCCCAGGTCGAGCTAACCGGCCCCGGCGGCCAGCGCCTGCTGCCGGTGGCGCAGTTGTTCAGGGAAGACGGCGCCCATTGGTTGACGCTGGGCCACGGCGAGGTTCTGACGGCCGTGGTGGTGCCGCCGGCCGCGCGCTGGCGAGCCGACTATGTGAAGGTGCGCATCCGTGAGGCGATCGACTTCCCGCTGGCGGGGATCGCGGTGGCGCTCCAGCGCGACGGCGACACGCTTGGCGGGCTCAAGCTGGCCATCACCGGCACCAATTCGGCACCCTTGATGGTTCCCACCGATGCCCTGGTGGGAACCCCCTGGAACGCCGCCAATGCCGAGGCCCTGGTCCAGGCGGTGCGCAAGACCTCCAATGTGCTGCTGACCACCATCACCCCGGTCAAGTACCGTCGCCGGGTACTGCTGGCCATGACCCGCAAACTGGTCGACCAACTTTGGTCCGGCGCCTGAAGCATCCCTAGAGACCGCCCTATGTACACCATCGTTCGCCACGAACGCTTTTCCGAGAACGCTTTTCTGTGGGAGGTGCTGGCGCCCGATGTGGCCGCTGCCGCCCAGCCCGGACACTTTGTCATGCTGCGCCTGAACGAAAGCGGTGAGCGTATTCCTCTGACCGTGGCCGACTTCGACCGCGAGCGCGGCACCGTCACCATCGTGGTGCAGGCGCTGGGCAAGACCACGCGCGACATGCGCGACCACTACCAGGCGGGTGGCACTTTCGACGATTTTGTTGGCCCGCTGGGCCTGCCGCAGCACATTGGCAAGCCAGGCCATGTGGTGCTGGTGGGCGGTGGCCTGGGCGTGGCGCCGATCTTTCCGCAACTGCGGGCCTTCAAGCAGGCCGGCAATCACACCACCTGCATCGTTGGTTTTCGCAGCCAGGACCTGGTGTTCTGGGCTGACAAATTGGCCGAGTTCGCCGACGAGCTCATCCTCTGCACCGATGACGGCAGTACCGGGCGCGCCGGCTTTGTCACAAGCGCGCTGAAGGACCTGCTCGACACCTGCAAGCCCGATGTCGTGGTGGCGATTGGACCGATGCCGATGATGCACGCCTGCGTCGACACGACGCGCCCCTATGGCGTCAAGACCATGGTCTCGCTCAACACCATCATGGTCGACGGCACCGGCATGTGTGGCTCGTGCCGGGTTACCGTCGCGGGTCAAGTCAAGTTCGCCTGCGTCGACGGCCCGGACTTCGACGGCCATCAGGTCGACTTCAAAGAGTTGCACGCACGCCAAAAGCGCTTCAAGAAGCAGGAGGCGCAGGCCAACGAGGACGCCGCGCACATCTGCAGCCTCGAAGAGAAGCTGTTCGTGCAAGGCAAGCGCACCTACAAGAAGTACTCGGCGCTGGAGCGCCACCAGGTCAAGATGCCCGAGCGCGACCCGGTGGAGCGCTCAGGCACCTTTGCCGAGGTCAACCTGGGCTACAACTACGCATCCGCCTTGCGCGAGGCCGAGCGTTGCATCATGTGCATCAAGCCGACCTGCATCGCCGGTTGCCCGGTGAGCATCGACATTCCGCGCTTCATCCGCCACCTGCTGGTGCGTGATCTCGATGCGGCGGTGCAAACCATCCATGAGTCCAGCATCTTCCCCAGCGTCTGCGGGCGCGTCTGCCCGCAAGAGAGCCAGTGTGAGGCCCAGTGTGTGCTGATCAAGGCCAAGATGGAGCCGGTGGCGATTGGCCGCCTGGAGCGTTTTGTCGGCGACAACGCGCATCCCGCCAAACAGAAGGTGCCCCAGTTCGAAAAATTGTTGGGCAAGGTGGCCATCGTCGGCTCCGGCCCTGGTGGGCTGGCGGCCGCGGCCGACCTGGTCAAGTACGGCGCCGAGGTCACGGTCTACGAGGCTCTGCACGTGGTGGGTGGTGTGCTGCGCTACGGCATCCCGTCGTTCCGCTTGCCGCGCGACATCATCGACAAGGAGGTGCAGCGCCTGCGTGATTGCGGTGTGCAGTTCCAGACCAACAAGGTGATTGGCAAGACCTTCACGGTGGCGCAACTGACTGATCGCATGGGCTTCGACGCGGTGTTCGTGGCGGCCGGCGCCGGGGCGCCCTCGTTCCTCGGTATTCCGGGCGAATTCGCCGGCCAGGTGTTCTCGGCCAACGAGTTTCTCACCCGCGTCAACCTGATGGGCGGCGACCAGTTTCCGTACCAAGGCACGCCCATTGGCCTGGGCGACCGGGTGGTGGTGATCGGCGCGGGCAACACCGCCATGGACTGCCTGCGCGTGGCCAAGCGCGTGGGCGCCTCCAGCGTGCGCTGTGTCTACCGCCGTTCGCAAGCCGAGGCGCCGGCACGTATCGAGGAACTGCGCCACGCCAAAGAGGAAGGCATCGAGTTTTCCTTCCTGCACGCACCGGTGGAGATTCTCCTCAATGACGAGGGCGACGTGCGCGCCATCCGGGTCGAGAAAATGGCGCTGGGCGAGCCCGATGCGCGTGGCCGGCGTTCGCCGATTCCGCAGGGCGAGTTCGTCGAGTGGGACTGTGACACCGTCATCTATGCGCTGGGCACCAAGGCCAACCCGATCGTGGCGCAAGCCACCGAGGGCCTGGCGCTCAACCAGTGGGGTTACATCGTGGCCGATGACGACACCCAGGCCACCAATCTGCAGGGCGTGTTTGCTGGCGGCGATATCGTGACCGGCGGGGCGACGGTGATCCTGGCCATGAGCGCCGGACGCCGCGCCGCCAAGGCCATTGCCACCTATTTGCAGAAGGACCGCGCCATTTGGCCGATCCATGCCGCGCACTTGGAAGACTTCGTGCCACCGACGGCGCTGGAGTCGGCCAGTGTCAGTGAAGGAGCCGAGTGATGCTGTGCCCCAAATGCCATCAACCGCTGGACGACGGCGACGAGTCCTACATCTGCTGCGCCAACGCCAGCCTGCAGTGGCGCTGCACCGACTGCGCCAAGGTCAGTGAGGGCTTTGCCCTACCCTACGGCCTGTGCCCGCATTGTGGCGGCAAGCTCGCCGTGGTGAACCCGCGCGACATCGAGGGCGGCGCCGCGCTGGATGCGGTGCGCAAGGCCTTCGAGATCGAACTGGGCGGCCAAGCCTTCTACCAACGTGCCGCCGCCGACAGTACCGATCCGATCCTGCGAGATCTGTTCGGGCGCTTCGCCGCCATGGAACAGGAACACATGCAGACGCTGCGGCGGCGCTACCACGCCCGCGCGCTCGACAGCGGTGACGAATTCAAGCTGGAGCTGGCGGCGATTTTTGCCGGGGTGCCCAATCGCCCGACCGATCCGGCGAACCTGTTTCGCATTGCCATCGGCATGGAGGAGCGTGCCGCCACGTTCTTCGACAGTTGCGCCCAAGCCAACCTTGCCGATGCCGGCACCCAGCAGCTCTACCGTGAGTTGGCCGCCGAGGAGCGTGAACATGCCGATCTGCTGCGCACCGAGTACGCGCGCTGGCGCGCCGGCAAGCCAGGCCTGCTGCGCGCGGGCGACGAGTTGGCGTCATGAGCCAGGCCACCACCCCGCGCCGCCCCGGTGAGCAATGGACCGAGGGCGACGACATCCACATCGAGGTGCGCGGGCTTGAGCCGCCGCAACCGTTTGTGCTGATCA
>JAUXWC010000156.1 GCA_030685025.1 Rhodoferax sp.
GCCAAGCCAAACTCAAACTCAAACGCCGCAACCAGGGTAGTGGCCCGCGGGCCACTACCCTGGTTGATCGATCAGACCATCAAGCGTGGGAGAAACGCTGTTCGCAGCCAGAAAAGCGCGTTTCTCGGCCATCGTTGACAGACACTGAGCGCACCACAACACCGGACTGATGCACCATGCAAACAAGCACCCAAACAACTGTCGCCAGCATCCTGATCCTGGCCCTGCTCGGCGGCTGCGCCACCCGGCCAACCGGCGAGCACTACCGCCCCATCGTGGACCTGCGGGGCGCCGATGCCACGCGTTATGAGTCTGACCTGAGCGAATGCCAGGCGTATGCCCGCCAGGTTGCCGGCGCTGCCGAGCAAGCCGCTGCCGGTGCGTTGGCTGGCGCTGTATTTGGCACGCTGCTGGCCGCCGTGGCTACAGCCGCAACCAGCACGCCGCCGTGGGCGCTGTCACCGGCGCGGCTGCCGGGGCGGTTGAAGGCGAGCGCGACCAACGCACCATCATCACGCGCTGCCTGGGTGGGCGCGGCTACAGCGTGTTGAGGTAACCATGCGCTGCCCATTTGATAGCTACTGAGCGACAAACCCCACACCATGGCCCTGCTGCTACTCGACCGCGCGCAACTCGAAGTCAAAACCGAGGGCGACACCTTGGCCTTGTATGAAGCTGGCGTGCGCCGGGGCACCGTGCCCATCAAGCTGATTGACCGCTGCGTGATCCACGGCGCGCAAACCCGGCTGGACAGCGGCGTGCTGATGAAACTGGCCGAGGCCGGCGCCACCACCGTGCTGATGAGCCCGCGCAGCCCCCGGCGCGTGGCCATCGTGCTGGGCGCGCAACACAACGACGCCGCCGTGCGACTGGCCCAGGCCGAGCGAGTCATGAACGACGCCTGGTGCCGCCAATGGGCACTCGCCGTGGTGCGCGCCAAACTGGCGCGCCAGCGCCGCACGCTGCGCCACTTGCAAGACCAGCGCCCCGACGCGCGCAAACCATTGTTCGATGCGCTTGAGTCGCTGGGCGCCATTCTGGATGGCTTGAACGCAACAGCGGCCAGCTTGGCCCGCGCGGCCACGGCCGCTCCAGACGACCCAGTTGCCGACCTCCCCACGCTTGAGAGCCTGCGCGGTTTTGAAGGCGCCGCCGCCCGCGCCTACTTTGGTGGTTTGGCCGGCGTGTTTGCCCCGGCGCTCAACTTCACCGGCCGCAACCGCCGCCCGCCGCGCGACCCGGTCAACGTGTGCCTGTCGCTCAGCTACACCATGCTGCACGCGCAGGCGGTGCAAATGTGCATCACCACCGGGCTCGACCCGCTGCTGGGCTTCTACCACCGGCCAGCGTTTGGGCGCGAATCACTCGCCAGCGATTTGATCGAGCCGCTACGCGCAGCGGTGGACCTGTGGGTATGGCAACTGCTGCGTGAGCGCACGCTGCGCGAAGAGCACTTCAGCCTGGACAAAGGCGCCTGCCTGCTGGGCAAGGCCGGGCGCGCCATCTATTACGCCGAGTGGGAGAAACACAACGCACCCTGGCAGCGTTGGTTACGCAGCCAGTGCCAAGCGCTGGCGCGCGCCCTGCGTACACAGGGCGAGGCGTGGCTGCAACACCCCGACCAAGACGACGAATGCGACGAAGCATGAGCGTTGCCAAACCCGCCCTGTCGACGCGCGCCATCAAGCCCGGTGCCGGCGCGCGCGCCCTGTACCTGGGCAGCCGCGAGCGCAAACGCGTCACCTGCACCGACGAAGCCCTGGTAGTCACCAACCAGCGCGCCCAGACCATGCGTTACCCGGTGGCGCGCGTGGCGCGGGTGGTCAGCAGCGCTGACGTGGTGGACTGGAGCGGTGCCGCGCTGGCCCTGTGCATGCGCGCGGGCATCGGCATCACCTGGCTCGACGCCAAGGGCGAAGCGGTGGGCACCCTCTATCCGCAACAGCGCCAAACCACCTCGTTTGCCACCGCGCTGGAGCTAATGCTGGAGCGCGCCGACGGCCCGGAGCGCTACCAAAACTGGCTGCGCGCGCGCCGCATGGACGTGCTGATGCGCTGGGGCCGCGAGCACGCCGACACCATCACCCCGCAGCAATGGGAAAGCACCAAGCGCGAATGGGTGTACGCCCGGCGCTTCACCTGCCACCTGGGCGCGGGCCTGCGCGCGCTGTGCCTGGCCTACGTGGGCGCGCAGCTTGCAGGCTGCGGCGTGGCGCCGGTGCTGTGGGGCCTGACGACACTGGGCACCAGCCTGGATGAAGACCTGTGCCAACTGCTGTGGGCCGAAATGAACCTGACCAGCGGCACGCTGGCCGACAAGGCCGAGGCCGACGCCGCCATCACCACCCTGTTTGAGCGCTGGAGCAGCGTCAACGCCAGCGCGCTCACGCTGCATCTGGCCAGCTTGCACCGCATGGCCATGAAAGAGATGCACACATGAGGGCATTGCAACCATGAGCCTGCACGCCAACGCGCGCTGGCTGGTTACCTACGACATTGCCGACCCCCGGCGGCTGGCGCGCGTCTTCAAGTTCTTGAAAAAGCAGGGCGTGCCCGTGCAATACTCGGTCTTCCAGGTGGACGCGTCGGCCGCAAAAACGGGCAACCTGATGGTGCAAATGGCCAAACTGATCGACGCGGATGCCGACGACGTGCGCGCCTACCGCCTGCCCGAAAACACCTGGAAAACAACCCTCGGCGCGGGCATCTTGCCCGAAGGCGTGCTCGTGACCGCGAAGGACTTGTTGTGACCCACAAGATTGGGTTCGCCCACCGCCCAAACTGGTGGCAAGTAGACCTGCAAGTGATTGATGGAATTGATTTTTTCGGCGCGAGCCACTGAATCCCCGCCCTGAATTCAAAGGGATTAAGACGCCCTTGATGGCTGCACTGTGCCACTCGGGTAACTGAATCCCCGCCCTGAATTCAAAGGGATTAAGACAAGCTGATCAACCAGCTTGCAGAACAGCACATGGTACTGAATCCCCGCCCTGAATTCAAAGGGATTAAGACCTTGCCAGACTTGCGGGTTAGGCTTGTGCAACGACTGAATCCCCGCCCTGAATTCAAAGGGATTAAGACCTTGGCCTGCATTGCGGGTGGCAACGCCAATACTGAATCCCCGCCCTGAATTCAAAGGGATTAAGACTGGGCATGCCAATTTAATGGTGGCTTGCGTAGACTGAATCCCCGCCCTGAATTCAAAGGGATTAAGACCACGCGGCGCATGCAGCGCTGCGGCAGTTTGACTGAATCCCCGCCCTGAATTCAAAGGGATTAAGACCTGCTGCGGCTTGCGTGGCTTGCTTGGCGCCGACTGAATCCCCGCCCTGAATTCAAAGGGATTAAGACAATTCGAACTGCGCGCGGGTGTCGAAGAAGCAACTGAATCCCCGCCCTGAATTCAAAGGGATTAAGACAGGCAACGCTTATAAGCCCCATGCAGGGTAGACTGAATCCCCGCCCTGAATTCAAAGGGATTAAGACGACAATTGGACGGCTAATGGCCCATCCTGCGACTGAATCCCCGCCCTGAATTCAAAGGGATTAAGACGTAGGCATGGTGCCATTGTTGCCCAACTGGTACTGAATCCCCGCCCTGAATTCAAAGGGATTAAGACAAGCCAGAGCGCGTTGGCCGTGCGCTCCGCTACTGAATCCCCGCCCTGAATTCAAAGGGATTAAGACGCGGGGTGAAGGTAACCTCGTTGCCGTATGGCACTGAATCCCCGCCCTGAATTCAAAGGGATTAAGACCTTGGCGGTTGCCTTGGTGGTTGCCTTGGTGTTACTGAATCCCCGCCCTGAATTCAAAGGGATTAAGACGCATCGCGGGCCTTGAGGTTCCGACCCAAAATACTGAATCCCCGCCCTGAATTCAAAGGGATTAAGACCGCCATGCTGAGAGAGCCGGCAGCCGACACGACTGAATCCCCGCCCTGAATTCAAAGGGATTAAGACCAGGGCATGCGGTGATCTCCAGTATGCAGCGAACTGAATCCCCGCCCTGAATTCAAAGGGATTAAGACCGTCGTCTGTGAGTGGGTTCCACATCAGCGGGTCACTGAATCCCCGCCCTGAATTCAAAGGGATTAAGACGCGACCGGTTCGACTGCCTCGACCTTCGGAGACTGAATCCCCGCCCTGAATTCAAAGGGATTAAGACTCATCGACAGCGCCATTGCTGCGCGGCCATGACTGAATCCCCGCCCTGAATTCAAAGGGATTAAGACCGTGGCTGATTTCCATCGTATCGCCCGAGACCATCGCCACCCGCCCGTTGCCACTGACGATCACGATCACCTGGTCGAAAGTTGAAAATTGGACGGGCAGCTACACCCGACCGTCTGTATCAGGTATGCGCTACCTGAGCAACCAATTTGACGCCGAGGGCGGTGCACACGCGGGCAATAGTGTCAAAGCGGGGTTGCGAGTTGGGGCGCAGGGCTTTGTACAAGGCTTCGCGGGTCAGGCCAGAGGCGCGAGCCATTTCGGTCATGCCACGGGCTCTGGCAATGTCCCCCAAAGCGGCATTCAGCAAAGCCGGGTCATTTTCTTCCAGAACAATCGTCAGGTATTGGGCAATGGCCTCATCGTCAGGCAAATGCTCGGTCATATCGAAGTCGGGCAAGTCGGCTACATTGATTTTCTTGGTCATGGTCAATCTCCTTCAAACGGTTTTGGACAAGGCTATAGCCGTTGCAATATCGGCTTGCTGAGTGGATTTGTCGCCGCCACCGAGCATCACAATCAACACCTCGCCCCGCTGCACGTAGTACAGGCGCCAGCCTGGGCCAAAGAACTCGCGCATCTCGTACACCCCTTCGCCCACGGGCCTGACATCGCCAAGGTTGCCCAGCATGGCCTTACGCAGGCGGGTCGCCAGCCGGCGGTGTGTCATGCCATCTTTCAGGCCAAACAGCCATTGCGAGAATTCCGGGAGCTGTTTGACTGTGAACATGGCATCAATGTAATCACTTGTTATCACATTG
The DNA here is from genome assembly GCA_030685025.1 of Rhodoferax sp. GTDB lineage: Bacteria > Pseudomonadota > Gammaproteobacteria > Burkholderiales > Burkholderiaceae_C > Rhodoferax_D. The sequence continues at coordinate 4,991 of JAUXWC010000156.1, forward strand.
GCAAGCACTTTGCAACCCCACGTGCCATCGGCTACACCGACGGATGGGTACCGAGTCCCAACCCTGACATCAAAGAGATTCAGGACCAGGATTCTTCGGGGATCGCCATGGTCGACCGGCGCACCATCCAGCCCTATGGTTTGTTGCACGGTGGTGTGTCCGTGGTGCTGGCCGAAACCCTGGGCTCCTGTGGCGCGGCCTTCAGTTGCCCGGAGGGCTTTCGCGCGGTGGGGCTGGACATCAACGCCAACCACATCCGGGGTGTCACCGCCGGCTGGGTCACCGGCACCGCGCGCCCGGTTCACATCGGCCGCACCACCCAGGTTTGGCACATCGATCTGCACAACGAAGCCGGTGGGCTGACCTGCGTATCGCGCATCACCATGGCGGTGCAGGCAGAGCGTTAACCTGATACCTTGCGGGACAGACCGCAGCCGCGCAGCGGCAAGCTCTGTCCTCAACTGTTCCAGGCAAGCTCTGTCCTCAACTGATCGTCGGATATTGGCTGTCCGCCGACGGGCCGCAGCCCGAGGCTACTCGGTCTGTGCCTTGGCCAGCTTCTCGCTCTTCCAATACACGTCGTCGCCCAGCGTGCCGTCAGTGCGGTGGCGGTTGAGCACCCGCGCCAGCACAAACATCAAATCACTCAGGCGATTGAGGTATTGACGGGGGGTGTCCTTGAGCGGCTCCTGCGCTTCCAGCGCCACCACCGCGCGCTCGGCGCGGCGCGCCACGGTGCGGCAGACGTGGGCGAGGGACGCCGCGCGGGTGCCCGCGGGCAGAATGAACTCCTGCAGTCTTGGCAAGGCCGCGTTGTGCTGCGCCAGCGCGTCGTCCAACGCCAGCACGGCTTCGGGCTTGAGCAACTCAAAGCCTGGGATGGACAACTCACCACCCAGGTTGAAGAGTTGGTGCTGAATCTCCACCAGCAGCGTGCGCACCTCGCTGGGCATGTCTTCGCACAACAGGACGCCGATGTTGGAGTTGAGTTCGTCCACCTCACCCAGCGCGTGAATGCGCAGGCTGCTCTTGGAGACCCGCGTGTTGTCGCCCAGGCCGGTGGTGCCGTTGTCGCCGGTACGCGTGGCGATTTGTGTCAGTCGTTGTCCCATTGATCATTCCTGGTCTGTCTGCATCGTTGCAGGATTATCCCCGCCCCGCGTCGTAAACTGAAGCGCACCAACATCCGACAATCAGTTGAGGACAGAGCTACAGGTCTGTCCCGCCAAGTAACAGGAAGTCCACCATGAACGCCCCCGCCACCAGCCAACACCTGTTGCCCGAAATTCACCAGCGCGCCGTGCCAGCCGCCTTCATCGACGCCTTGAAGGCACACTTTGGCGAGCGTTGTTCGACCGCACTGGTGGTGCGCGAGCAGCATGGGCGCGACGAATCCTCGTTTGAGGCACCGCCACCGGCCGCGGTGGTGTTTGCCGAGTCCACCGCCGATGTTTCCAGCGCGGTCCAACTTGCGGCCGAACACCGCGTACCGGTGATTCCATTCGGTGTCGGCTCCTCGCTGGAAGGGCACTTGCTGGCGGTGCAGGGTGGCATCAGCATCGATGTCAGCCGCATGAACCAAATCCTCTGCGTCAACGCCGACGACCTGACCGTCACCGTGCAGCCGGGGGTGACACGCAAGCAGCTCAATGACGAGATCAAGAGCACCGGGCTGTTCTTCCCGATTGACCCCGGCGCCGACGCCACTTTGGGCGGCATGGCCGCCACGCGCGCCAGTGGCACCAACGCCGTGCGCTACGGCACCATGCGCGAAAACGTGCTGGCGCTCGAAGTCGTCACCGCCAGCGGCGAGATCATCCGCACCGGCACCCGCGCCAAGAAGAGCGCCGCCGGTTATGACCTGACGCGGCTAATGGTCGGTAGTGAAGGCACACTGGGCGTCATCACCGAGGTGACCGTCAAGCTCTACCCGCTGCCTGAAGCGGTTCTGGCGGCGATCTGCTCCTTCCCCAGCATTGAGGCCGCTGTGCGCAGCACCATTCAGATCATCCAACTGGGCATTCCGATTGCCCGGGTGGAACTGATCGACGCACACACCGTGCGCATGGTCAACCAGTACGCCAAGCTGGGGCTGCGCGAAGAGCCCCTGTTGTTGATGGAGTTCCATGGCTCGCCAGCGAGCGTGAAGGAGCAAGCCGAGCTGGTGCAGGAGATCGCCAGCGAGCATGCCGGCAACGCCTTCGAATGGGCCACCACACCCGAAGAGCGCACCCGGCTGTGGACGGCGCGGCACAACGCCTACTTTGCCGCGATCCAGTCCAAGCCGGGCTGCCGCGCGATCTCGACCGATACCTGCGTGCCGATCTCGCGCTTGGCCGACTGCCTGCTGGACTCGATTGCCGAGGCGGATGCGACCGACATCCCTTACTTTCTGGTTGGCCACGTGGGCGATGGCAATTTCCACTTTGGCTACCTGATCGATCCGGCCAAGCCCGAAGAACGCGAAATCGCCGAAAGGCTTAACCACCAGTTGGTCAGCCGTGCCCTGAGTTTAGGCGGCACCTGTACCGGCGAACACGGCGTTGGGCTGCACAAGATGGATTTTCTGGTCACCGAGACCGGCGCCGGCGCAGTGGCCATGATGCGCGCCATCAAGCAGGCGCTGGACCCGCACAACATCATGAATCCGGGCAAGATTTTTACCCAGCATGCCACGAACCCGAACCAATAGCGTCGGCTTCGTGCTGTTGTTTAACTAAGTGCGAACCCTAGGTTTTGGATCAAATAATTGTGTAACCGTTGATAACCATGGGTTTACCCGGTGAAGACTCGGACTCTGCTGGTCTAGACTGAGTTGTTGTTTGACTACATTCATCGCGTTCCGAGCGGATGATGACGTTGTTCAACTCGTTCAAATCTGAAACCTTGCCGGTCAGACCACTTTGCGAAGCGACTGTGCTCTGACCCCAACTGATCTAGGAGACGATCCATGCAATTCCGAAGAATTCTCTTGACCGCCATGATGGTCTGCGCGCTGTTGGGCGCAGCCATCGCGCAAGCCGCCATCAACCCCAACCAACTCGGCGCGCGCTACGACGCCACCCAGACCAATGTCAGCTTCAAGGTCTATTCGAGCCGTGCCACGCGCATTGAGCTGTACCTGTACAGCAGCGCCAGCGGCACGCAGGAAAAGCGCACCCGGGTGATGGTCAAGGGCACCGGCGACATCTGGAGCCTGAGCATTCCGGTCACCACCCTGAACAGCTACGGCGTGGTCGGCACCGTCTATTACGGCTACCGTGCCTGGGGCCCGAACTGGCCCTACAGCACCGCCTGGACCAAGGGCACGGCAGTAGGGTTTATCAGCGATGTGGACGCCGCCGGCAACCGCTTCAACCCCAACAAGTTGCTGAGCGACCCCTACGCATTGGAGTTGAGCCACGACCCCCTCACCGCCACCATGAGCAACGGCACCGTGTACGCCAGTGGCGCGCTGTACCGCAACCTGGATAACGGCTCGGTCGCCCCCAAAGGCATGGTGCTGGCCGGCGACACCCAATCCATCGGCACCAAACCGACGCGGGCGCTCAAGGACGACATCGTCTACGAGGCCCACGTGCGCGGCCTGACCATGAACGACGCCAGCGTCAGCGCCATCTACCGCGGCACCTACAAAGGCGCGGGCCTGAAAGCCGCCTACCTGGCTAGTCTGGGCGTCACCGCCATCGAGTTCTTGCCGGTGCAGGAGACCCAGAATGACACCAACGACGCCGATCCAAATTCAGCCACCGGCGACAACTACTGGGGCTACATGACGCTGAACTACTTCGCGCCGGACCGCCGCTTTGCCTACGACAAGACGCCCGGCGGCCCAACGCGCGAGTTCAAGGAAATGGTCAAGGCCTACCATGACCAGGGCATCAAAGTGCTGATCGACGTGGTCTACAACCACACCGGCGAAGGTGGCGCCTGGAACCCGGCGGACACCACGACCTACAACCTGTACGGCATGCGTGGTCTGGACAACCCCACCTACTACAGCCTGACCACGGACCGTCAATCGTCCTGGGACAACACCGGCGTGGGTGGCAACTACAACACCCGCAACCCGGTGGCGCAGAACCTGATCGTCGATTCACTGGCCTATTGGCGCGACACGCTGGGCGTGGACGGCTACCGCTTTGACCTGGCCTCGGTGCTGGGCAACACCTGCGAGCACGGCTGCTTCAACTTCGACAAAATGGACGCGGCCAACGCACTCAACCGCATCGTGGCCGAACTGCCGCCGCGCCCCGCGGCGGGCGGCAGCGGCGTGGACCTGATTGCCGAACCCTGGGCGATTGGCGGCAACTCTTACCAGGTGGGCGGCTTCCCCAGCGGCTGGGCCGAGTGGAATGGCATCTACCGCGACACGGTACGCAAGGCCCAGAACAAACTCGGCTCGGAAGTGATCACAACGGGCCAACTGGCCTCACGCTTCGCAGGCTCCAGCGACCTGTATGGCGACGACGGCCGCAAGCCCTGGCACTCGGTCAACTTCATCACCGCGCACGACGGCTTTACCCTCAAGGACTTGTACAGTTGCAATGGCAAGAACAACAACCAGGCCTGGCCACTGGGGCCGAGCGACGGTGGTGACGATCACAACAACAGTTGGGACCAGGGCAGCATCGCCACCAGCCAGCGCCAGGCAGCGCGCACCGGGCTGGCCTTGATGATGGTGTCGGCCGGCGTGCCAATGCTGGTGGGTGGCGACGAGGCGCTGCGCAGCCTGAACTGCAACAACAACCCCTACAACCTGGACTCCAGCGCCAACTGGCTCAACTGGAGCTGGAGCGCCGATCAGGCCAACTTCCAGGCCTTTGCCAAGGGCATGATCACGTTTCGCAAGGCGCACGCGGCGCTGCGCCCGGCCAATTTCTACGCCAGCAACGACAACAACGGCAACGTGATGGAACAGTTGCGCTGGTTCAAGCCCGACGGCTATCAGGCCGATGCCACTTACTTCAGCGACCCGGCCAACCACGCCATTGCCTGGCGCATTGACGGCAGCGAACTGGGCGACAGCACCTCGGCCATCTACGTGGCCTACAACGCCTGGAGCGCGCCGGTCAACTTCAGCTTGCCCTGGCCCGGAGCCGGCCGGAGCTGGTACCGCAGCACCGACACCTGCGCTTGGGCCGAAGGCGCCAATCAGGTCCGCACACCGGGCGCCGAGGACGCGATTGGCGGGGAAAGCACGGTCTACGGCCTGTGTGGTCGCGGTGTGCTGGTGCTGGTTGCCAAGTAGTCCTAAGCCCCCGCCACCACCCGCAGCACCTCGTCGCCATAGGCTTCGAGCTTCTTCGCGCCAATGCCGCTGATGCCCTGCAAATCATCTCGTGACTGGGGTGCACGCTGGGCGATGGCGGCCAGCGTGGCGTCGTGGAAGATCACGTAGGCCGGCAGGTTGTGTTCGCGCGCCACCTCGGCGCGCCAGGCCTTGAGTGCCAGGTAACGTTGTTCACCCTGGGCATCCAGCGCCAGCGGCGCTTTGACGGCGCCCGCCTTGGCGCCCAGGAATTTGGCCGACTTGGCGGGCCGCGCCTTGGGCGTGGAAACCGACTCGCGCAGCGACACCGCCACCTCACCCTTGAGCACCGCGCGCGAGGCATCGGTGAGCTGCAGGGTGTTAAACGCCTGCCCGTCGACCGACACTGCGCTGATGGCAATCAGTTGGCGCAACACACCGCGCAGTTGCTGCTCGCTGAACGCCGCGCCAATGCCAAAGGTGCTTAAACGCTCGTGGCCAAACTGGGCCACCTTCTCGGTCTGCTTGCCACGCACGATGTCCATGATGTGGCCAGCGCCAAAGCTGATGCCGCTGGCCTGCTGCACGCGGTAGATGGTGCTGAGCAGTTTGCGCGCCGCATCGGTCCCATCCCACACGGCAGGTGGACTCAGGCAGTTGTCGCAATTCATACACGGTTGCGAAGCCTCACCGAAGTAGGTCAACAGGCGCACGCGGCGGCAATCAGTGGCCTCGGCCAGGCCCAGCAGGGCGTCGAGCTTGCCGCGCAGGCCCTGCTTGAAGACCTCGCCGGCGGGGCTTTCGTCGATCATGCGGCGCTGGTTGACCACGTCTTGCAGGCCATAACTCATCCAGGCATTGGCGGCCAGGCCATCGCGCCCGGCGCGGCCAGTTTCCTGGTAGTAACCTTCGAGGTTCTTGGGCATGTCCAGGTGTGCCACAAAACGCACGTCAGGTTTGTCGATGCCCATGCCAAAAGCAATGGTGGCCACCATCACGATGCCTTCGTCGCGCAGAAACTTGTCCTGATTGGCCTGGCGCACCTTGCTGTCCAGCCCGGCGTGGTAGGGCAAGGCATCCATGCCTTCGTCGCACAGCATCTGCGCCACTTCCTCGACCCGCTTGCGCGACTGGCAATAGACGATGCCGGCATCGCCAGCGTGTTCGTCGCCGATGAAGCGCAGCAGTTGTTGGGCGGCGTCCTTCTTTTCGACAATGGTGTAGCGGATGTTGGGCCGGTCGAAGCTGCTGACAAAGGTGTGCGCCTGTTCCAGTTGCAGCCGCTCCACGATGTCCTCGCGCGTCACGGCGTCGGCGGTGGCGGTCAGCGCAATGCGCGGCACGCTGGCGTAACGCTCGTGCAGCACCGTCAAGGCGCGGTACTCGGGGCGGAAGTCATGGCCCCACTGGCTGACGCAATGCACTTCGTCGATGGCGAACAGGCTTAGCTTGCCGCGCTCTTGCATCGAATCGAGTTGCGCGAGGAAACGCGGCGTGGTGACGCGTTCCGGTGCGGCATACAGCAGGGTCAGCTCGCCGCGCAGCATGCGCCGCTCGACCGCCGACGCTTCCTCGCCGGTCAGGGTCGAGTTGAGGAAGGCCGCGCTCACGCCGGCCTCGTGCAGGGCGCCCACCTGGTCGTGCATCAGCGCGATCAGCGGCGAGATCACCACCGTGGTGCCGTGGCCGGCGCGCTGTCGCGCGATCGCCGGAATCTGGTAACACAGGGACTTGCCGCCACCCGTGGGCATCAGCACCAGGGCGTCGCCGCCACCCACCACGTGGCTGACGATGGCCTGCTGGGGCCCGCGAAAGTGTTCGTAGCCGAACACCTCATGCAGGATGGCACGGCCCGGCTCGGACACATGCAGGGGGGCGGCGGGGGCAAGGTCGGCCAGCATCAATTGCAGGTCAGCGCCACCGTTCGCGTCTCGTTGCGGGGCAAATTGGTCATGCCCCTATTGTCGGTGAGCCGACGCCAGTCCGAGCACGGCCGTCAGATCGCCCTCCAGTTGCGATGCGGACTCGAACCGGATGCCCCGCCAGCCCAGCGCCGCTGCCGCGTCCACGTTGGCCTGCAGATCGTCAATGAAGGTCGTACGCGCCGGGTCCAGGTCATAGCGCTGTTGCAACAACTGGTAGATGCCTGGCTCGGGCTTGGCCAGGTGAACGTCTCCAGAGAACACGCCGCCGTCGAACCAGTTCGCCAGGTCATGCCGGCGCTCCAGCATGCGCGCAAAACGAACCGGCATGTTGGAGAGGAAAAACAAGCGCATGCCAGCCTGCTCGCGCCGGCGCTGACACAGCCGTTCCAGCAGCGCGACCGTAGCCGGCACCGGCGTCAGGTGCGCCTCGATGCCCTCCAGCAGGGCCAACACCGCTGCGGGTTGCAAGTTCAGGCGCTCACTGGTGCGGCTGGCCAGGTCGTGCTCGGCGATGGCGCCGCGGTCGAAACTCTGCCAGTCGGGATGGTGAAAGAGGGTGCGCGCCAACTCGCGCGCGGCCTGGGCACTGGTCGCCCGTTCGGCAAAATGCGCCTGCATCAGTAGTTCGGGCTGCCAGCGGAACAGGACCGCGCCGAAATCGAAGACCAGGTTCATGTGCAAACCTGGTCAGGGCGCCAGGCGTTGCAACAGGCCGTGGGTCGAGCCGTCCAGTCCAGCCACCTCGCCGCCCGCCAGCGCCGCCTCGATGCCCTTGGCCAGCACCTTGCCCAACTCAACCCCCCACTGGTCAAAGCTGTTGATGCCCCAGATCGCACCGCTGACGAAGACACGATGCTCCTGCAACGCGATCAGCGCGCCCAGGCTGGTCGGTGTGAGTTCGTCCAGCAGCAGGAAGGTGCTTGGCCGGTTGCCGGGAAAGTGCCGGTGGCCGCCCGTGTCGGTCTGCCCCACCATCAAGGCCTGCGCCTGCGCCACCACGTTGGCCAGCAGCTTGTTGTGGTGGCCCTCAAGAGCATGCCGCGGCTTCTTGACCGCGACGAACTCCACCGGCACCACATCCGTGCCCTGGTGCAGCATCTGAAAGTAAGCGTGCTGGCCATTGGTGCCAGACTCGCCCCACAAGACCGGGGCGGTGCCGTAGGGCAGCGCCTGCCCGGCCAGGTCGACCCGCTTGCCGTTGCTCTCCATCTCCAGTTGCTGCAGGTAGGCCGGCAGGCGGCGCAAAGCACTGCGGTAGGGCGCAATGCTGCGGCTGGTGAAGCCGTGAAAATTGCGGTACCAGACATCGAGCAGACCCAGGCGCACTGGCAGGTTCTGCTCCAGCGGCGCGGTGCGAAAGTGCTGGTCCATCTCAAACGCGCCAGCCAGCAAGTCACGAAACCCCTGCGCCCCGACGGCAATGGCGATCAGCAGGCCGATGGCCGACCACATCGAGTACCGGCCGCCGACCCAGTCCCAGAATCCGAAGGTGGTGCTGATGCCAAAGGCCTGCGCTGCCGCCACGTTGGTGGTCAGGGCGCAGAAGTGCCGGGCGATGTCGCTGCCACCCTGGGCTTCGAACCAGCGCTTGGCCGAGGCCGCGTTGGTCATGGTCTCGGTGGTCGTGAAGGTCTTGGAGGCAATCACGAACAGCGTGCTGTCTGGCTTGACCCGGCGCAACACGGCGGCCAGTTCATGGCCATCCACGTTCGAGACAAAGTGAAACCGTTTATCCGGCGTCACGAAGTCGTCCAGCGCCAGCACCGCCATTTGCGGGCCCAGGTCGGAGCCACCAATGCCGATGTTGACCACGTCGGTGATGGCCGCATCGGCTCGCACCGTCTCGGCATAGGCCAGCATGGCGTCCAGCGTGGCGTGCACCTGTCTTGACTCGCTTGCTACGTTTTTGATATCAAACTGTGCTTGCTGGTCATGGCCTGCAGCCGGATAACGCAATAACCAATGCATCACCGCGCGTTGTTCGGTGGCATTGATGGCCTGGCCGGCGAACATCGCGTCGCGGTGCTGCAACAGCTCGCACTGGCGCGCCAGATCGAACAACAGCCGCTCGGTCGCGGCGTCCAGCAGATTCTTGGACAGATCCGCGAACACATGCGGCGCGCTCTGGCTGAAGGCCTCGAAGCGCTGGGCATCTTGCGCAAAGGCGGTGCGCAAGTCGAAGTCACGCCCTCGGGCGGCGAGGGCCACTTGCAGCGCCCCCCAAGCCGGGGTTTGGTCGCAGCGAGGCCGGCTCATCTCACGCTGCCAGCATCAGTTGTTCAAGCTTGATGGAATCCGCGCAAAAAGCGCGGATTCCCTCGGCCAGTTTCTCGGTGGCCATCGCGTCCTCATTGAGCGCCAGGCGGAAACCCGCCTCGTCATAACTCACCGCCGGCAAGTCGAGGTTACGGGCCATGCTGGCATCCAGGCCGCGCGCCAGCGGCGCCTCGCTAGCTGCCAGACTGGCCAACAACTCGGGGCTGATGGTGAGCAGGTCACAACCCGCCAGCGCCGTGATCTGTCCGACGTTGCGAAAACTCGCGCCCATCACCTCGGTGGCGATGCCGAACTTTTTGTAGTGGTTGTAGATCTGCCGCACCGATTGCACGCCCGGGTCATTGGCCCCCGAGTTGGCGACCTCATCCCAGGCGGCACCGGCTGCCCTCTTGTACCAATCGTAAATGCGCCCGACAAACGGCGAGATCAGTTGCACCTTGGCCTGCCCGCAGGCCACCGCCTGGCAGAACGAGAACAGCAGCGTCAGGTTGGTGTGGATGCCACGGCGCTCCAGTTGCGCCGCTGCCTGGATGCCTTCCCAGGTGGCTGCAACCTTGATCAGTACCCGGTCCACGTGGATGCCCTGCGCCTGGTACAACTCGATCAGACGCTCGGCGCGCGTCACGGTGGCACTGCTGTCGAAACTCAGGCGCGCGTCCACCTCGGTCGAGACGCGTCCGGGGATGATGGACAGGATCTCGCAACCAAAACGCACCAGCAGGCGGTCCATGATCTCATCGAACGGTCGGCCCCGGTACTGGGCCACCGTGCCGGCCAGCAGCGGCTGGTAGTCGGCCTTTTGTACCGCTTTGAGGATCAGCGAAGGATTGGTGGTGGCGTCTTGCGGCTGATAGGCCCCAAGCTGCTTGAAGTCGCCAGTGTCGGCCACCACGGTGGTGAATTGCTTGAGGGCGTCGAGTTGGTTCATATCCAGGGATCCTTATGAAATGGATGACGCAAGCCAATGCGACTTAAGCCCCGTCATCGCGAGGCCGACAGGCCGTGGCGATCCATGCTGGCGCGCCGAGGTGGATTGCCGCGTCGGCTGCGCCTGCTCGCAATGACGGCAACGTCTGTCGTGAATTGTGACCATTGACTGAGGACAGCGCGTCGCACGGTGTCGGTCTGTCTCGCAAGAAACTGATCTAAAAAAGGCGAAGTTGAATTATCCGTGAAATAAAGTTACATTACTTCCTAAATTTTATGTAACCGGCTTTTTGTTATGTCTTTTGACCTCGTTCTGTTTGGCGGCACTGGCGACCTGGCCTGGCGCAAGCTCATGCCAGCGCTGTTTCAGGCCTTTCGCCACGGCACCCTGCCCGCAGGCGGCCGCATTATTGGCGTGGGGCGCGACGACCTCAGCGCCGAGCAGTACCGCGCGCTGATTCGCGCCCGTTTTGACGGCGTGGACCTGGCCAAACGCCCCGGTGACGGCGAGTTTGAGCGTTTCGCCGCCCTGCTCGACTTCGTCCGCATGGACCTGTCCAAGCCCGACGACTATGCCAAGCTGACCGCCATGCTGGCGCAGCGCCACACCGACACGGTGGTGATGTACGTGGCCACCGCGCCCAACCTGTTTACCACCGTGTGCGAGCAGCTTGCCGCAGCCGGGCTGAACACGCCCACCACCCGCATCGTGCTGGAGAAGCCCCTTGGGCACGACCTGGCCTCCAACCGCGCCATCAACGCCACCGTGCGCCAGGTGTTTGGCGAGAAGCAGGTGTTCCGCATCGACCACTACCTGGGCAAACCGGCGGTGCAAAACCTGTTCGCCTTGCGCTTTGGCAACGCCTTGTTCGAGCCACTGTGGCGGCGCGAGCATATTGCCAACATCCAGATCACGATTGCCGAAGACATTGGCGTCGAGAAGCGTGGCGCGTTCTACGAAAACACCGGCGCGCTGCGCGACATGGTGCAAAACCACGCGCTGCAACTGTTGTGTGCCATCGGCATGGAGCCTCCGATCAACTCGCACGCCGACGCCATCCGCGATGAAAAGCTCAAGGTGTTGCGATCACTGGCGCCGTGGACGCCTGAGACACTGAAACAGGACGTGATTCGCGGCCAGTATTCGGCGGGAGTCATCGGCGGGACGGCGGTGAGCGCCTACCGCGCCGAGCCCGGCGTACAGGCATTGAGCCAGACCGAGACCTTTGTCGCGCTGCGCACCGAGATTGCCAACTGGCGCTGGGCCGGCGTGCCCTTCTACATCCGCACCGGCAAGCGGCTGGCCGGGCGCGACGCGCGCATCGTGGTGAACTTTCGGCCCACGCCGCACGCCATCTTCAACTCCAACATCGGCGTGGCCAACCGCCTGGTGATCAACCTGCAGCCCAAGGACGGGCTGGAGCTGCACCTGCTGGCGCAAGGACAGGACAACCGGCGCAACTCCAACAACCTGGCGCCGGTGCAGCTTGACCTGGACTTTGACAAGCGCTTTGGCGCCGAGCGCGTTGGCGCCTACGAGCGCTTGTTGCTCGACGTGATCGATGGCCGCCTGAACCTGTTTGTGCGCAGCGACGAGCAGGAAGAAGCCTGGCGCTGGGTCGAGCCGATTCTGGAACACTGGAAAAACGACTCGCAGGGTCCGCGCCTGTATGCGGCTGGCACCTGGGGCCCCAGTGCGTCGAGCGCCATGATTGCGCGCGACGGGTTTTGCTGGAGCGAAGAGAGTTAGGGTAGCGGTGTGTTTCACACGCCTTGCGCCGAACCGAAGTAACTTTGTCATTGCGGGCGTGACCCGCAATCCATGTCTCGCCGGCCACAACGCTGGTCATCGGCGGTGGATTGCGGCTCGGGGCCGCAATGACAGACTGCAAACTGGAGCTGACATCATGCTGGACCGAATCAAAGCCTCCCTGCCCTCCCTGGCCCCGGCCGAGCAGCGCGTGGGCAAACTGGTGCTGAGCGATCCGCGCGCCTTTGCCAACCTGCCGGTCAGCGAGCTGGCCGACCGCGCCCACGTCAGCAAGCCCACGGTGGTGCGCTTTTGCCGTAGCGTGGGTTACGACGGATTGACCGACTTCAAGCTCAAGCTGGCCGGCAGCGTGAGCGAAGGCGTGCCCTTCATCCACCGCAGCGTCGACAGCGACGACAAGACCAACGACATCATGGTCAAGGTGATCGACAACACGGTGGCGGCTTTTTTGAAGTACCGCAACGATGCCAGCAGCGTCGCCATCGACAAGGCGGTGACCGCGCTGGTGCAGGCCTACCACCATGGTCGGCGCATCGAGTTTTTTGGCGTCGGCAATTCCGGCTTCGTGGCGCAGGACGCGCAGCACAAATTTTTTCGCATGGGCATCCACACCATCGCCTACAGCGACGGGCATATGCAGGTGATGAGCGCGTCCATTCTCAAACCCGGCGATTGCGTGGTGGTGATCTCCAACTCGGGGCGCACCCGTGACTTGATGGACGCGGTGGACATTGCGCGCAAGAACGGCGCCACCACCATCGTCATCACCGCCAGCGGCTCGCCGTTGGCCGCCGCCGGGCACATTCACCTGGCCGCCGACCACCCGGAAGGCTACGACCGCTACAGCCCGATGGTGTCGCGCCTCTTGCACCTGATGATCATCGACGTGCTGGCCACCTGCGTGGCCCTGCGCATCGGCAGCGACACGCTGCTGCCGATGTTCAAGGAAATGAAGAACAATTTGCGCAGCAAACGCTACGCGTGAGGAGCTTGCGGTACCGGTCAGAGGTGGCTGTCGCTGTTTGGTGATGCACACGCTTTGTGCTAACCTTCGCCCATGAGTGTCGTGCTCTCCCCCATCGTTTCCGAGTTCGAGACGGAAGAACAGGAAGCCAGCTATGACCTGTGGTTTCGCGCCAGGGTTGAGGAAGCGATGCGCAGCGAAAAACCCCGCCTGCCGCACGATGCCGCCCTGGCCAAAGTTCAGGCCATGCTCGAAGAGCGCCGCAAAGCCCGTGCAAACCGTTCGGTGGTCTGACGAGGCGACCACCGACTTGGTGGAAATCATTGACTACATAGAGCAACGCAACGCCACGGCGGCGCAAACACTTTACGCTGCCATCGTGCAATCGGCGGAGAACCTTCCGCTCATGCCCTATCTATTTCGCCCTGGCCGCGCGCCCGGCACACGTGAACACGTCGTGCATCCAAATTACATCCTGGTGTATCAGGTCGGCACCGATGTGATTGACATTTTGCGGATATTGCACTCACGGCGGCAATATCCTTGATCGTACAAATTTGTCCCCGCTCCACACCCCTACCCGCCATGGCCTCCAGCCTATTCGCCCTACTTGACGACATCGCCACGCTGCTCGATGACATCTCGGTCCTCACCAAGGTGGCGGCCAAAAAGACCGCCGGTGTGCTGGGCGACGATCTGGCGCTCAACGCGCAACAGGTGTCCGGCGTCAGTGCCGACCGTGAGCTGCCGGTAGTGTGGGCGGTGGCGCGTGGCTCCCTTGTCAACAAGGCAATCCTGGTACCGGCGGCGCTGGCCATCAGCGTGGCTGCGCCCTGGGCCATCACGCCGCTGCTGATGCTGGGCGGCGCCTACCTGTGTTTCGAAGGTTTCGAAAAACTCGCGCACAAGTTCCTGCACAGCCAGTCCGAGGACGACGCCCACCACCGGGCGCTGACGCAGGCCCTGATCGACCCGGCAGTCGATCTGGTGGCGCTGGAGCAGGGCAGGATCAAGGGCGCGGTGCGCACCGATTTCATCCTGTCGGCCGAGATCATCGTGATTTCCCTGGGCACGGTGGCGGCCAGCCCGTTCACCACCAAGGTTGCGGTGCTGGCGGGCATTGCGATGCTGATGACCGTCGGCGTGTACGGCCTGCTGGACGGCATCATTGGCATCGTGGCCGGCGCACTGGTGCTGGGGGCGGTGTTGCTGGTCGCGCGCTTTCGCGGCAAATAGCTCGCCGCGTGTCGCACCGCGGCTGTCAACACAGGGCTGGCTCAATCTGACAAAATCCGCACTCCGCCATGCCATGGACCAACAATTGACTCGAACAGAACTGCAGCCATGCATCGACCGGGTTGGGACCCATTGATGCCCCATTGGAGCATCATCCAACTGGACGGTACGCTCGGCGTCCACGCACCGGCCTGGGACGCCTTGAACCGGCGTCAGTTCCAGGCCAACCCGATGTTGGACAGTCGTTTTGTCGAAGGTTTGCTGCGGCATTTTGGTGATGGCTCCGTGCGCTTGTGCGTGCTGGAGACCGACAAGGGGCCTCAGGCGATGTGCCTGCTCAGGCCCAAGGGGCTGGGCATCTGGACTACTTTTCTGCCCGCGCAAGCCCAGATTGGCCCGGTGCTGATCAGCGATGCGCGGCAGGTCAGGCCCTTGATCCGGCAGCTTCCGGGCCTGGTCGGGCAGATTGATTTCCTGTGTCACGACCCAGCTTTTGGCGCCGTCGCCTTGCCCGCCAGTTCCGACCACAGCACGCAGGAACACGCGCTAACGATGAGTATCCGTCTGGACGGCGACTTTGAGACCTACTGGGCCAAGCGCTCCAAGCAGTTGCAAAAGAACATCCGGCGTTACGAGCGCCGGCTGGACGAAGACGGTCAGAGCGCGCGCGTTGTCTGCATTTCCGATTCCGACGCCATTGGCGCCGCAGTCGACCGCTACGCCACGCTGGAATCCAAGGGCTGGAAGGGGCTCGAAGGCACGGCCATTGGCAGTGACAATGTCCAGGGCCGCTTCTATGGCGAGGTGCTGCGTGGTTTTTGCAGCTCGGGCGGCGCCACCGTCTACGAACTGTGGATTGGCGAGCGGCTCGCGGCCTCGCGCCTGACCATTGCCAGCGCCACCATGCTGGTGATCCTCAAGACCACCTACGACGAAGTTTTTGACAAGTATGCCCCTGGCCGGTTGCTGTTGCGCGGCGTGGTCGAGCAAGCCTTCAAGCTCCTTCCCGGTGGTGTGATCGAGTTCTACACCGACGCGAACCCGGACCAGCTCTCGTGGGCCACGGATCAACGCTGGATCGAACACGTGAGCGTGTACCGCAACGACCTGGCGGCCACGCTGATACCAATCGCCAACGCACTGCGCAAGTCCATCGTGCCGGTGCCCGACCCCCTCGCCGAGCACGGCGCGGGCCGCAGGGTGGAGGTGCTCTACCATCCTTCGCAGTTTCCGGCGGACCTGCACAAGCTGTTCGCGCTGGCGGAAAGGGACGACTTCCAATGCGGCGCGGCCTGGTACAGCAACCTCACCGACGCCGTCTTCGCTGACCATGCGGGGGTGCGTTTCTACGTGTTGCGTCAGGGTGAGCAGGCGATCGCAGTGCTGCCGGTGCAAATCGTCCAGCATCGCCAGGGCAAGCAGGTCGAGTCACTCAGCAACTACTACACCGCCCTGTACGCCCCGGCCCTGGCGCCGGGGCTCAAGGCCCGGGATCTGGTGCCCCTGATACGTGCCGTGTTGAGCGCGCACGCGCCGGTCGCCTCGCTGCGGTTTGCCCCCATGGACCCACGGTCGCAGGCCTACCGCCTGCTGTTTGGCGGCCTGCGCGAAGCCGGCCTGGCGCCGTTCGCGTTCTTCTGTTTTGTCAACTGGCACCTGGCGGCCTTTGACGACTGGGCCGGTTACCTGGCCAGTCGGCACGGCAGCCTGCGCAACACCATCAAACGCATGGGCAAAAAGTTCGCGCACGATGGCGGCACGCTTGAACTGATTCAAGGCGGCGACGCGCTGGACCGCGGGATTGGCGCCTACGAGCAGGTCTACGCCCGTAGCTGGAAGAAACCCGAACCCTACCCGGCGTTTGTACCCGGCCTGGCGCGCACCTGCGCCGCCAGCGGCTGGTTGCGCCTGGGCGTGGCCTGGATCGACGGCAAACCGGTGGCGGCCCAAATCTGGATCGTCTCCAACGGGCGGGCCAGCATCTACAAGCTGGCCTATGACGAGGACTACAAGAGTTACGCACCCGGCACCTTGCTAACCGCCTTGCTGATGCAGCACGTCATGGAAGAGGACCAGGTGCTGGAAGTGGACTACCTGATTGGCAACGACCCGTACAAGCAGGCCTGGATGAACCGGCGCCGCGAGCGCTGGGGCATCGTGGCCTACAACTCCAAGACTCTGTCGGGCGCCCTGGGCATGTGCCAGGAAGCCTTGGCTCGGCCCTTGAAGTTGATAATCGCCAAACTCAGGGGCTTGTTCGGGCGCACCGACGACAAGCCACGTGAGTCGGCAATCATGCTGTGAACAATGATGAATGGGAGTAGGACTATGTGCCACGCAGAATTCGAATTTCAACGCCCAACCGCGTGGTTGCGCCGTTTTGGGTGGGCGCTCTGCCTCATGGCGGCCGCGCCAGCCATTGCCCAGACGGCGGGCTCCAGTTGCGGCCCACTGCACAGTGAAGGGCAATATGGCCCGTTCGACTACCGTACCGACCGCGACAAGCTCCCCATCGTGCTGGGCGCACACTTCACGCCCGAGGTAGAGGCCTTGATCCGCGGCAAGACCAGCGCCCGCCCCGGTACCGACATCGACTACACCCTCAGAGCCATCCCCAACAACCACCGCGCGCTGATGGCCATGATGCGGCTGGGCGAGAAGGAGAAGACGCCACAACCGGTGGGCTCGCGCTATTCGGTGCAGTGCTGGTTTGAGCGCGCCATCACCTTCCGGCCCGACGACGCCGTGGTGCGCATGATCTACTCCACCTACCTGGGCAAGCAGGGCCGGCTGCCCGAGGCCAATACGCAGCTTGAACTGGCCACGGTGCACGCCAAAGACAATGCCTTCACGCACTACAACATTGGCTTGCACTATTTTGATCTGAAGAGCTACGACAAGGCATTGGCGCAGGCGCACCAGGCGATGGCACTGGGCTTTGGACAAACCGAACTGCGCGATCAGTTGCAGCGCGTGGGCAAGTGGACTGAGCCCCCGCCAGCGCCCGCACCTTCCGAGGTACCCCCGGCCCCGGCGCCGGCCAGTTCCGCGCCGGCGGTCGAACCTGCCAAGTAGCCCGACCGTGTCGACGGTACCGTCATTCCAGTTGTCCGCACCGCCGCTGGCCGTGGCGGCGCGCCGGGCGCTGCCACGCGGCCCGGTGCTGGACTGGTCGAGCTTGACTTCGCGCGACGCCCCCACGCTGACCAGCGTGACCGATCTGCGCCACAGCGTCTTGGTCACCAGTGGCCGCGCCGCGATTTATCAGGCCTTGGTGGCCCTGCACCTGCCGCCCGGCAGCGCCGTGCTGGTGCCAAGTTACCACTGTCCAACCATGGTGGCGCCCGTCATCGTGGCGCAACTCTGCCCAAGCTTTTTTGGCATCCGCAGCGACGGTTTGCCCGATCTGGAGCGGATCGACCCGAGCTGCGCCAAGGCGGCCAAGGCCATGATTGTTTCACACTACTTTGGGCGCTCCCAGTCGTTGGCCGAGGTCCGCAATTGGTGTGATCAGCGCGGGATGGCCTTGATTGAAGACTGCGCCCACTGCTTTTTCGGGCAAGCCGGGGAGCGCCCGATTGGCGCCTGGGGCGACTATGCCACCGCCAGTCTGACCAAGTTTTTTCCGGTGCCCGAAGGCGGCCTACTGGCGTCCAACACGCGCGCGCTGTCGGCGCTGACGCTGTCCCGGCCGGGCCTCAAGGCACAGCTCAAAGGCTGGCTGGATGTGTTGGAGCTGGCCTCGCAGTACCACCGTCTGGCCGGGCTTGCTGACCTGCTGCGCCCACTGTTTCGGCTCAAAAACGCGCGCCGAGTGCCGCCCTCGGGCTCACCGGCGCGCGCGCCCGCACCGACCCCGCACACCCTGCTGGCGGACAGCGACATGGCACGGGTCGACCAGGCGCCGCTATGGGCGGCCAAGGTGCTGTCAGCGTTGCCCCGCTCGCGCATCGTCACACGGCGGCAACAGAACTTTGCCGCGTATGCCCGGCACTTCGGCGCGGTCCACGGCGCCAGGCCCTTGTTTGCGGTCGGCACCGCCGCTTCTACCCCGGACGCGCCCTACGTCTTTGCCCTGTGGGTGGACGATGCCGAGCGGGTTTACCAGGCCCTGCGCGAGCAGCATTTGCCAGTATTCCGCTGGGACCGCATCTGGCCCGGCACGCCGGCGCTGGCGGGGGACCAGGGCCCCTTGTGGAGCCGCCATGTGTTGCAACTGCTGTGCCATCAGGACCTGAGCGAAGCGGATGTCGTTTACACCTCACAAACCATCTTGACCCTGCTTGCCACCCCCGCCCGCGCACCGTCAGGGGCGCCGCCATGACCACCCCCCCTGCCGTCGCCCCCGATCCCATGTCCACCCTTCACATCTGGTGGCGCAATCTGCCCGCCCTGTCCCTCCAACAAGACCCCGGCTTGTTGGCGCGCTGGGACGCGCTCAACGCGGCGCGCTGCGACTTGCCCTTTCTGTCGGGCCGGGCCATCTGTACGGCGCTGAACACCCTGGGCCAGGGTACCGAGCGGCTGCTGATTGGCGCGCAGAGGGGGCAGGTGGTGGCGATGTTCGTGTTGGTGCCGCAGGATCGTTTCCGCTGGCAGACCTTTCAGCCGTCTCAGGTGCCGCTTGGGGCCTGGGTAGCGGGGGCGCACCTGCGCTTGCAGGAATTGGCGCGCAGCCTGTTGCATGGCCCGCTCGGCTTCTGCCTGGGCTTGTCGGTTACTCAGGTTGATCCCCACGTAGCACCCCGAACGCCCGATACCGAGGACAGCCAGCATATCGACTACATCGACACCGGCTGGATCGATCTGAAAGGATCGTTTGATGAGTACTGGAGCGCCCGCGGCAAGAACCTGCGCCAGAACATGCGCAAGCAACGCGCCAAGCTGGCGGCGGACGGCGTCAAACTGACACTGCAGGTGCTGCGTGACCATGGCGACATGGGGCCCGCCGTGGCGCGCTACGGGCGCATGGAGAGCGCTGGCTGGAAAGCCCAGCAAGGGCACCGCCATTCACCGCGACAACGCGCAGGGCCGCTACTACCGGGAACTCCTGGAGCAAGCCAGCCTGAGCGGTGAAGCCGTCGTGTACCAGTACCTCTTCAATGACCAGGTCGTGGCCATGAATCTGTGCCTGTCTCGCCAGGGCGTCCTGGTCGTATTGAAGACTACCTACGACGAGTCGTTCCCATCCTTGTCGCCGGCCTTCTTGCTGCGCGAGGCGGAACTACAGGAGTTGTTTGAACAAGGGCAAATTCACCGGCTGGAGTACTTTGGCCGTCTGATGGATTGGCACACCAAGTGGACCGAACACAAGCGCGGGATCTACCACCTCACGCAGTACCGCTGGCCCTTCTTGAAGCGACTGGCGCAGGTCCGGCGCCGCAGGGCCGACGCGACCACCGACGCCGAGGCCAAAGCCGAACCGGCGACGCCCAGCGAATCTCTCACCACCACCGTCAGCCCAGCCAACTAGGCCATGACACTGGTCGCCAAACTCAACCCCGCACGTCTGTCAGCCGCCTTGGCGTGGCGTTTTCGCACGCTGGTGGGTGATCAAAGGGTGGACCGGGCCATTGTCAAGGTCGCGCAGGCTTGGCGAGGGCACCTGCGCAAGCCGGTCTTCATAGGCATTGCCGGGAGTGCCGGAAAAACCACCACCAAGGAACTGCTGCACGGCGTGCTGTCCTACCGCCAACGTGGCCTGTCCAACCCCTCGTCGCTCAATGCCTTGCCAGAAGTGGCCAAAGTCATCCTGCGCCTGCGCCCCGCGCACGACTTTTGCATCGCCGAACTGAGCGAGGACAAGCCCGGCATCATGGACGCGCCGCTGGTCCTGTTTCGTCCCAGCATCGGTATCGTCACGGTTGTCGGCAACGACCACTGGAGCGCCTTTGGCTCTCGCGATGGCATCGCCGGCGAGGTTGGTAAGTTGGTTGCCGCGCTGCCCGAAAGCGGTACGGCAGTCCTCAATGCCGACGATGAGGCCGTGCTGTCCATGGCCAAGGGCTGCGTTGCCAAAGTCATCACTTACGGCAGGTCACCAACCGCGACCTTGCGCGCCGAAGACGTGCGCTCGGTGTGGCCGAAGCGCCTTCAGATGACGCTGGTGTACGGTGCCGAACAGGTCGACGTGCGCACGCAGCTTTGCGGAACACACTGGCTGCCCGCGGCGCTGGGTGCCATCGGTGGCGGACTGTCGGTCGGTATGACCTTGGCAGAGTGCGCTGAAGCCATCGCCAGCGTCGCCCCTTTCGACGGACGCATGCAACCTGTCACCACGCATGGTGGGGTGACATTCATACGAGATGACTGGAAGGCACCGCTTTGGACGGTCGATAGCTGTCTTGACTTTATGCAAGCGGCGCGCGCAACACGCAAGGTGCTGGTTATCGGCACGCTGTCGGACTGCGGCGCTGGCGCACCGGAGAAGTACATCAAAGTGGCGAGACGGGCACAAGAAATCGCGGACCTGACGGTATTCGTTGGCCCCTGGGCCTCGCAAGTCTTGAAGGCCAGAAAACCCGGCGCGGAAGATGCACTGCGGGTTTTCAGAAACGTTCGCGATGCCGCCGAGTACCTCAAGGCGCATATCGGAACCGAAGACTTGGTCTTGCTCAAAGGCACCAACAAGCAGGACCACTTGTCGCGTCTGGTCTTGGCGCGCCAAGATGGCGTTGCCTGCTGGCGAGACGATTGCCAAAGGCATGTATTCTGTAGCGAATGCCCGGATCGGAACGTGTCATCTGGCTTGCCTGTCTTGATGGGGCATACGGCCGACGCGGACACCGATTGCGGTACGCCACAGCTCGTTGTCCGTGCGGTTGGCACGGATGAAATGATCATTGTCGGGCTTGGCAATCCTGAACTGAAGTACGCCGGGACGCCGCACAACATTGGCTACGAGGTGGTCGATCAACTGGCTGCGGCGCTGAGCTTGACGTGGGAAGCTGGACCCGAAGGGTGGATTGCACGAGGTTTGGCCCAGAGTCGGCCCGTCTGTCTGGTCAAACTCAAGACCGCGATGAATTTGACTGGCGCGGGTCTGCTGCGCCTGTCGCAGGGCATGGTTTTTGCACCCGAGCAATGCGTCCTGGTGCACGACGATCTGGACCTGCCACTGGGCGGCGCGCGCACTCGCATGGGTGGCGGCGCGGGGAATCATCGCGGTGTGGCGTCGATTCTGGAGGCCTTTCAAAGCGACGCGTTCCGACGCGTCAAGGTCGGCGTCGGACAAACCGGCGCCACCCTCAACCGTGCCGACTATGTATTGACCCCCTTCGCCGCCGACCGGCACACCGAACTGAACACGGGGCTCACCACTGCCCATGCCCGCCTCGTCGAACTGACGCGGTCACGCCCAAGCTGACTTGAGAGGCCACAACGTGCTTGTTCCACTTGGCAAAACCGTCAACCGACTGCGCAACGCCATTGGCTGGCGCCTGCGTGGGGTATTCGGGGACCGCCGGGTGGACAGGGTGATGATCGCCTGCGCCCGGCGCTGGCGCCCGCTGCTCAAGAAACCTGTTTTCATCGGCGTCACCGGCAGCGCCGGCAAGACCACCACCAAGGAATTGCTGCTGGGCATGCTCGCGCACAAGGGCGGTGCCGTCGGCAATGATGGCTCGTACAGCAACATCGACAAGATCGCGGAAGCCTTGTTGCGGCTGATGCCCTGGCACAGCTACTTCGTGACCGAGCTGTCCGGGCACCGGCGGGGTGAAATGGATGACAACCTGCCCTTGGTGCAACCCAGCATCGGCATCGTCACCATCATTGGCGACGACCACACCAGCGCGGAGTACCCGCGCGAGGCGATCATCCGCGAGAAGAGCAAGCTCATCGCCGCGCTGCCGCCCACCGGCACGGCTGTGCTCAATGCGGACGACCCCGCCGTGTTTGGCATGGCGGCCGCGTGCCAGGCCAAGGTCATCACCTATGGCACCTCGCCGAGCGCGGACCTGCGCGCCGAGGACATCCGCTCGGTCTGGCCGGAGCGCCTGCAGATGACCCTGGTGCGGGGCGCACAGCGTGTGGCACTGCGCACCCGGCTGTGTGGCACGCACTGGGTTCCTGCTGTGCTGGGCACGGTGGGCGGTGGCCTGGCAGCGGGCATGACGCTGGCCGAATGCGCCCAGGCGCTGGCCAGCGTGGAGCCGTTTGAGGGGCGCATGCAACCGGTGACCACGCCCGACGGCGTGACCTTCCTACGGGACGACTTCAAGGCGCCGTGGTGGACGTTGGATGCCTGTTTCGAGTTCATGAAAGCGGCACGAGCCACGCGCAAAGTGATCGTTTTTGGCGAGCTGTCAGACGTTGGTCCTGCCAAGGGCGTCGCCTACGCGCGGGCCGCGACCCTGGCGCAGGACATCGCCGATCTAACAATATTTGTAGGGCCCTGGGCTTCCAGCGCCTTGAAGGCACGCAGGCCCGGGCACGAGGACGCACTGCATGTTTTCAGCCAGGTGCGGGACGCGGCCGACTACCTCGGCCGCATCTCGCGCGAGGGTGATCTGATCCTGCTCAAAGGCACCAACCGGCAAGACCATCTGCTGCGCCTCATCCTGGCGCGCACGGGCGCCGTGGCCTGCTGGCGAGACGACTGTCGCGTGGTGTCATTCTGCGACCAGTGCAGCCAGCGCATGAAGCCGTCCGGCGCACCGCCGCTGCTGCAACGCCAGGCAAGCACCAGCGCCGTGCCGCGCATCGAGTCCACCCCACTGACCCGCGTGGTACCCGGTGAGCAGGTGATTGTTGGGCTTGGCAACCCCGAGGCCAAATACGCGGGCACGCCCCACAACATTGGTTATGAACTGGTCGACCAACTTGCGGCCACCCTCGGACTGAGCTGGTCCACCCATCCCGAAGCCTGGATCGCGCGTGGGGAACTGCAGGGTCGACCCGTTTGTTTGATCAAAATCCGCTTGGCCATGAACGCGACCGGCGCCGGCTTGAAGCAACTGTCAGACCACATGGGCTTCGGCCCCGAGCAGTGTCTGCTGGTGCTCGACGACCTGGACCTTCCCCTTGGCTCCGCCAAAACGCGCCAGCGTGGAGGATCGGGCGGACACCGTGGCGTCGCCTCCATTCTGGAAGCCTTTCAGACCGATGCGTTTCGCCGGATCAAGATCGGCGTGGGACAAGCCGGCGTCAGTCTCAAGTGGGCTGAGTACGTTCTGACACCCTTCGATGCAGCCAGCCGAATCGCCGTGGACGTCGCGCTGGACGCAGCCACCACGCGCCTGCTGGAAATACTGGCGCACCCTGCGGTGGCGCCCGGGGCATTGCCCGGAACGACTTGACGACACGATGCACCTCACACCGCGAAAGCTTCTGAATCGTCTGACGGACGCACTCGGCTGGCGCCTGCGCAAAGTGGTGGGCGACGACTTTGTCGACCGCAGCAAAGTGACCTTGGCGCCGCGCTGGCGCCCCTTTCTAAAAAAGCCTGTCTTTTTGGGTGTTACCGGCAGCGTCGGCAAAACCACTGCCAAAGAGCTCTTGCTGGGTGTGCTCTCGCGCAATGGCCGTGGCGTTGGCACGGTTGGGTCCTTTAACGACATTGATGCTACGTCCCAGGCTCTGCTGCGCTCAAGACCCCATCACAACTTCTTCGTTGCCGAATTGAGCGAAGACAAGCCAGGCGGGATGGACGCACAGTTGGCGCTGTTGCAGCCCAGCGTGGGCGTCGTCACCATTGTGGGTTACGACCACTGGAGCGCCTACGACTCGCGCGAGGCGATTGCCGCCGAAATGGGCAAACTCATTGCCGCGTTGCCCGCCACCGGCACCGCCGTTCTCAATGCAGACGATCCGCTGGTGCTGGCCATGGGCCAGGGCTGCGCTGCCAAAGTGCTCAGCTATGGCCTGTCCCCGCAGGCGGATTTGCGCGCGGAAGACATCCGTTCGGTCTGGCCCGAGCGGCTGGAATTCACCTTGGTGCATCACACGGCGCGCCTCAAGGTCCGCACCCAGTTGTGTGGCACGCACTGGGTACCTGCTGTGCTGGGCGCCATGGGCGGCGCTCTTGCCAGCGGGCTCACGCTGGCCGAATGTGCCGAGGGCATTGCCCAGGTGCCACCGTTCGAGGGCCGCATGCAGCCGCTCAGTACGCCCGAAGGCGTGACCTTCATCAGGGACGACTACAAGGCGCCGTTGTGGACTGCGGATGCCTGTTTCGCGTTCATGAGTGTGGCGCAGGCCCGCAGAAAGATCATGGTGATCGGCTCCTTGTCAGACTGTGGCGCCGGCGCACCCGAGAAGTACGCCAAGGTCGCCAAGCGTGCCCAGGAAGTCGCCGACATCACGATCTTCGTTGGCCCCTGGGCCTCTCAGGTCCTGAAGGCTCGAAAACCGGGTGCGCAGCATGCGTTGTTGGTGTTCCGGAACGTGCGCGATGCGGCCGAGCACCTTAACTCGATCACGCGCGAGGGCGACCTGGTCCTGCTCAAGGGCACCAACAAGCAGGATCACCTGATTCGTATCATCATGGCGCGCTCAGGCGGGATTGCCTGCTGGCGTGATGACTGCGACCGCTATGAGTTCTGCGCCACATGCGCTTATCGCAACAAACCATCTGGCCTGCCCGTGTTGATCTCGAGTGCACCCACTGCCAGCCATGAGCTTCCGGCTATTGCGGCAGATGTAAGCCCGATCCAACCCGGCGAACAGGTGGTGATCGGTTTGGGTAACCCGGAGTCTAAGTATGTCGGGACGCCGCACAACGTTGGTTTTGAGGTTGTGGAACGGCTCGCGACGTCCGCCGGCCTTTCTTGGGATCAAACGTTGGACGCGTGGATTGCGCGCGGTTCGTCACAAGGCCAGACACTGTGCCTGGTAAAGATCAACATGCCGATGAACCTGATTGGTGCTGGTCTGAAACGACTGGCGCAACGCTTGGCCTTTGGCCCGGAGCAGTGCATCCTTGTTTTTGACGATCTCGATATGCCGCTGGGCGCGGTGCGTTCCCGAATGAGTGGTGGTGCGGGTGGGCATCGCGGGGTTACCTCCATTTTGGAGGCCTTTCAGTCCGACGCGTTCCGGCGGGTTAAAGTTGGCATCGGCCGGGATGGCGCCAAAGATGACCGCGTCGCGTACGTATTGACGCCGTTCTCCGAGTCAAGCCGCCCGGCCGTCGATCAGGCCACGTCACTTGCGGGAACGCAGGTGCTTGATTTGGCAAAACGGCAGCGTCTGGCGAAGTAGCCGGCGTCCAAACCGAAGCCACCCAGAATGCCAAGCGATAAAAGCAACACGGGCGCCCGGGTACGCGATGCCATCGCGTGGCGCCTTCACAAACTATTGGGTGATCGCGTCGTGTACGGGTCGCTTGTCGCGCTGGCTGCCGGCTGGCGCGGAATTCTGACGAAGCCGGTGTACTTTGGCGTAACCGGAAGCGCGGGCAAGACCACCACCAAGGAGTTGCTGCTCGGTATGCTGGCAACCACCGGCCGCAGCGTCGGAAACCACTCGTCATTCAGCAATATCGAGGAAATCGCCAAGGCCATGCTCAAGCTGCGGCCCACGCATCGGTTCTTTGTGACTGAGCTGTCCGGGCATCAGCCAAATGAGATGGATCGGCCGCTCAAGCTGCTGCAGCCCAGCATAGGTATCGTCACCGTGATCGGCGACGACCACACCAGCGCAGACTACCCGCGCGAAGCGATTGCTCGGGAGAAGAGCAAGCTGATCGCGGCCCTACCGCCGACTGGAGCCGCGGTCCTCAACGCCGATGACGCGCTGGTTGCCTCGATGGCAACGGTTTGTCGGGCAAGGGTGATTACCTATGGTGTGTCAGCCGGGGCGGAGCTCCGGGCCGAGAGCATTCGATCCGTCTGGCCGGATCGCCTGCAAATGGTGCTGGTGTGGGGGACACAGCGCGTGCCCTTGCAGACCCAGCTTTGCGGCACGCACTGGGTTGCGGCCGTCCTGGGCGCGGTTGGTGGCGGCTTGGCGGCGGGCATGACCCTTGCCGAATGTGCCAAAGGGATAGCCAGCGTGGCGCCATTTGAAGGCCGCATGCAGCCGGTTGCCTCGCGGGATGGTGTGACCTTCATCCGCGATGACTGGAAGGCGCCACTTTGGACGGTGGACGCGTGTTTTGATTTCATGCGGGACGCCCAGGCCAGGCGAAGGATTGTCGTTCTGGGTGAGCTGTCGGATGCCGGCTATTCCAAGAGCACGGCCTATGCGAAGGTGGCAACCCAAGCGCAGGAATGGGCCGACATCACGATACTGGTAGGTGCTTGGGCTTCTAGTGCTTTGAAGGCGCGCTCGCTCAATGGCGCAGGGATTTTTCGCGCCTTCAGCCACGTGCGCGACGCCTCCGACTTTGTGAATGCAAGCGCTCGCAGCGGTGACCTGGTGCTATTGAAGGGGACCAACCGGCAGGACCACCTGCTGCGCATCATTCTGGCACGCGATGGTGACGTGGCCTGTTGGCGCGACGACTGTCGCCGCTATGTGTTCTGCAATGAGTGCCCGGACCGACGCAAGCACTCTGGAGCAACCAGCTTTCTGACGCAAATGGGCGAGCAAGGGGACGCCACGGCATCTGGGTCTGCGCAGCCCACAATTGCGTCCGATGAGCAAGTCATCGTGGGCCTTGGCAACCCCGACGGCAAGTACGCCGGCTCACCCCACAACATTGGCTGGGAGGTTGTAGACCTGCTGGCGCATACGTGGGGCTTTGCCTGGACGGAAACGCCCGACGCCTGGATCGCGCGCGGCTCGCAGCAAGGCCAGAAGGTATGTCTGGTCAAAGTTCGATTGGCGATGAATGGCATCGGCGCCGGACTCAGGCGCATTGCTGGCGACACGCCGTTCGCGCCGCAGCAGAGCATCCTTGTGCACGACGATCTCAGTCTGCCGCTGGGCACGGTGCGCACCCGTCTCAACGGTGGCGCGGGGGGGCATCGTGGTGTGGCGTCCATCCTCGAAGCCTTCCAGACCGATGCCTTCAAGCGGGTGAAGCTGGGCATTGGACAGCCCAATGCACGAGACAAGCAAGTGGAGTACGTGCTCAGCCGGTGGGACATCGCGAGCCGTCCCGCCGTGGATGCATCAATCCACGCTGCGGTTCTTCGTATTGACGAACTGCTCGCCAGCCGACCTAAAGCGCTTTGACCCAGGGGTGGGCGCTGGTATTGGCATGGCGCTTGAGGAATTCGCGGCTCTGCAGCGTTAGCAGCCCGCGCCCATGCACCTGCGCGATTTCGGTGCCACCGACATCATTGAGCTCCAGAATCATCGGCCCCTTGTCGGTCAGCGCAAAGTCCCAATGGTGAATTTTCATCAATGGAAACACGGCGCCGCCGCGCTGGCAGGCGTCAAGAATCTGATCCCATCCCGGTAAGCGCAGCCCGGTGGCGGGCTTGCCGGAAACCGGATGCTTGGTAAGCACCTGCGTGTTGGGCCAGAACCCACCAACCACGCGGCTGATCTCGCCAGTGGCCAGGTCCACGTTGGCCAGCAAATTGCCGTTCTTGCCCAGGCTGAAGTTGTCCACGTGGTTCGGTGGGGTGGCAATCTTCCAGATCGCGCGAATCGGGACCACGCCGTCCGGCCCATTCAGACAGATCACGCGCACGCCACAGATTGCCGGCCAGTCGGTGAAGGCGCGCAGCTCGGGCGCCAGCGTGAACGAGTCCTGAAACAGATAACCGCATTCCGGCCGGTGGTAGCGGTGGTCGACCGGTTCAAGCAGGCGCTTGAGAAACGTGTCCACCAGAACCGTCTGGCCATCGAGCAGCCTGATGCTGTCGGTGGCCGCGTCAAAGCCGGCCAGGTAGGCCGCGCCATAGCCCTGCTGGGAATAGCCAGGCTTGCCGAACAGCGGGTAGACGGCAGGGTCGCGCAGAAAGGCGCCCGCTTGCTGCACCGTCTTGAGGTGCCGGCCCAGTGCTTCGGATAGCCGCGCGGCGGGATGAAAGCAAGCCCGCACCGGCGCCACCGGCAGGCCGGCTGCGGTGGCCATCAGCATGAAGACGCCCTTGTCCCAGGCCGGCAATACGGCATTGCGCGGATTGAGCGCCAGGCTGAACTTGGCCTGTGCGCGCCAGCCCAAAAAATCTTCGCGGCCCCGGCCCAGCAGGTAGTTGTCGTCGTACAGCTTGTACCAGTAATAGTCAGAGATTCCGCACTGGCCGCCCATGGCCTTCAGGGCTCTAATCTCGCCAAGCTGGGTGAGCCAGCTCTTGCCAGTCTGCGCCTGCGCCTGCGATGCCCAGGTGCGGTATTCCTCGAATCGCTTTGCCAGACCGCTCACAACATCTCCCGGATGGTGGGGTCGATAAAGGGAGTTTGTCCAAGGTACTGCGGCACGCCCAGATCGGCCTCGGTGTTCAACTCCATCAGTACCGGACCGTCTTCACAGAACGCAACATCCCAGTGCTGTAGTTTCAAACCTGGAAAATGCACCGCGGCGGCCAGGCACATGGTCATCGCGGCCTGCCAGTCAGGGAGCGTCGCCCCCTGGATGGTCTGGCCCGTGTCGGGGTGCTGGGTGACCGCTTGCCCATCAGGCCACAGGCCGGTCACCACCCGCTCCACAGTGCCCGATTCCTTATTTACCCAGGCCAACAGATTGCCCGTTTCGCCCATGCAAAAATTGTCGGTGATGTTGTGGGCGCGGGCAATTTTCCAGAAAGCCATGTGCACCTTGGGGCCGGTTGGCGGCACCGCCACAATCGCCCGCACGCAACTGGTGGTGTTGCCAACCAGGGCGCGCACTTGCGGATGGGCGCGCAGGCAGTCCTGGAACAACATCCCGGTGAACTGGCTGTTCATGCAAATGTCAAGGAGATCGCGCAGGGGCACATCGTGACCATGTGCATCGACAAACTGCTCACGCGCCGAATCAAATGATTGCAACAGGTAGGTGTCACGCCCGTAGCTGCCATGAATGGGCTTGATGAAAGCGGGAAACGTCAGCCGATGGCGCAGAAATTCTTCCAGGTCCTCTCGCGTCCGTGGGCGCTGTTCCGCGCCGATGTGTCGCCCGAGAGGCGAGTAACAGGCCTGAGTCCTCGGAGTAGGAAACCCGAAATGCTGCAACAGAGCGTAGTTCAGCAGCTTGTCATTGGCGGTGGCCCGCCAGTAGCGGTGATTCAGCCGCCTGTCGATCTCGGCGCTGGCACGCCAGCCCACGCAGTCGAGCTTCTGGCTCGCGGTGTAAGCGGCATCGTCAAACACGCCCAGTTCGTAATACTCCGACGGGCTCAAGCGCTGCGTGCCGCTTGCCAAACGGGCGATCTCCACCAGTTGCCGCCAATACGGCTTCTTGGTTTGCCGCTTGACAGCGGTGGCGTGGCGAATCAGGTCTCCGATGCGGGGCATGGTCAGCGCGAGTCAATCCGGTTGGGCGACAAGGATTTGCATGGTAACCCGCGCGACCTTGCACACCGCGCGGGAACCAGCTTTGGACACAAAATGACACCCTTTTGGCGTGACGTCCGACCGATAATGCCTCAAGACATCGATTCCAGCACGCCGTTGCGCGTCATTCCCTACATCGCCATGCCAAGCCTCCCCCGAAGAGAATTTTTGCGCCGACTCTCCCTCACGATTGGCAGCGCTACCGTTGTGGGCTGTGGTGGCGGTGCCGCCGGCGGGGCTGAAGCGCCGCCCCCTTCGACGCCAAATCCGACACCTACGCCCACCCCGCCCACCCCGCCCACCGTACCTACTCCGACGCCAACACCAACAGGCCGTATGCGCTTCACGTTGACCAGTGTAAAGAGCTCGGTAATGGCACCGTTCACCTTGGGTTACGCGTTTCGCCAGGGTGATGTGCCGCTTGACCAGACGCTGGTGTCGGACCTTGCGAGCCTGCAGATTGTTCCCAAGAACCGTTGGCCTGACGGGTCGTTGAAGTTCGCCGTGATCGCGGGACGGGCGGCTCTGGCTGGGCATACGCCCTTGACCGTTTCCCTGACCAAGGGTGTGGCGCCGATTGCGCCCGCTTTGACTACCGCTGAGCTGGCTGCAACGGGGGTCACGGCCACCATCGACTGCGGCAGTTACGGCGCGGTTTCGTGGGCCGGGATGGACTGGAACAGTCCTTTCCAGGCCTGGATCAGCGGCCCGCAGATGTCATCGTGGGTCTACCGCAAGCCGGTGGGGTCGGACGCGCACCTGGTGGCCTGGCTGGAGGTGCGCCTGTTTGCGGGCGGCGCGGTCGAGGTCTTGCCCTGGATCGAGAATGGCTACTTGCGCGTGGCCGCGCCCAGCAACCGGTCGGCCAACTTTGCGTTTATGCTGGGTGGCTCGCAGCGATTCAGCGCCAGCATTGATCTGCCCAACCACTGCCGCACCCCACTGATTGCCGGCAGCGCGCTGTCGCACTGGCTGGGCGACGACCCTCAAGTCACGGCCACACACGACACCGCTTACATGCAGGCGACCGCGCTGGTGCCGTCGTACCGGGCCTCGGTGCCGTCCAACGCCAGCGCCATCGCTGCTGCGGTGGCAACCTACATGCCCTTGCAGCTGGGCAATCACTCCAGCGCCATGGGCATGGCGGGCTACCACGGATCAATCGGGCTGCTGGCGGAGTGGGATGTGCTCTACCTGACGGCGCCGAGCCAGAAGACCCATGCCAGCTTGATCGTCAACGCCTACGGGGCTGGGCGATATGGCATCCACTTTCGCGACGAATCAACCCAGCGTCCGCTTTTATTCTCCAGTTATCCCAACCTGGTGGTGGGGGGCGGCAGTGGCATCAGCTCGTCCGGGGCATCATCCAAGAGCAGCTACACGCCCAGCGCCACGGGCACCGCCCCGGCAACATGGGCCTCCAGCCATCACCCGTCGCTGGGCTATCTGGCCTATCTGGTCACCGGGCGTTGGTACTTCATGGAAGAAGTTCAGTTTGTTGCGACCTTGAACTACCTCAAGAACACCGACACACAGCGGCTACTGTCCCAAGGCGTGTTCCAGTCGGCTGCGGGCGCCAACACCACGCGCGGCGCGGCCTGGGCGCTTCGATCCTTGGCGCAAGCTGCCTGCGCCACGCCGGATGACGACACCGCGCTGCGCCAGGAGCTGCTTGCATCGCTGCAAGCGAATATCGACTGGAACCACGCGCGCTACGTCGCGCAGCCCAACAACCCCTTTGGCTGGGTCATGCCCTACAGCGACTACACCGGTGTCGGCGACGGCGTGTATGTCGAGGCGGCGTGGATGCAAGACTTCTATACCGCAGCCTTCGGCTACGCCAAGGCCTTGCAGCCCGCCATCTCCGAGGCAAGCAACCAGCGACTGACAGAGTTCTTTGCCTGGAAGGCGCGCAGCATCGTGGGGCGGCTGGGCGGCGGCGCCGCAACCGACTACCTGTACGCGGACGCAGCGCAGTACACCGTTGCCGTGGCGCCCACCGATACCCCTGATTTCGTCACCGGCGCCGGCCCCTGGCACGCGGACTGGGGCGCCCTCTATGCAGCGACCCTGAAAGCGCCCAACCCCGGCACGGCACCGGGTCTGCGGGGCGGCAACTTCCCGGAAGCGAGCAGTTATTGGGGCAACCTGCAACCGGCCATTGCCTATGCGGTCCAGCACCAAGTGCCGGGCGCGGTGCAGGCCTATCAACGCCTGACCAGCGCGGCCAACTGGCGCCAATTGACATCGGGCTTTGATGCCAACCCGGTGTGGAGCGTGCGCCCGATCCAGGAGCCGTGAGCGGCCATTCAAATCAACATGACCCCAGCAAGCAAACAACTCCCGTCCACATCCCTTGCGGCGAACACGCGCCGCGATTTCCTGCGCCTGTCAGCGCTTCCGGCCGGCGCGTTGCTGCTGACAGCTTGCGGCGGCGGGTCCAGTGCCTCGGCCGTTGAATCACCGCCGTCGCCGCCTCCCGAGGTGGTCCCGACACCCACCCCCAATCCGACACCGACACCGACACCAACGCCCGAGCCCTCGCCGGTTACGCCGCCGCCGCAAAGTGGCCCACTGCCCGCTTGGGTGGCGGCCTTGCCGTTGTGGCAATGGCACGAGATTCCAAACACGGCGCTGTCCAGTGTCGACCCGGCGGTGCGACCGCTTGGGGCGACCGGCCCACGCTCGAAGATTGACGCCTGGTGTGGCGCGGCGCTGAAACGCCAAGGCAGCGTCTATATGCTGGGTGCAGCAGGGGGGCACGGCGACTATGTTGGCAACGAAGTGGACGCCTTGCAGCTCAACACTGCCACACCGCAATGGGTGCAGTTGCGAGGTCCGTCGGCCAACGCTGATGTCCTCAACGTCTCGCAGTTCTACCTTGATGGGCGCCCGGCTGCCACGCATACTTACTACACTACCCAGTTCATCGACTCACTAAACCGGATGATGGTGTTTGGAGGCGGGGGCCTGAATGGACCGTTCCCGGCGCCACCGAGCGACTTCCCTTACAAGGGTGACAAACGCTCGTTCAGCTTTGACCTGGTGAGGGGCGACTGGGACGCACCGGACTACGTGGCGCTGTTTCCCGGCACGGGGGATTTGACCGCCTCTCTGTGCGTCAAACATCCTTGGACTGACGACGTGTACTACTCCAGAAGTTATGGTTTCGGTTGGTACCGCTGGACTCGAGTGTCCAACACCTGGACTCGGTTGTCAGACGTATCCAAGTCACCGTGGTACGCCGGCTGCGCCATCGACCCGTTGCGCAACCGCATGCTGCTGGTTGGCGGCTACAGCGCATCGGCTCCCGAGGTGCGTGGCCTTGATGGCACACCCATCGCCGCTGTGTTCTCGGGCTTGGGTGCGGGTGCGTTGACGCTCAGCGGCTACCCGTGCGTGACCTATGACGAAACCAACGATCGCTACATGGTGGCGTTCAATTCGGGCGCGTTAATCAAGGTCCTGCGCGTGCATCCTGAAACCTGGCGCGTGGATGAGCCGACCCTGACCGGTGTCGTCCCGGCTGCCCGACCGAATGGCCTGCACAATGCAATGCAATATGTGCCTGAACTCAGGGGCTTTGTCGTCGCGAACCGGTACGACGGCAGCGTAATCTTTGTGCGAACAGCAAGTTAGGTATCCAATGTCAGCCTGTCCGTCTGTCGTTCCGAACCCCATAGACCAGCGCGGCGCGGCGTACACCACACCACGCCCCGATGTTTTCGAAATGGTGCCCGTCTCCGCGCGCCAAATTCTGGATGTGGGGTGTAGCAACGGTGCCCTGGGGCGCAGCTTGTTGGCTGGGCGTTCTGATCGAAACGTCTGCGGGATCGAGTTTGACCCCACCTTCGCTACCGAGGCCGCAAACCACCTTGATTACGTGGTTACGGCCGATCTCAATCTGCTCGATTTCGATGAGGCTTTGGCGGATCGACGATTTGACTGCATCATCTTCGCCGATGTACTGGAACATCTGATCGAGCCGCGCCACTGCTTGGTGCAAGCGAGCAGATTCCTGCGGCCGGGCGGATGTGTGGTGGTGAGTCTGCCCAATATCCGACACCTGTCTGCGCTGCTTGCGATCTTCCTCAGTGGACGTTTTCCCCAGCGTGATCGAGGAATTTTTGATCGCACGCATATGCGTTGGTTCACTATTGCCGATGCATATGCGCTGCTGTCTGGCTGTGGGCTCCAAGTGTCTTCAATGGGGTTGGCGCTGCGTTGGGGGGACCGCGGCGGGGGGCGCCTGAACCGCCTGTTGAATGCGCTTCCGAAATTCGTGCAGCAGTGGGCGCCGGTTCGCGAGTTCCTGACCTACCAGTTGTGCTTGCGAGCCGAAGTCCGTCCATGACCGTCAAACGTGTTGGGTTCGTGCTGTGCTCGAACCAGGCGCAGCCGATTCCGAGCACTCGGATCGCGGCACTCAGAATGCTGCCGTTCCTGGCGACGCTGGGGATGCAGCCCTTGGTCTTACATGAACCGCAACAGCCGGACGAAACGCCTGATCTGACGGGGGTGGCGCAGCGGGTGATCGAGCAAGGCTGTGATGTCGTGGTGCTACAAAAGGTCCACGGCCCCAGCGCCGTTCACTTGGCCCGTCAGTTGAGTGCTTCGGGTGTGCGCACGGTCTTCCTGGTCTGCGACTTGGTGGACATAGCCATGTCAGAGGCGACCGATGCGACGGTCGTCGTCACGGACTACCTCAAGTCGCTTCACCCGGTGGCGCTGCAGTCGAAGATCCATGTCGTTCACGACGGTATCGAGCAACCGCATCAATGCAAAGACGATTCCATTCTGTTGGCGAGGTCGGAGGACCAACACCTTCGAGCGGTACTCGTCACGTCGGCCTCTCTTGATCGCTTGCCAGTCCTGGTGCGACCGCCGGCGTGGTTGCGGGTTCGAATTGTGGGCCAATATGCAAGTGGACTTCGCCGGCTTCGTCAAATTGGTTGGACATGGCGCGTGCAACCGCCACAAAGGCGACTGGACTATATGCGTTTTCTGGTCGATCACCGGATCGAGTGTGTGCCGTGGGGTGCGCAGCGGGTGTACCGGGAGATGATGCTCGCGGATATAGGCGTGATCCCAATCGAGGTGTCGCCGGCCAATTCGGCCAACGGCCTGACGGACGCATGCTTGCTCAAATCAGAGAACAGGTTGACCATGAAGATGTCGATGGGTCTTCCGGTTGTCGCGACCGCAATTCCGTCCTATGAGACTGTGATCGATCAAGGAGTCAATGGATTTCTAGCGCGTTCGAGGCCCGATTGGAACGCCTGTCTGGCGGCGTTGCGTGATCCCGGACGTCGACGCGAGATGGGCCTGGCCGCGCGCGCGTCGGTGGCAAGCCGTTTCTCAACGGAAGCGCAGGCTGCCGAATTGGTTACGGTGTTGAAGACACTACCAAGTCAACTGAGCGTCCGGCAAGCGCGGCGCTGAAGTGCTCTGCGGCCCAACTCAGGGCGCATCATCGGGCGTTGACCCGAGCCGCTCCAGGACTTTGGTGATTTCCGTGCGCAGCGGGTGCTTGACTACGATAATGCCCAGGAAGAACCCAGCCAGGCCCAGCGTGCCACCCATCACCAATGGCATCAGGGCCGCATCGGGATGGGCCCCATACACCCACAGCGCCAGGGCCGGGCCCATGCCGGCCAGCAGCGCCACCACCATGCTTCGGCGCAGCGTGCGCAGCAAGTCCCGCAGCGGCAGTTCAATGTGAATCGACGTTGCGCGCAACCACAAGGTGGCGCTGACGGCGGCCGATGCGATCATCGCCAGGCCCATCACGAACAGCCCTTGCGACGCACCAATCGATGCGAAGAAGACGCTTTGCAGCGCGCTGGTGATGGTGACGCGGGCGATCACGGTCACCGCACCCGAGGACAGCAGAGCGGTGTGGCACAGCGAGGCTGGCACGACAAAGGCCATTGCCACCGCCAGCAAGCGCGCCAGGTCCACCGCCTCGTCCCACTGAGGGCCGTACAGCACACGGATGATGGGGTGCGCCAGACACACCACCGCCAGGCAGAACGACCAGCCAAACGCCGTGACGTAGGCGGTGGCCTTGAGAAAAGGTTCCACAAAGCTGCCGCGTTCGCGCGACTGACGTGCGAACCAGGGCAGGCATACGGCACCCACCGCGTCGACAAACAAGCGATGAAACATCTGCACCAAACCGCTGGCGCGCGAGTACAAACCTGCTGCGGTCAGGCTTTGCAGCTTGCCCAGCAGCAGCTCGGGCGCGCTGGCCGACGCGGTGCCCACAATCGAGCTGGCCGTGAGCTGCGAGCCGAACACCAGCACCCGCCTGATCTCGGCCACGCCCGGTAGCCATGGAAAGGTCTTGGGCCGGTAGTAAACCGACATCAAGGCATTGACCACGGTAGAGGTCAGTGAGCCATAGGCCAGACTAATCGGGCCAAACCCTTGCCACGCCAACCAGGTGGCGACCAGGGCGCCGCTGGCCGACGAAGAGAATCGAATCAGGGCAATGCTCTCGAACTGCATTTCCCGCATCAACCAGGCGTAGGTGAGCGACCCAAATGGGTTGATGGCGTAGTTCAGGGCCACCACCAGCATGATGTTGCGCATGCGCGGTTCGTCGTAGAACACCGCCACCGGATAACTGACCAGCAACACCAGGCCAGCCAGCAACAGGCCCAGACCCAACTGGACTGCCCACACCGCGCGAATGCGTTCGGTGGTCAGGTCTTTTTCCTGCACCAGGTACTGGCCGGCGCCCATGTCGCGCACGGTGGCCACAAACATCAACAGCACCATGGTGACGGAGAACACACCAATCTCGGTCGGCGTCAACAGGCGGGCGATGGCCATCGACGACACCACGGCAATCAGCAAGCTGGCGTAGCGATCCAGAAACGAGAAGAACAGCGACCGGCGGGTGGTCATGAACTTCAGCGCGTACCGACCGTGGATGAGCGGGCGGTCGTCGCCTGCACCAACAAGTCGGCCAAAACTCGCGAGCGCCCGCGTCGGGACGCCTGCTCAACCGCCAGCGCCTGCGGCAACTCGGTTTTGCCAGCACGCCAGTCGCGTACCAGTCGTGGCAGCACTTGGGTGATCTCGTCGACCGAGTCGAGCCGGGCGATGTCATGCAGCCCGGCGCGGCGCAGCACATCGGCGGTGTCGCCGGCCGGGTCGGTCAGCGCCAGAATCGGTCGGCCGGCCCGCAGGTATTCATAAATCTTGGCCGGGATCTGGGCATTGCAGTTGCTGGCTTGCATCACCAGCAGCGCGTCCACCGCCATCATCTCCGCCAGCGCTTCGCGGTAGGCAATGGCGGGGCACAGTTCGATGAAGTCCTGTGCATCTTGCGCTTGCGCCAGCGTCCGCAGCAGATCGTCGTGCACCGATGCCCGAAAACGGATGCGCAAATCATCGGGCGTCAGGGTGCCGGAGCGCTTGAGCTGACCGAGCGCCGCAAAGAGCTGCGTCGGGTCGCGCTCCGATGGGTAGACGATGCCGCTGTGCAGCATCACCAGCGGGCGTTGCGCCACTTGCGGCGCGTGGCTGGGCGGGGGCGGCGCGCTGGCGAAGCTTTCCTCGTCGTAGCCGTTCTCCAGCACCTGCATGCGCTGCGCGGCGTCGGGGAAACGTTGTTGGTAGATGCGGGCGGCGCCCGGCGTGGTGAAGACACAGCAGTGCGCGTGCGCGGCCACATCGGCTTCGATGTCCCGAAACATTTGCCGGGTGCGCAGATCAGCGGGATAGTCGTCCTGGGCCATCGGGTCGCGAAAGTCGGCAATCCAGGGCAGGCCACTCTTGCGCTGCAGGGCGGAGGCGATCACATGCGCGGTGGCAATCGGGTAGGTGGACCAAATCGCGTCGGGCTTGAACTCGTTGATCATCTTGAGGCCTTCGCGCACGGCCGCATACTTCCAACTGATCCAGCGGTCCGGGCGGGCCATCCAGCCCAGGTAGCGACCGGCCACCTGCAGGTGGCGCGCGGTGTCCAGCGCAAAGGCGCGGCGCACCACGGTGTCGGGCGGAACCTCGGCCAACAGGTCGGTTCCGGTGTTTTCATAGGCACGCGGATGCGTGCTCAAGACCAGGGGCTGCCAACCCAGGGCCGGCAAATGCTGTACAAAACGCAGGGTGCGCTGGATGCCACTGCTGCCCGCCAAGGGCGGGAAGTGGTAGGCAATCATCAAGACTCGTTTCACGCATGCTCCAGTGGGCTTAAGTTTGCTTGTCCAGATCGACGCATGGTAAAAGGTGCGCTGGCTGACCGCTGCGGGTTGCGCCAGCGAAAGATCGGAAGGATTCTATGGCAGAGTATGCACAAGCACCCGGCAGCCCGCGCCTCCAACCTGCCCGGCGCCCGGCCCTGTTGGCGGCCGTGCTGGCCGTGTTGTGCGGTGTCGCGGCGCTGGCGCTGGCACTGCACTACCCGCTTTGGCCCGCGGCCATGACTGTGCTGGTGCTGGTGGGCGGTGCGGCTTTCTT
>JAUXWC010000169.1 GCA_030685025.1 Rhodoferax sp.
CATTGCCGGCGCGTGGGTGGATGCAGACGACGGCAAGACGATCGCCGTCACCAACCCCGCCAACGGCGAACAACTCGGCACCGTGCCGCTGTGCGGCGCGGCCGAGACCGCCCGTGCGATCACCGCCGCCGACGTGGCGCAACGCGCCTGGCGCGACGTGTCGGCCAAGGAGCGCGGCGCCACCCTGCGCCGGCTGAACGACCTGATGCTGGCCAACGCCGACGACCTGGCCTTGATCATGACCTCCGAGCAGGGCAAGCCGCTCGCCGAGGCCAAGGGCGAGATCGGCTACGCCGCGTCGTTCATCGACTGGTTCGCCGACGAGGCGCGCCGCATCTACGGCGACACCATCCCCGCGCCGCAGGGCGACCGCCGCATCATCGCGATCAAGCAGCCGGTGGGCACGACGGCGGCGATCACGCCATGGAACTTCCCGACCGCGATGCTGACGCGCAAGGCCGGGCCGGCGCTGGCGGCGGGCTGCTCGATGGTCGTCAAGCCGGCCTCGCAGACGCCGTTCTCGGCGCTCGCGTTCGCCGAACTCGCCATCCGCGCCGGCGTGCCCCAGGGGCTGCTGTCGGTGCTCACCGGCTCGGCCAGCCAGATCGGCGGCGAGATGACGCGCAACCCGCTGGTGCGCAAGCTCACCTTCACCGGCTCCACCGAGGTCGGCCGCATGCTGATGCGACAGAGCGCGGACACGATCAAGAAGCTCTCGCTCGAACTCGGCGGCAACGCGCCCTTCATCGTCTTCGACGACGCCGACCTCGACGCGGCGGTCGAAGGCACGATGATCTCGAAGTACCGCAATACCGGCCAGACCTGCGTCTGCGCCAACCGCATCTACGTGCAACGCGGCGTGCTGCAGTCCTTCACCGACAAGCTGGTGGCGAAGGTCAAGGCGCTGAAGGTCGGCTCCGGCATTGAGGCCGGCGTCACGCAGGGTCCGCTGATCGACGCCAAGGCGGTGGCCAAGATCGAGGAGCACATCGCCGACGCGCGCGCCAAGGGCGGCGAAGTGCTGACCGGCGGCAAGCGCCATGCACTCGGGGGTCTGTTCTTCGAGCCGACGGTGCTGGGCGGCGCGACGGCCGAGATGCTGGTGGCGCGCGAAGAGACCTTCGGGCCGTTGGCGCCGATCTTCGCGTTCGATACCGAGGCCGAAGTGATCGCGCGCGCCAACGACACCGAGTTCGGCCTCGCCGCGTACTTCTACAGCCGCGACATCGGCCGCGTGATGCGCGTGGCCGAGCGGCTCGAATCGGGCATGGTCGGCGTCAACACCGGCCTGATCTCGACGGCCGAAGCGCCGTTCGGGGGCGTCAAGCAGTCAGGCCTGGGGCGCGAGGGTTCGAAGTACGGCCTGGACGAGTTCCTCGAAGTGAAGTACGTCTGCCTGGCGG
The DNA here is from genome assembly GCA_030685025.1 of Rhodoferax sp. Lineage (GTDB taxonomy): Bacteria > Pseudomonadota > Gammaproteobacteria > Burkholderiales > Burkholderiaceae_C > Rhodoferax_D. The sequence goes on from JAUXWC010000169.1 coordinate 1,404, forward strand.
GCCTGGACAAGTAGGACACCCTTCGCGGCCGCGGCTGCGCTCACGAGCGCGATCGGCCTGCCCCTGCCGCGGGCTCCACGTACAGCTGCTTGAAGTAGCTCCGAAAGGCCTGCATGGCCGGGGAGTGTTCGACGCCGGCCTTCCAGGCCAGGCCGACGTCCATGCGCGGCACGCGCTCCTTGAGCGTGATGGTCTCGATCCGGCGCCCCTCCAGCGACCAGGGCCGGTAGACCATGTCCGACAGGATCGCCACCCCCAGGCCGTTGGCCACCATGCTGCGCACGGCTTCCACCGATGAGGTGCGCAGCCGGATCCGCGGCTGGTAGGGCGTCTGCGACCAATAGCGCAGCGAGCTGTACGCGGCCTCGTCGACGGTCAGCATGATGTAGGGCTCGGCGGCCACGTGTTCGAGCGTGACCTCGGGCTGGCTGATCAGGGGGTGCTTCGCGGGCACCCACAAGCGACGTTCCGAACCGAAGAAGGTCTCGCGCGTGATCAACCTGCGCAACAGCGCGGGCTATCGCAACCAGCGTGTGGTGCTCACCAAGACCCAGCCGACGAAGAACACCAAGATCGGCGTGCGCAAGACGCCGGCGCCCGAAGGCCGTCCCGGCTTCATCCGCATCGACAGCGTGCACCAGGGCGACCTGGATGGCATCAAGGGGCTGTATCACATCAACGCGGTGGACTGCGTCACGCAGTGGCAGGTGGTGGCCAGCGTGCAGGCGATTTCCGAGGCGCACCTGCTCAGCGTCATCGAGCAGATGCTGGCGCAGTTCCCGTTCGAGATCCTGGGCTTCCACGCCGACAACGGCAGCGAGTACGTCAACCACAAGGTGGCGCGGCTGCTGGACAAGCTGCGCATCGAGTTCACCCGCAGCCGCCCGCGACACAGCAACGACAACGGCCTGGCCGAGACGAAGAACGGGGCCGTGGTGCGCAAGGAATTCGGCTACGAGCACATCCACCGCCGCCATGCCGCACGCTTTGACACCTACTGCCGCGAGTACCTCAACCCATTCCTGAACTTCCACCGACCTTGCCTGTTCGCCACCGAGCTGGCCGACCCCAAGAAGCCCGGGCGCATCAAGCGCGTGTACCGACCCCGCGATGCGATGACGCCGCTGGACAAGCTGGCCAGCCTGCCTGACGCGGCAAGCTACCTGCGGCCCGGAGTCACGCTGCTGGAGTTGCAGCAATTGGCGCGGGCACTGACCGATGTGCAGGCCGCCGACGAACTCAACGAGGCTCGCCAGGCGCTGTTCAGGCGGGCTGCCACACGCACGGGCTGATGCGGCCGGACCCGAGCAGGCGGCCAGGACTGTGGACATGTGGACGATGCGCTGGCGCGCACCGGCACGGCCCGTGGACAACGTGAGTACACGTTGCCCACCGCCCGCGCCTTCGCCCACATGCCCACAGCCCTCGACCACGGTTGATGAACTCAAAAACCCGGGCCCCAATACACTGTCCAGATCTACAACGGATCGACTCGCTTCGCGTCGTCGATCTCAGGGCGCTCCAGGCTCATACCTGGATTGGAAAAGACTCACTCGCTCCGCGGTTCGCTGAACACGTCGCCCTTGGCCGGGCAGTCACACGCCGTCGACGGTAGCAGGAGTAGCAAGGGTGGCAACACCCTCAGGTGTCGGACCCTACTGGTCAAACCTTCGCCGGATAACCCGTGATGTCCTGTATGTCGCGGTACAGCGGCTGCAGCCGCTGGTACATGCGGCAGTAGACGCGGCGGTAGAGCTGCTCGTAGGTCTTGGCGTGCACCGGCTCGGGCTGGAACACTTGGCCGATGCGGGTCATCTGGGCGATGGCGGTGGCGAAGTCGGGGTGCAGTTTCAAGCTCACTGCCGCCAGGATGGCGGCGCCCAGGCCGCTGGTCTCGTACAGGTGTGGCCGTTCACACGGCAGGTTGAAGATGTTGGCGGTGATCTGCATCGCCGCATCGCTCTGCGATCCGCCCCCGGATACCCGCACCTTGGTGACGAGTTGGCCCCCGCGCTTTTCGATGCGTTCCTTGGCCTCGCGCAGGGCGTAGGCCAGGCCCTCCAGAATGGCGCGGTACAGGTGGGCGCGATGGTGAACATCACCAAAACCAATGATGGCGCCCTTGGCTTCGGGGCCGGGCACCTTGATGCCGGGGTTCCAGAAAGGCTGCAGCATCAAGCCTTGTGCGCCGGGCGGTACCGCATTGACCAATTCGTCGAACAAGGTCTCCGGCGCCACGCCACGCGCCTTGGCGAGTTGTTGCTCATGCAGGCCGAATTGCTCCTTGAACCAGCTCACCATCCAGAAGCCGCGTGTGATCTGGATCTCGGTGTTGTAGTGATGGGGCACGGCCGCCTGGTAGGGCGGAATGAAAGGTGTGGCCTCCAGATAACGCGGCGTGGTGGTGTTGATGGTGGCGGTGGTGCCATAGGACAGGCAGGCAATCTCGGGTGTGAGGCAACCCGCGCCGATGACTTCGCAGGCTTTGTCGGCGGCACCTGCGATGATGGGCAGTCCTTCGGGAATGCCGGTAGCCAGTGCGACCTTGGCATCGACCTTGCCGATGATGGTGCCAGCCGGCACCAGTTCGGGCAACATGCTGGGCTCGATCGGCATGGCCTGCCACTTCCAGTCGTGGGCCGGCGCCCAGCAACCCTTTTTGTAGTCGAACGGCACGTAGCCGACCTGTGACGCCACCGAGTCGACAAATCGGCCGGTGAAGCGGTAGTTGAGGTAGCCCGACAGCAGCAGGTATTTGTCGGTCTTGGCCCAGATCTGCGGCTGGTGTTGCGCGATCCAATTGGCCTCGGCCTCTTTCTGGAAGTGTTTGACGGTGTCGCGCATGCCGATCAGCCTGAAGGCAGCTTCCCACCACCACGTGAGTTTGGGCACCTGCTCCACACGCCGCTGGTCCAGCCAGATCATGGCTGGCCGCAGCGATTGGCCGTGTTGGTCCAAGGCAATGGTGGTGCCGCGTTGGGTGGTGATGACCACACCGGCGAGGGCGCTTTTGGGGACCGTGGTGGTAGTCCACAGTTGTTGGCAGGCCTGGCACAGCGCTTGCCAGAAGGCTTCTGGATCGCTTTCGACCCAGCCCGGCTGCGGGGACCGGTAGCTGTCGATCATCACCTGCGCCTTGTCGACCAGATTGCCTTGCAGGTCAAACAGCAGGGCGCGCACGCTTTGGGTGCCGTTGTCGATGGCCAGCAGGTAAGGTTTGTTGGTGGCGCGCATGGCAACTCCAATTTCATGGTTTGGCCGGTTGCGAGTGCAATGACGGGGGTTGGGCCAGGTCTGGCGACAAGGGAATGGGCAGTTGGTAGTGCGCCGCGATGAGGGCCCGGTAGCGCGCAACTTCCGAAGCCCATCGCCCGTCGCCCCATTGCAGGTGCGGCTCACACAAGGAACGGATGCGCGGCAAGTGGTCGAGTGCACCGCGCGGCAACAGGAGACCCAGGCGCGTGCGGCGCAGCAGCAGGTCGTCAAGGTGCAGTACCGACTCAAACTGTGCGGCAATAGCAAGCTCCAGCCACAGGGTGTGGGTGCCCGGAACGGTTTGCAGGTCCGCCTCGGTCGCGTCGCCGGACAGCGTGTTGGCACGGTAGCCATAACGCGCTGCCAGCCGGTGGCGCACGGCGTGGCTCCAACCTGGATTCAAGGGCGGTGTTGGCGTGAACATGACCGCGTTGTCCCGCGCAAAGGCTTTGCCCACGTGGGGCGCGGCCAGCGCCAGCGCGTCCTGCGCCATCAGCCGAAAGGTGGTGAGTTTGCCGCCGGTCAGAGTGATCAGGCCCGACTCATCCAGCACCACATGGTCGCGCGTGGCCTGGGATGCGTCGCCCTTGCCATCGTCTACCACCGGGCGCACGCCGGCACAACAGGCGCTGATATCGGCCGGCTTCAAAGCGGCGGCGGGAAACTGGTCGTTGACCGCCGCGATCAGGTAATCGACTTCGGCCTGCGTAATGCTGGCCTCCGCGTTCAGGTCACCTTGGTGGTCCAGGTCGGTGGTGCCGATCAGCGTGGCGCCTTCCCACGGATAGAGGAACACCGGACGGCCATCGCGTGGGTGCATCAGGCTGATCGATTGGGCCACAGGCAAACGCCAGAACGGCACTACCAGGTGGCTGCCGCGCAAGGGTCGCAGCATTGGCTTGGCCCCGGCGCCGACGCGCAGATGGTCGGCCCAGGCGCCGGTGGCGTTGACCACTGCCTTGGCGCGCACGGCACCGTGTTGGCCGGTGCGCACGTCTTCGACATCGATGCCGCGCACCTGGCCGGCGGCGAACTGCAGGCCACGCGCGGCGACGTAGTTGAGCAGCACGGCGCCGTCGCGCCGGGCCTCCATCAACACCCGCCAGACCAGGCGTGCGTCGTCGGTCTTGGCATCACGAAAGACCAGTGCGCCCCGCATGTGGCGCGGTTTGAGCCCGGGGGCCAATGTTTGCGCGGTGTTCAGGTTCGCCCAGTAGTGGCCACGCTGCCCGGCCATCAGGTCGTAGACCATCAATCCGGTCTGAAACAGCCAGCGACCGGGCTTGCGCCCTGCGCAGTTGGCAAACAAGAAGCTCTGCGGCTCGATCAACTCCGGGGCTTCGCGCATCAGCCGCTGGCGCTCACGCACCGAATGCAGCGTGGTCTTGATGTCGCCCTCTTTGAGGTAACGCAGGCCACCATGCACCAGCTTCGATGATCGGCTGGAGGTGCCCCAGGCAAAGTCACGTTGCTCCAGCAGCAGCACCGTCCAGCCCCGGCGCGCCGCCTGCTGGGCCACACCTGCGCCAGTGATGCCCCCGCCAATCACCACCAGGTCCCACTCCTGGCTGTCGAACTGTGTCAGCGCATTAAAACGCATGGAGGGCCCCGGTGTTCAACTCGCCCATGGGCCTTCGTCCTGCAGCAGCTTGCCGGGGTTCATGATTTTGTTGGGATCGAAGTGGCGGCACAACTCGGCCAAGGTCGCCATGCCCAGCGGGCCTTTTTCGTCCTTCAGGTGCGTGGCGTGGTCGCGCCCCACGCCATGTTGGTGGCTGACCGTGCCGCCGTGCGCGGCAATGCCGGCGGCCACGGCGGCCTTGAGCTTTTGCCAGCGTTCGAAATTAGGCGCAAAGCCGCCTGGCGCGGTAGCCCAGACGAATTGCGAATAGATGCTGCTGCCCTGCGGGTACAGGTGCGACAGGTGGGTGAAGGCGTGCACCCGTTCGCCGTACTGGGCAAACACGTCGCGCGCGGCCTGCTCCATGGCCAGCATCAGTGGCTTGACGTTGGGCCAGTCCACGGCGGATTCGATGGTGTCGGCGCTGTAGCCCTGGTCCCACAGCGTGTTGCGCAGATACGGGCCCTTGAAACGGTTGGCTACCCATTTGCTGCCCATGGCGGTGCCGATGTACACAGCGCCAAACTTGCCCAGCGTGCGGCGGGCTTCCTTCAAGGCATGGCGGGCGGTGCGCCGGTCGGCGCTGACGCCCAGCATCAGCATGCATTTGCCCGCGCCGCAGCCACGCAGGGCCAGGTAGCGCTCCAGCCAGCCGATCAGCGTGGCGTGGCCGGCCAAGGTGAGGTTGGTTTCGGTCTCGATGCCGTTGGAGAGTCGCATCATCGACAGCGGCAACTTGTGCTGCACCAGGGTGCGTACGGCCGCCTCGGCGGCGTCCCAGTTGGGCAGAAAGATGGCATGAAAACTCTCGTGCTCCGGCAGCGGCGTGACCCGTACCGTGGCCTCGGTGAGGATGCCAAAACGACCCTCCGAACCCATCACCAGTTCGCGCAGGTCCGGCCCGGCGCTGCTTGCGGGCAGGGTGGGAATGGTGAGTGGACCGACCGGCGTTTCCATGCGGCCACCGGCAAACAGTTGCTCGATGCGGCCATAACGCAACGATTGCTGGCCGCTGGAGCGCGTTACCACCCAGCCGCCCACGGTAGAGTATTCAAACGACTGCGGAAAGTGCCCCAACGTGTAGCCGTGCGCGCGTAATTGTGCCTCGACCATCGGCCCGGGCGTGCCGGCGCCAAAGCTGGCCAACTGGCTGGCCGGGTCCAGGTGCAGCAGGCGGTTCATGCGGGTCAGGTTGATCGACAGAATCGGGCGCTGGCTGATCGGGCAATCCAGGTGCCCGGCCACGCTGGTGCCGCCGGCAAAGGGGATCACCATCCAGCTCTGGGCATTGGCCAGGTCCAGCAGTTCACGCACCTGTTCGGCTGACTCGACAAAGGCCACGCCATCGGGCACTGGCGGCAGGGCGCCAAAACGCTTGCGAATCCAGTCGGCAAAACTCTCGCCCAAGGCCATCGCGAAGCGGGTCGAAGCGTCGGTCTGGATCAGCGGGTGAGGGGGCAAACGCGAGGGCGGCACCTTGGCCAGCAGCGCTTCGCGTGTGGCATCGTGGCCAGGCAGGCCCGGACCCAGCCGCTCGGCCATCATGGCGCGCGCCCGGTCGTTCAAGTCCATTGAGGTGGCGTCGTCGCCCCAGCCATTCCATCTACGCATGACGTTCTCCGTTGTGTAAGGGACGCCATTGGCGTGCGTGCCACTGTAGAGCAAAGCCGGCGAACAAGCCCTTCGCGATGGCGCCATTCGATTGTTCGATTGCGCCAATCGCTGCGCGCCTCAGTGACTAGACGGCGACTAGAAGGTTTCCCAGTCGTCGTCACCTTTGGCCGGTGTGACCCTGGTGCTGGTCTTCGGCGCGGCCATGGGCAATGACACTGGCGCGGTCGCTCTGGACGAGGCGCTGGGTGAGTGGGGTTTGGCCTTGATTGCCGGGGTGCGGCCGGCGCCAGCGGCTCGCTGTGTAATGGCCAGCGTGGGCACGGCCTTGGCAGGCCGGGAACGTGGGGCGGCGCGAGGCGTTGCCGCGTGGCCTTCGCCGGCAGGCAGTTTGAATACCGACACCACCTGAACCAGGTCTTGCGCCTGGCTCTTGAGGCTGCTGGCCGCAGCCGCCATCTGCTCCACCAAGGCCGCGTTCTGCTGGGTCGCCTGGTCCATGTGCGTGACCGCTTCGCCCACTTGCGCCACACCCGAGGCTTGTTCGCTGCTGGCGGCGCTGATCTCGCCCATGATGTCGGTAACACGCTTGATCGAGGCCACCACCTCGGTCATGGTCTCGCCGGCGCGATCAACCAGTGCCGAGCCCTGCTCGACCCGCTCCACGCTAGCACCGATCAGACTCTTGATCTCCCGGGCCGCCTCCGCGGAACGGCCCGCCAGCGAACGGACTTCCGAGGCGACCACGGCGAAACCACGCCCCTGCTCGCCGGCGCGCGCCGCTTCCACCGCCGCGTTCAGCGCCAGAATGTTGGTCTGGAAGGCGATGCCGTCGATCACACTGATGATGTCGGAGATCTTGCGTGAACTCTCGTTGATGCCCTTCATGGTTTCAACCACCTGGCCAACCACCTCGCCGCCCTTTACCGCCACGGTGGAGGCGCTCATGGCCAGTTGGTTGGCCTGGCGGGCGCTGTCGGCGTTCTGTTTGACGGTTGCGCCCAGTTCTTCCATCGACGCTGCAGTTTGCTCCAGCGCGCTGGCTTGTTGCTCGGTGCGCAAGGACAGGTCTTGGTTGCCTTGCGCGATTTCGGCCGACGCGGAGGCAACGCCCTCTGAGCCGTGCCGCACATTGGAGACAAGTTTGGTCAGGTTGGTCTGCATGCCTGACAGCGACGCCAGCATGGCACCCACTTCGTCATTGCCGTGGGCATGGATGGTCTGGGACAAGTCGCCCGCGGCCACGTTCTCGGCGACCTGCGCCGCCAGCTTGAGCGGACCGACGATGCCCGCCGAGATGCGCATGGCAATGAGTACGCCCAGCACGACGCCGGCCACCAGTACGCCCCAGATCACCGCAACCGCGCTACTGAGCGCTTGCTGCAACTTGCCACTGTCGGCGATCTGCAGTTCGACCAGTTTTCCGGCCAGTTGACCGACGGCTTGGCTGTGTGCCTCGGGAGAACCGGTGTGCGAGGCCAGTGCTGCGGCAAGCAACTGCTTTTCGGTATTCGCCTGCGTCAGCGTGCCCAGCTTTTTCACGGGCTCGAAATCGAGGGCGGGCACGGCCGCCTTGGTGGCCACCGCGACCTTGACCTGGGTGGCCCAGTCCGAGGCGAGCGACAGGCGAAAGGCCCGTTGGTCGAGTTCGGTGTTGAAGTGCTGGATGCTGGCCAACTGGATCTGCCCGACCCCGGTCACTACCGCCAGCAGCAGCAGCATGACGCCAAAGCCCAACATCAATCGGTTTCTAACAGTCAGTCGCATGGCGTTTTCCTTCAGGTGGTAAACCGGCTTGGTTGGCGTTCATGGTTTCACACAAGCAATCAGCTTGTCAAGGCATGTTCCTACCGGGGTCCAGGGCGCGTGGGAGGGCGCCGTTTGCACTCGGCGCGGGCGCGTTTGTGGGTGTGGCGTCGGGGCCGCGAGCCGTTACCATTCGTCATTTGTGATTGGGGGTTCTCGGCATGCGCATCAGCACAATTGGCATCATCGACGTGGGCACCATGGGCAATGGTATTGCGCAGGCTTGCGCGGTGTTGTTGCGCCTTGCCACGCCAGCCCATGCATGAACGCCGGGCTGCCTTTGACGACAACCCCGCTGCTGCCGCGCCCGGCGCTCGCGTGGTGGCCCCGTACGCCCATACCCTGTGGGATGCCGCCCGCGGGCAGGGTCTGAGCGAAGCGGAGCTGGCGGCGCTGCTGGGGCGTGCCGCTATCGGCGACGCGGATGTGCCCATCGGTGCCTACCTGGCGGTGCTGGCGCTGGCCAGCGCAAGGGGCAGCCCGGCGTTTGGCTGGTGTTTGGGCCAAGGTGTCAAACCCACCACCTACGGCGTCAACGGCATCCTGCTGCTGGCCTGCCCGACGCTGGGCGAGGCGCTGCAGCAGGTGCTGCGCTTTGAGTCGCTGGTGCACGACCTGGGTCGCTCCAGTCTTGCGCAGAGTGGGGACCAGGTGGTGTACGCCTGGCGCAACGATTGTGCTTCACACTGCGCCGCCGGCACGTTGACCGAATCGGTGTTCGCCGGCATTCAGACCTGTGCGCAATGGCTGGTCGGGCGGACCCTGAACGACTTTGATATCGAGTTCACGCATCAAGCCGACGCCCAGACGGTTGAGTACATCACCCGGGTCAGTGGGGCGCGGGTGCGCTGGGGCGCTGGCGCGAACCGGGCCATCTTTGCGGCCTCGGTGCTGGCCTGGCCGATCCCGCAAGCCAACACGGCCCTGTTGCCGCTGTTGCAGCGGCATGCCGATGAGCTGCTGCAAGCGCGCCATCCGCGCGAGGGCGGCATCGTGGCCCAGGTGCGCCAATGCATCTCGGGCCGACTGGGGCAAGGTGCCGTCAAGCTGGCCGATGTCGCGGCCGATCTGCATCTTTCCACCCGCACCCTGCAACGCCGCTTGCTTGAAGCTGGCGTGGCCTACCAGGCACTGCTGGACGCCACGCGCCACGAGCTGGCTCGCCACTACCTGGGCAGCTCGGCGATGCCGATTGCCGAGCTTGCCTATCTGCTGGGGTTTCAGGATGCACCGGCGTTTCACCACGCCTTCAAGACGTGGCAAGGACAGGGTCCGGGGCAGTACCGGACTGCGGTGGCAACACGTTCGTAGCTGAACCGCGGCGCGGTCGCTTTGGGCCGCTTCACATGCCGTCGACAGGCGGCTCATGCCTTGGGGTTGTCACATGCTTTTGTACCCGGCTTCGCGTTGATGACGGAGCGCCAGCACCAACACGCGTTGTCGCGTCGGTAGAAACCGGTACAGTGCCAAGTACCCCGTCTTGCCTCGGGAGATCACCAATTCGCGATTTCCGGCGCGGACCTTGCGACCTATTTCCGGGCTGTGGGTCAGGATATCAAGGGCTTCGAAGATCACACCGATTGTCAATGAGGCAGCGGCGGAATCACTGGCGATCAGAAAGTCACCAAGCCGCTCCAAATCAGTGAGCGCAGCCTCACTGTAGACCAGCTCAATCATCGGCTGGTCATTGGCCTGGACGGATCAAACGGTACCGTCTTGGGTGCTCCGGACTTTTGCCCGCGAACACGCGCCATGATGTGCGTTTTGACATCGGCTGCGCGATAGACCCGGTTGGTGCGCAAGGTGTCCTGCAGCGCAGACTCGGCCTCGGTGTGGAACTGTTGACGCGCCAGCGCGTCCTCCATGGCGCTCTGCAGCGTGTCCACCATCAACGCGTGGGCGCTCTTGCCCTCCAGGGCGGCCACTTGTGCAATGGTGGCTTTCAAGGCGTCTGGGAGTTTGAGGGAGGTTGTTGTCGGCATGGCAGGCTCCAAGTGGTGGCACTATGGTAACACCGTCGCATCATGGTGCGGTCGACAAGACAGCGCGCAGCCTGGGCACTGTGCTGGCGTGTGCCCTCACGCGTTCAGGTCGATAGGTCGGCTTCCCACGTCAAACCGGGCCAACGGAGCTGGTAGTCCCGGCACTTGCGCTCGAACAAGGGACCGTGGTCCATGCTGCGGTTGCGCGTCAACACGCCACGGTAGAGATCTTGCAGGCCGTAAGGGGCATAGACGGTGTGGCTGGAGCGGGGTCCAGCGGTGTGTGGTCGTATCCCTACAGCGGTGCAGCCCACCAAAAAGCGGTCAATGCCCTCGCGCGCGCTGCGCAGCGCCGCGTAGGGCTGCCCAAAGTAGTCCTCGTACCAGAGGTGAACGCGGGCCTGGTTCTTGATCTCGATGGGTACACCCAGGTCGGCGAACAGCGCGGCGGCTCGCTCACTGACCGCGGCTTCCGCGTGCTTGGACAGGTCGTGGCCGTCAAAGTAGAAGATGTCGTAGTCCCGGATGCCGGCTTCGGCAGGCTGGCCCCAGCGCAGGTTCCACACGGTCTGAAACAGGCAGCCCGCCACCAGCCAGGCGTCGGGCAGTTTCAGATCATCCAGTCGCTCGACAATGGCCCGGTTGAAGCGGTTGCGCAGGACATCGGCGACGAACCGTTCTGGCGCCACCGGTTGGCGGGGGTCGTGAGTCAAAGCACCTTGGCAATCGACGCGCACACGTAGTCGATGTTCTTGCTGTTGAGCGCAGCCACGCACATCCGACCGGTGTCGGTGCCATAGACGCCAAACTCGCCGCGCAAGCGCACCATCTGGTCCTTGGTCAGGCCCGAGTAGCTGAACATGCCGATCTGACTGGTGATGAAGCTCATGTCCTGCTTGATGCCGGCGGCTTTCAAGCCATCGACCAGCTTCTGGCGCATGGCTTTGATGCGCACGCGCATCTCGCCGAGTTCCTGTTCCCACAGCGCGCGCCACTCAGGATTGCTCAGCACGGCGGCCACCACCGCGCCGCCGTGGGTCGGCGGGTTGCTGTAGTTGGTGCGGATCACGATCTTGAGCTGGCTCAGCACGCGCTCGGCTTCGTCCTTGCTCGCGCACAGCACGCTGAGGGCGCCGACGCGCTCGCCGTACAGGCTGAAGCTTTTGCTGAAGCTGGTGGAGACAAGGAAGTTCAGGCCCGCAGCGGTGAACTTGGCCACCGCGGCACCGTCCTCTGCCAGCCCGTAGCCAAAGCCCTGGTAGGCCATGTCCAGGAACGGCACCAGGCCACGCGCCTTCACAGTCGCCACCACCTGGTCCCATTGCGCGGGGGTGATGTCATAGCCGGTCGGGTTGTGGCAGCAGGCGTGCAGTACCGCAATGGTGCCGGGTTCGGCGGTGTTCAGGTCGGCCAACATGCCCTCGAAGTCGACGCCGCGCCTGGCTGCGTCGTAGTAACGGTAGTTCTCCACCGTGAAGCCGGCGTTGGTGAACAGCGCGCGGTGGTTTTCCCAGCTCGGGTCGCTGATCAGCACCTTGGCATTGGGGTCGAGACGTTTCAGGAAATCCGCGCCAATCTTCAGGCCGCCGGTGCCGCCAATGGCTTGCACGGTGGCCACACGGGCGGACTTGACCGGCTCGCCGTCGGCGCCAAACACCAGCGCCTTGACGCCCGCGTCGTAGGCAGCAATGCCGTCGATGGGCAGGTAGCCGCGTGCGGTGGGCTTGTCCATCATGGCTTTTTCGGCGGCCTGCACGCAGGCTAGCAGGGGCAGCTTGCCGTTGTCGTCGTAGTACACGCCCACACCCAGGTTCACTTTGTGGGGATTGGGGTCGGCGTTGAATTGTTCGTTGAGACCCAGAATCGGATCGCGGGGCGCCATTTCGACGGCGGAAAACATGGACATGGAGGGAAGTTCCTGGAAGATGGAGAAAGGGTCGGTGGCCCGGCGCATCACCTCGCCTGGGCCGAAGCCGTCGTGCGGCTACCGGTCGATTTTAAGCAATTGCGCGACCCGGGCCGCTCGGCCAACGGCCAGGCATTGCCGGGGGCACACACGCAATTGGATACCATGCCCGTTGCCCCGCATTTTGATTGAACGTGCCATGTCTGTCCCACTCCCCTCTGTTGAACTGCTTGCCGCAGTGGATGCCACGCCATCGTTTGCTGGCAGTTTCGTGCGCTTCCCGGACTCACCCTTCGAGCTGTACCAGCCCTATCCGCCGGCCGGTGATCAGCCCGAAGCGATAGACAAACTGGTGGAGGGTATCCGGGACGGCGAGGTGTTCCAGACCCTGCTGGGCGTGACCGGTTCGGGCAAGACTTTCACCATGGCCAACGTGATTGCCCGGCTGGGGCGCCCGGCGATTGTGTTTGCGCCCAACAAGACCCTGGCTGCGCAGTTGTACAGCGAGTTTCGCGAGTTCTTTCCCAAGAACGCGGTGGAGTACTTCGTCAGCTATTACGACTACTACCAGCCCGAGGCCTATGTGCCGCAGCGCGATCTGTTCATCGAGAAGGACTCGGCCATCAACGAGCACATCGAGCAGATGCGCCTGAGTTGCACCAAGAGCGTGCTGGAGCGGCGCGACGTGATCATCGTTGCCACCGTGTCGGCCATCTATGGCATCGGCCAGCCGGAGGCCTACCACCGCATGGTAATGACGCTGCGAGCGGGCGACAAGCTGGGCCAGCGCGACATGATCGCGCAATTGGTGCGCATGCAGTACCAGCGCAACGATGCGGACTTTTCGCGCGGCAAGTTTCGCGTGCGCGGCGACACCATTGATGTGTTCCCGGCCGAGCACAGCGAGATGGCGATCCGGATCGAACTGTTTGACGACGAGATCGAGTCGCTGCAACTGTTCGACCCGCTGACCGGGCGCATTCGCCAGAAGATTCCGCGTTTCACGGTTTACCCCAGCAGCCACTACGTGACGCCGCGCGACCAGGTGCTGGCGGCGGTGGAGACCATCAAGACCGAGCTGTCGGATCGGGTGAAAGAACTGCTTGGCATGGGCAAGCTGGTGGAGGCGCAGCGACTGGAGCAACGCACCCGCTTCGATCTGGAAATGCTCAGCGAAGTGGGCCACTGCAAAGGCATCGAGAACTACTCGCGCCATTTGTCCGGTGCCGCGCCCGGTGATCCGCCGGCCACCCTGACCGACTACCTTCCCAAGGACGCCTTGATGTTCCTGGACGAAAGCCATGTGTTGATCGGCCAGTTTGGCGGCATGTACAACGGCGACCGCTCCCGCAAGACCACCTTGGTGGAGTATGGCTTTCGCTTGCCCAGCGCGCTGGACAACCGGCCGCTCAAGTTCGAAGAATTCGAGGCTCGCATGCGCCAGGCGGTGTTTGTATCGGCCACGCCCGCGCAGTGGGAGAAGGACCATGCCGGCCAGGTGGTGGAGCAACTGGTGCGCCCCACTGGTTTGGTGGACCCCGAAGTGGAGGTTCGTCCCGCTACCCATCAGGTGGACGACGTGTTGCAGGAGATCCGTATCCGGGTCGAGAAACATGAGCGGGTGTTGATCACCACGCTGACCAAACGCATGGCCGAGCAGTTGACCGACTATCTGTCGGACAACGGTGTCAAGGTGCGCTATCTTCACAGCGATGTGGATACCGTGGAGCGGGTGGAGATCCTGCGCGACCTGCGGCTTGGGGCATTCGATGTGCTGGTGGGCATCAATCTGCTGCGCGAAGGCCTGGACATTCCCGAGGTGTCGCTGGTGGCGATTCTGGACGCCGACAAGGAGGGCTTCCTGCGCTCCGAGCGCTCGCTGATTCAGACCATTGGCCGCGCCGCGCGCAACATCAATGGCCGTGCCATTCTGTATGCCGATCGGATCACCGATTCCATGGCGCGTGCCATGGGTGAGACCGAGCGTCGGCGTGCCAAGCAGGTCGCGTTCAATCTGGCCAATGGCATCACGCCGCGTTCCATCGTCAAGCAGGTGCGCGACTTGATCGACGGTGTCTACAGCGAGAAGGCGGGCAAAGAGGCGGACCGGCTGGAGCGCGATGCCATGGCGCGCGCCAAGGTCGAGGAGATGAGCGAGAAAGACATCTCACGCGAAATCAAACGCCTGGAAAAACTCATGCTTGAGCATGCCCGCAACCTGGAGTTCGAGAAGGCGGCGCAAGTGCGCGACCAACTGCACATCCTCAAAGAGCAAGCCTTTGGTGCCCCGGGGGTGGACAATGTGGTGGTGATTGCTTCGGTGGTGGCCAGACCGCGCGTCTGATCAGTTGAGGACGGAGCGTCGCCAGGCGCAGTGAAAAATACTTGAGCAATTTGGTTGGTTTCTTGTTATACTTGACTCAATTAGTCAACTAAAGAAAACATCCGGGCGAAGCGACAGGTGGCAATTGTACCGGCTGACGCACGGGGAGACAAAGAGTCTCTGGAGCGTGGAACGCTTTCAGAGTGGATAGTGGGGATTTCAAGCCTGAATAAAGGAGCTTGCAATGCGTCTTACCACCAAAGGTCGATTTGCCGTCACGGCCATGATCGACTTGGGCCTGCGCCAGAACAGCGGCCCGGTCACGCTGGCCGCGATCAGCCAGCGCCAACAGATTTCCTTGTCTTACCTGGAGCAATTGTTTGGCAAGCTGCGCCGTCACGAACTGGTGGAGTCCACCCGTGGCCCGGGCGGCGGCTACACGCTGGCGCGCAAGGCGTGCGACATCACCGTGGCCGACATCATCGTCTCGGTGGATGAGCCGATCGACGCTACCCAGTGTGGCGGCAAGGAAAACTGCCATGGCGAGAGCGAGCGCTGCATGACGCACGACCTGTGGTCGGCGCTCAATGTGCGCATGGTCGAGTTCCTTGACTCGGTTTCGCTGCAGAAGCTGGTCGATGACCAGTTGGCCAAGGGCTTGCAGGTGGAGGACCGCCCGACCATCAAGCGTGCCATATCGGCCATGCCGATTGGCAAGCCAATTCGCATCAACGCCCCGAACTCGGTGTTTGCCTTGGGCAACGCGTTTTCGAAGTTGTGATTGCGGTCGCGGTGGGTGCAAACCCATCGACGGCCGCCAGCAATTCGTTCAAGTGACAGTCTCACCCCGCGAGCGTGCAATGGATTCAACACCGCATTTCCCGATCTACATGGACTACAGCGCCACCAACCCCTGCGACGAGCGGGTGGTCGATGCGATGGTGCCCTGGTTGCGCCAGCATTTTGGCAACCCCGCGTCGCGCAGCCACGCTTGGGGCTGGGAGGCCGAGGCCGCCGTCGAAAAAGCGCGTGAGCAAGTGGCGGAGCTGATCGGCGCTGACACCCGCGAGATCGTCTGGACCTCCGGCGCCACCGAGTCCAACAACCTGGCCCTCAAGGGTGCGGCAGGTTTCTACAAGACCAAAGGCAAACACATCATCACGGTCAAGACCGAACACAAGGCGGTGCTGGACACCTGCCGCGAGTTGGAGCGCCAGGGTTTTGAGGTGAGCTATCTGGATGTGCACCCCGATGGTCTGCTGGATATGGAAGTGTTCAAGGCCGCGATTCGGCCGGACACGATTCTGGCCAGCGTGATGTTCGTCAACAACGAAATCGGCGTGATCCAGGACATCGCCGCCATTGGCGCGATCTGCCGCGAAAAAGGCATCGTGTTTCATGTTGACGCGGCGCAGGCCACCGGGCGGGTCGAGTTTGATCTGCGCACGCTGCCGGTTGACTTGATGAGTCTGACCTCCCACAAGACCTATGGGCCCAAGGGCATTGGCGCGCTGTTCGTGCGGCGCAAGCCACGCGTGCGCATCGAGGCGCAAATGCACGGTGGCGGCCACGAGCGTGGCATGCGCTCGGGCACTTTGCCCACGCACCAGATCGTCGGCATGGGCGAGGCCTACCGCATCGCCAAGGCCGAGATGGCCGCCGAGAACGTCCGCATCAAGGCCTTGCATGACCGCATGCTGGCTGGCCTGGCCGATGTGGAGCAGGTGTTCATCAACGGCCACGTCGACCAGCGCGTGCCGCACAACCTGAACATGAGCTTCAACTACGTCGAGGGCGAGTCGCTCATCATGGGCATCAAGGGCCTGGCCGTCTCCAGTGGCTCGGCCTGCACCTCAGCCAGTCTGGAGCCCAGTTATGTGCTGCGTGCCCTGGGCCGCAGTGACGAGCTGGCCCACAGCAGTCTGCGCATGACGATCGGCCGCTGGACCACCGAGGCCGAAATCGACTACGCCATCGAGACCATCAAGCTCAACGTCGCCAAGCTGCGCGACCTGAGCCCCTTGTGGGAGATGTACAAGGACGGCATTGACATCAGCACCATCCAATGGAGTGCTCATTGAACACCCCCTTGCGGCTGTGGCGCCGCTCCCCCCTCAAGGGGGCAATGCCAGCAGCCCGGCGAAGCCGGTTCTGCGGCATTCCTGGTAAAGGCACGTGACAAGGCGGATTTTGGTTTTTAGATTGAGAGGTGAGCAAAATGGCATATTCTGAAAAAGTCGTTGACCACTACGAAAACCCGCGCAACGTTGGCTCCTTCGACAAGGGCGACGAGTCGGTGGGCACCGGCATGGTGGGGGCGCCCGCCTGCGGTGACGTGATGAAGCTGCAGATCAAGGTCAACCCGCAAACCGGGGTGATCGAGGACGCACGCTTCAAGACCTACGGTTGCGGCTCGGCGATTGCCTCGTCATCGCTGGTGACCGAATGGGTCAAGGGCAAAACCCTGGATCAGGCGGCTGCGCTCAAGAACAGCGAGATCGCCGAAGAACTGGCCCTGCCACCGGTCAAGATTCACTGCTCCATCCTGGCCGAAGACGCGATCAAGGCCGCCGTGGACGATTACAAACAAAAGCATGTCCGTCACTCTCACTGAAGCCGCTGCCCGGCACGTTACCCGCTACCTCACCAAACGCGGCAAGGGGGTGGGGGTGCGCCTGGGTGTCAAGACCACCGGTTGCTCGGGCTTGGCCTACAAGCTGGAGTACGTTGACGAGTTCGCGCCCGAAGACCTGATCTTCGAAGACCACGGCGTCAAGGTGCTGATCGACCCCAAGAGCCTGTCTTACCTGGACGGTACCGAGTTGGACTTTGTTCGCGAAGGCCTCAATGAGGGCTTCAAGTTCAACAACCCCAAGGAACGCGACCGCTGCGGCTGCGGCGAGTCGTTCCGCGTGTGAACCTGCAAAACTCAGACTTCGAACTGTTCGAGTTACCCGAGCAGTTCGCCCAAGACCGCGCCACC
>JAUXWC010000122.1 GCA_030685025.1 Rhodoferax sp.
GGAGCTCTGAAACGGCGACCGAAGTGGATTGATCGGGTTGCTGAGAAGCCAAGTGTATTCGGGCGGCTGGGAGGATGGAAAGATGGCCGACAGGCCCGGCAAGCGAAGCGCGTCAGCGTGGGCGCTGGGGGTATGTGGGTGTCCAGCGTCTTTTCAACCTGCGACAACAAGTCTCCGTGAATTTCGTCCAGGTAGCGCAGGTCATCGTCGGTGACGAAAAAGCCCAGCTTGATGAACGCCCCCGGCACAAAACGTTCGGGCTCCTTGCCGAACAGCAAGGCAGCGGCCCGTTTCAGGTGCACGCCATCTTCCAATTGCAGGCTGGCCAACAGCGCCGCGTCACCATCGGCCACCTGTCGGTGCATCCCCCGCTCGGCCACGTCACCCTGGTGGCACCCACCGCAACCCGCTTGGAAGTGGCGCGGGCCTACGCCATCTCCAAGCTGGGCTGGATTCGTGACCAGCAAGCAAAACTGCTGGCGCAGGCCCGCGAGACCCCTCGCCGGTTCGTCGAACGGGAGACGCATTATCTTTGGGGTCGTCGTTATTTGCTGTCCGTGATCGAGAAGGATGCCAAGCCCGCCGTAACGCGCGACCACCGTCGCATCACGCTGACCGTGCGGCCGGGTAGCACGCTGGCGAAGCGCGAAGAAGTGATGGAAGAATGGCACCGCACTCTGCTGCATCAGGCCATGCCTGCCTTGATCGAGAAATGGGCGTTGAAGCTGGGCGTGAAGGTGTCTGGCTATTTTCTCCAACGCATGAAAACCAAATGGGGTGGCTGCAACTACAGGTCACAAAATATTCGTCTGAATACCGAGTTGGTCAAGAAGCCTAAGGATTTGCTGGAGTACGTTGTGCTGCACGAGATGCTGCATCTGATCGAACCGACGCATAACGAGCGCTTTGTGACGCTGCTGGAGCAGCACTATCCGACTTGGCGGGAGGCACGCGCGGAATTGAATGCGTTGCCCCTGGCAGCGCAAGCGTGGAATTGGCAGTGATCGTGTTCTGCACTGTTGTGAGGGTCGGCTTGACTGTCCATGGAAGCATCAGCCACAACGAGATCGAGGACGCCAAGCCTGAACAACATCACGGCCGGGTGCAATGTGCTGTTGCATGCGATGCTGGAGCGGGCTGGTGTGGTCTGAGACAAGGTGTTGTGGTATTGCGCACAAACATCCAGACCATCCATCCAACGCGATTGCCTGATTCAGAGTAAACTATGCGCGTTGCTGCAATTTGCTTACCTTTGCAGCAGCTGTAGTCTGACACGGTTTGTGGCACCTCATACGCCGCCCCCGCACCTCTTTGGCCGCTAGTACCGGCCCTCCCGGTCGTCAAACTCCCCCCAGCGGCGAGCTTTACCTCCGGTCTCATTTTCCCCCTCCCGACCAAACCCAAGACCTGGGCCCAAGCACTGGATTCACCTCTGGCGCATGGAACCCTGGTCCCCCTGCATGCCTGGCTGTGGCCAAGTATCCGTTCCGTTGATGGTTTTTTAACCAAGACCGTCATTCCCCCCGCGTCGCGCGGTTCATTGAAACCGCGGTCGCTTTTTTGAAAGATCCCAAAATGGGCAAGAAACTTTACGTCGGCAACCTCTCCTACTCGGTAGATGACCAATCCCTGAATCAAAACTTCTCTGACTTCGGCACCGTCTCGTCGGCCAAGGTCATGATGGACCGCGACAGCGGCCGCTCCAAGGGCTTCGGCTTCGTGGAAATGTCGAGTGACGCGGAAGCCCAAGCGGCTATCAGCGGCATGAATGGCAAGTCGGTCGATGGCCGCGACATGGTGGTCAACGAAGCCCGCCCGATGGAACCGCGTACCGGCGGCTTCGGTGGTGGTGGCGGTGGCGGTGGCCGTCGCGAAGGCGGCGGTGGCGGCTACGGTGGCGGCGGCAACCGCTACTGAAATCTACAGATCAGTTAAAAATCCGGCCTCCTGGCCGGTTTTTTTTGCCAGATGCCCAGTCCATCAATGAGGTCGGTGAAGTCCCCAATCGGCGCCGGCCTGCCAAAGTGATAACCCTGGTAGGCATAACAACCGTTGTCAGCCAGGAAGTCGCGCTGCGCCGCCGTTTCCACCCCTTTGGCAACGACCGACAAGCCCAGGCTTTGTCCCAGCGCCACAATGGTGCGCACAATTGCCGCATCATTGGGATCGGTCAGGACATCGCGCACAAAGGACTGGTCAATTTTCAGTTGATCCAACGGCAGCCGCTTGAGGAACGACAACGATGAATAGCCGGTTCCGAAATCGCCCATCGAGAAGTTGACGCCCTGCTGTTTGAGGGCGGTCATTTTCTCGATGACGTCTGCCACGTTGTCGACCAGCAGACTTTCGGTCAACTCCAGTTTGAGCAATTTTGGATTTGCCTGAGAACGTTCCAGCGTCGCGCGCACCTGGTCGACAAACTCAGGGTGGCGGAACTGGCGCGCGCTCACGTTGACGGCCAAGGTCATCGATCAGGAAGACTACGACTATCTGACTGAATCGAGCGCTGATTTTCGGGGTGACGGTCTGGTGCGCATGGACTATGCCGACATGCCCGCTGGCCTGAAACGCCACATCCTGTGCAGCCAGCGGGTGAGCGAGGACACCATGCGCAAGATCAATGCGGCCATAGCCTCCGAGGGCCTGCCTCAACTCGGGCGGCTACCTGGGCGCTGAAGCCTTGTTGCGTTGGCGTGACCCCCAGCGCGGCCTGATCTCGCCGCTGGACTTCATTGCGCTGGCCGAGGCCAGTGGCATGATCCTGCCGATTGGCGAGATGGTGGTGCAACAGGTTTGCCAGGACACCCGGACCTGGATCGACGCCGGCCTCGACCCGGGACGACTGGCGATCAACGTGGCGGGGCCACAGCTCTACCGCAGTGACTACGTGGCAACCCTGCGGCAGTCCATGGCGCGGCACGGCATCGCACCCGGGGTGCTTGAGATCGAGGTGACCGAAACCTTCATGATGGAGAACCCGACCCAGATCCGAAAGATTCTCGATGCGGTCCGGGAGCTGGGCGTCACCACCGCCATCGATGACTTCGGCACCGGCTACTCGTCGCTGGCCTACCTTAAGGCCTTGCCCATCAACACCTTGAAGATCGACCGCGCCTTTATCCGAGATCTACCTGGCAACACCAGTGACGTGGCCATCGTGCGCGCCATCCTGGCGCTGGGCCACAGCCTGGGTTTTGGCGTGATTGCGGAAGGCATTGAAACGCCGGAGCAACGCGACTTCCTGCAGGCGCAAGGCTGCAGACAAGGCCAGGGGTTCTGGTTCGCCAAACCCATGCCCGCAGCCGAATTCACCGCCTGGCTGCAGCAGAACACGGCGACGTCGGACGCCGTCTAAGCCGCGCCGCCCTACTCGGGTCGTTCCAGCTTGGTAGACAGCAGCACGGTAGAGAAGGTGTCCACCACGCCCTTGACGGCCCTGATCTTGTCCAGCACGGTATCGAGCTCGTCGGTGGATTCGGTGAGCAGCACGGCGCACAAGTCGTAACGGCCGCTGACCGAATACAGCTTGGTGATCTCGTGGCGCTTGGACAGGGCGCGCACCACCTCGTGCTCGTTCTTGGACTCGATCGAGATCAGCACCATGGCGCGGATGCTGCCAACTGATCGGTTGGTGGTCACGCCCACGGTGTAGCCGGTAATCACGCCGGCATCTTCCAACGCCTTGAGCCGCAGTTGTGCGGTGCTGCGCGCACAGCCCAAGGCCTTGGCCAGCTTGACCATCGGCAGCCGGGCATTGACCTTTAGTAGCTCGATCAACTGGCGGTCCAGCGCATCCAAGGGGGCAGACATGTGGGTTTCAGGCAGTTTGTAGCAATGGCACGCATTATGTCTGATTCCTGGCTACGAATTCAGTCACTTTGCTTGTTTGCTTCGGCACCGTGGATTTCTAAACTAGCCGCAGCCAACATCCGACAATCAGTTGAGGACAGAGCGTCGCAAAGCTCCGGTCTGTCCCGCAAAGTATCAGGAAACCACCATGCTGCAAAAAGTTGACTTCGCCACGCCCAAAACGCTGCTGACCTATGAAGCGCTGCAAGCCTACGACCCCGAGTCGGAGTCCTGGCAGAAGCAATTCGCCCGGCGCTACACCCACCACTCGCAGCTCGACGGCGTGCTCAACCACATCGAGAACGTCAACGAGACGGTGTACACCAAGTTCGCCATCGCCGTGACGCCCTACATGGCCAAACTGATGGACCGGGATGACCCGAATTGCCCGATCCGCATGCAGTACCTGCCGACCTTTCACGAAGAAACCAAGCCCGGCTTTGCCACCATGCTGGACCAACTCGGCGAAGAAGGCGACACCGTGCCCGGCACCAGCATCGTGCACCGTTACCCGCGCCGGGTGCTGTTTTTGGTGAGCAACACCTGCGCCACGCTGTGCCGCTTTTGCACCCGCAAACGCATGGTGTCGCAGCCCAAGGGCTCGGTGCACAAGGACGAGATCGAACGCTCGATCGACTACATCGCCAACAACAAGAACATCGAAGACGTACTGCTCTCCGGTGGTGACCCGTTGACCTTTACCGACGAGCGCCTGGACGAGATCCTGGGTTCCATCCGCAGCCGCGCACCCCACGTACGCTTTCTGCGCATGGGCTCGCGCATGGTGGTGCAGTTGCCCACGCGCGTCACACCCGAGTTGTGCGCAGTGCTCGAAAGGCACCGCGTGCAGATGGTCAACATCCACATTAACCACCACAAGGAAATCACACCGCTGCTGCGCCAGCGGGTGAAGATGCTGCAAAAGGCCGGCATCATGCTGGGCCTGCAAACGGTGTGTCTCAAGGGCGTGAACGACAGCGTGGAGGTGATGCGCGAGCTGTTCATGCAGACCATTGAGATGGGGGTGCGCCCCTACTACGTCTACTCGACCGACATGGTTGAAGGCGCGCACCACTTCATCGTGCCGCATCGGCGCATGCTGGAGTTGTACGAAGGGCTGCGCGGCTGGATCAGTGGACCTGCTGTGCCCACCTTCATCGTGGACGGCCTGGGTGGCCTGGGCAAGTTGCCCATCATCCCGAGCTATGTGCGCGAAGAGGCCCTGCCCGACGGCAGCGGCACCACCGTGAAATGCCGCAACTACAAGGGCATGACAGTCGAGATGCCTGGCCTGGGCCAGGACTTCAGCCTGCCCACTGCCAGCAACTAGCTTTCGAGACCCGTTACAACGCTGGCAGTCTGCCTGTCATTGCGGGCTTGACCCGCAAGCCATGCCTCCCAGGGAACACGCTCCTCGGGTCCTAATTGACGCCCTTCACAATCTCCAACATCCGACAATCAGTTGAGGACAGAGCTAAAGGTCTGTCCCGCAAAGCATCAGTCACCATGAAACACGGCTCCCCCTACGGCACGCACCGCGTGCTCGAACCCCTAGGCGTGCTGCCCCAGCCGGCCTGGAAGATCGACAACACGATGGACATCTACGACAACGAGATCCTGATCGACGTGTCGGCGCTCAACATCGACGCCGCCAGCTTCACGCAGATCAAGCAGGAAGCCAACGGCGATGAAGCCAAGGTGGCCAGCATCGTGCGTGGCATCGTGGCCCAACGCGGCAAGCACCACAACCCGGTAACCGGCTCCGGCGGCATGCTGATCGGCACCGTGGCACAGATTGGCCCGGCGCTCATCGACAAGATCGACCTCAAAGTGGGCGACAAGATTGCCACGCTGGTGTCGCTGTCGCTGACCCCCTTGCGCATCGACGAGATCACCAGGGTCCATCTGCACAAGGATCAGGTCGAGATCACCGGCCAAGCCATCTTGTTCGAGACCGGCCTGTATGCCAAGCTGCCCACCGACATCGACGAAAAGATGGCGCTGGCCATTCTGGACGTGGCCGGTGCGCCAGCCCAGACCGCGCGCCTGGTCAAGGAGGGCGATACGGTGGTGGTGATTGGTGGTGGCGGCAAGTCCGGCACCCTGTGCGTCTACGAGGCCAGGAAGCGCGCCGGCGCATCAGGCTGCGTGATTGGCGTGTCGCCCTTCGCGAAGGATTGCCAGCGCATGACCGAGCTGGGCTGGGCCGACCACGCCCTGCGGGTGGACGCCACCAACGCGCTGGCGCTATTGGAAGCCGTGACCAAGGTGACCGACGGCAAGCTGGCCGATGTGGTGATCAACTGCGTCAACATTCCCAACACCGAGATGGGCAGCATTCTGGCCACCAAGCAGCACGGCAAGATCTACTTCTTCTCGATGGCCACCAGCTTCACTGCCGCAGCCTTGGGCGCCGAGGGTGTGGGCAAGGACATTGAAATGATCATCGGCAACGGCTACGCAAGCGGCCACGCCGAGCACGCGCTGGCGCTGCTGCGCGAAAGCGCCACGCTGCGTGCCTTGTTCGAGCGGCTCTACATTTGATACGGCGACGCCTACCGACATGAGCACCCCGCACAGCGCGCTGTGGCAACGCATCCAATCGTCCGCAATGGATGTATTGGCCGTGATGGGCATGACCAAGAACACCGGCAAGACCGTGGTGCTGAACCACCTGCTGGCCCAGGCCGAGGCGGCGCAGGTGGCGGTGGGCGTCACCTCCATCGGGCGCGACGGCGAAGACCGCGACATGGTGTTCTTCATCCCCAAACCACCGATTCTGGTCTGGCCAGGCACCCTGGTTGCCACTGCGCGGGCGACGCTGCAACGCGCCAAGGTTCGCTACAAGTTGATCGACGCCACCGGCATTGACAGCCCGATGGGCGAGGTGCTGGTGGTCAAGGTGCTGGAGTACGGTGAGATGGAAATCGCCGGCGCCTCGCGCAGCTCGGACCAGCTCAAGGTGATTGGCCGGCTCAAACAGTGCGGCGCATCGCGGGTGTTCCTGGACGGCGCCTTGGGCCGCAGTCACCACGCCTCGCCGGCGATTGCCAACGGCGTGATCCTGGCCACCGGCGCTGCCATCGGTGGTGGCATTCAGGACGTGATTCGCAAGACGCGCGACCGGCTGGCGATTCTGGGCATTGCACAGGCCTCTGACGCCACCCGCAGCCTCTGCGAGCCGGTGTTCGCGAGGGGTGGCGTGGGGCTGTGGAACGGCGCCGGCGAGAACTTGATGTTGGCCGACATCGCCACTCTGAATGCCGCCGAGACGCTCCTGTCTTACGCCGAATCCGACCTGACCACCGTCGCTGTCAGCGGCGCGGTGGGCCGTTCGGTGTGGCGCGCCCTGGGCTCGCTGGCTGCGCGTCGACCGGGCTTGACGGTGGTGGTGGCCGACGGCACCAAGCTGTTTATCGAGGCCACGGACCTCGTGCAGTTCGGCCAACTCGGCGCCCACATCCTGGCCTACCGCGGCATCAACCTGACCGGCATCACGCTGAACCCCTTTTCCCCAATGGGGGGCAGCTTTGACGCGCACGAGTTTCTGCTGGCTGCGCGCGCGGCTTTTGCGGACTACGGCGTGAGCGATGTGATGCTGGAACAGCGAGACAACGCCGTCGAGCCGTCGTTGCGAGCGTAGCGCGGCAATCCAAACTTGCCGACCACAATGATGGATTGCCACGCTACGCTCGCAATGACGAATGACTGTGCCGGCAATGACCGCGTGGTAGCAGCGCCCCCGCGTTTATGAGAAGAGTGAAAGACTGACATGACTCAACTGAATCTAGACCAGGCCCAGATCGACCGCGCCCGTGACTCGGCCCGGCGCATTGCGCGCCAGGTGTTTGACGAGATGGAGAGGTTTACCACCACCACCGTGGAGCGCGCCACCTTGCGCCTGCTGGGCGTCGATGGCGTGGACGAGAACGACATCCCGCTGCCCAACCGCGTCGTCAGCCACCTGCAAGAGCAGGGTCTGCTGGCGTGTGGTGCCGCCACCATCCTGGCGGGCGCCATGCACGAGCACCGTCTGAGCGCGCAGCAGGTCGCCGAAGCCGTGTCCAAGGGCTCCCTCACGCTGACCCGCCCCCAGGACGAACCCGCCGCACGCCAGGCCGCCGAGGCTCAGGCGCGCGCCATGTGCGCCCACATCGCCGCCCAACGCGCCCACCGCGACGACCAGATCAGATCAGTGGGCGAGGCCAACACGCCCTGGCTGTACCTGATCGTGGCCACCGGCAACATCCATGAAGACGTGGTACAGGCGCGTGCCGCCGCCGAACAGGGCGCCGACATCATTGCCGTGATCCGCTCCACTGGCCAGAGCCTGCTGGACTACGTGCCTTTTGGCGCCACCACCGAGGGTTTTGGTGGCACCTATGCCACGCAGGAGAACTTTCGCCTGATGCGCGCCGCGCTCGATGAGGTGGGCGCCAAGGTGGGGCGCTACATCCGGCTGACCAACTACTGCTCAGGCCTGTGCATGCCCGAGATCGCCGCCATGGGCGCGATGGAACGGCTGGACATGATGCTCAACGACTCGATGTACGGCATCATCTTTCGCGACATCAACATGAAGCGCACCTTCATCGACCAGTTTTTCTCGCGCATGGTCAATGCCTATGCCGGCATCATCATCAACACCGGCGAGGACAACTACCTCACCACCGCGGACGCTTTCGATGCGGCGCACACGGTGTTGGCCTCGCAACTGATCAACGAGCAGTTTGCCGAACTGTCCGGCCTCAAGCCCGAACAAATGGGCCTGGGCCATGCCTTCGAGATTCACCCGGAGCTGGAGAACGGTTTCCTGTGGGAGCTGGCGCATGCCCAACTGGTGCGCCAGGTGTTCCCGGATGCCGCGCTCAAGTACATGCCGCCTACCAAACACATGACCGGCAACATCTTCAAGGGCCAGGTGCAGGACACTTTGTTCAACATCGTGAGCACGCTCACCCAGCAAAACATCCACCTGCTGGGCATGATGACCGAGGCGATTCACACCCCGTTCATTCAGGACCGTTTCCTGGCGATTCAGAACGCCAAGTATGTGTTCGGCACCATGAAGGACTTGCACAGCGAGATCGAATTCAAGCGCGGCGGCCAGATCGAACAACGTGCGCAGGCCGTGCTGGCCGAGACCGAAACCATGTTGGCGCAGATCGAAACCATGGGTTTGCCCAGTGCGATTGGCAAGGGCATGTTTGCCGAGATTTCACGCACGCCGACCGGCGGCAAGGGCCTGGACGGTGTGATCGAGAAGGCCGACAACTACTACAACCCGTTCCCCGATCTCATGTTGCCTGGGTTTTTGGGGTCAGAGCCCAAATTCACGGTGCCTTCGGCACCCCCTGCGGGTGTGGCGCTTCGCGCCGCAGCGAAATTGGTGTCTGACCCCAATAACCCGCCCGAGAAATGGGTCAAACCCTATGGCGACACGCTGGGCGACGGACGCGTGCAACTGTCCTTCACCCTGCCGGTGGCGCTGGACGAAACCTCCAAGGAAGGCGCCAAACGCCTGGCCGCCATGATGGGCCTGGATGAACCTGCCGTCGTGCACTGTGAAGACACCGGTCAAGGCTTCAGTTTCTACGTGGTTTATGGTCAGTGCAAACACCAGGTCGACCTGTCGAGTTTTCAGGTGGTCAAGCCCGAATTCGAAGTGATGGACAAGGACGCCATCAACGCACTGATTGCCGAAAAGATGGGCCGACGCATGGTGGTGGTGGGCGCCTGCATCGAGACCGACGCGCACACCGTGGGCATCGACGCCATCATGAACATGAAGGGCTTCAACGGGCACAAGGGCCTGGAGAGTTACCACGAAATCCGCGCCATCAACATGGGTGCGCAAGTGGACTCCGAGGAACTGGTTGCCCGTGCCATCGAAGAAAAGGCTGACGTGATTCTGGTCTCGCAGGTGGTCACGCAAAAGAACATCCACCTGGACAACCTGACCAAATTGTCTGACCTGCTGGAGGCCGAAGGCCTGCGCGACAAAGTGATACTGGTGGTAGGTGGCCCGCGCATCAGCCACGAGCTGGCCAAGGAGCTGGGCTACGACGCCGGCTTTGGCACCAAGAGTTATGCCGAAGACGTGGCATCCTTTGCCATTCACGAGTGGATCAACCGAAAGGCCGCCTGATGCCGAACCCGGTCTCCCGTCATTGCGAGCGCAGCGTGGCAATCCATGTCGACGGCGCACCATGGTGGATTGCCGCGCTACGCTCGCAATGACGAACGCTGCAACTGGCAACTGAGTGCCTTGAACCGTACTGACTAGGACGAAAACATGGAAAACTACACCAGCCTGATTCGCCTGCGCATCAGCGCGCACGACGCCCACTACGCCGGCGGCCTGGTCGACGGCGCCAAGATGCTGCACCTGTTTGGCGATGTGGCCACCGAGCTGCTGATTCGCAGCGACGGCGACGAAGGCCTGTTCGTGGCCTACGACAACATCGAGTTCCTGGCCCCGGTCTATGCCGGTGACTACATCGAGGCCACCGGGCGCATCGTCTCCATGGGCAAGACCTCGCGCAAGATGGTGTTCGAGGCGCGCAAGGTGATCGTGCCAGCCGGCATCGCGGGCCAGCCTTCCGCGGCCGACGTGCTGGCCGAACCGATCATGGTCTGCAAGGCCTCCGGAACCTGCGTGGTGCCGGCGCACTGCCAGCGCAAGCCGCACACACCCATCAGTTGCTGAGCATGGACAAACTCATCATCACCGCCGCGCTGACCGGCGCCGAAGTCACCCGCGAACAGCAGCCCGCACTGCCGATGACGCCCGAGGAGATTGGCCGCGCCGCCGAGGAGTGTGCCTTGGCCGGCGCCTCCATCGTGCACGTGCATGCCCGCAGGCCCGATGGAAGCCCAACGCAAGACAAGGAGGTCTACCGTCAGATCATCGCCGCCGTGCGCGCGCGTTGCGATGTCATCGTGCAAGTGTCGACCGGCGGTGCGGTGGGCATGACGCCGCAGGAACGCCTGGCGCCAGTGACACTGGTGCCCGAGATGGCCACCCTGTCAATGGGCACGGTCAACTTTGGTGGTGAAGTGTTTTTGAACCATCCAGCCGACATGGAGGTCTTTGCGCAGGCCATGCGCGAGCACGGTGTCAAGCCGGAACTCGAAATCTTCGACAGCGGCATGCTCACGACGGCGAAACGCTGGCTGAGCAAGGGCCTGCTGGACAGCCCGGCCCACTTCGACCTGGTGCTGGGCATCCCCGGCGGCATGGCTGGCACGCCCGAGGCGCTGATGTACCTCGTGGCGCAATTGCCAGCCGGATCAAGCTGGACCGTGGCCGGCATCGGCGCCGCCCAACTTCCGCTGGGCACGCTGGCGATTCTGCTCGGCGGCCACGTGCGGGTGGGCTTTGAAGACAATGTGTACTACCGCAAAGGCGAACTGGCCACGAGCAACGCCCAGTTGGTGGCGCGCATCGCCCGCATCAGCCGCGAGCTGGACCGCGCCGTCGCTACGCCAGACGAGGCACGCGCGCTGCTGGGCATAGCCCGCCAGCACTGAGCCGGCGGCGCCCATTTGGGTGCCCCCGCCCCGCAGTGGCCGCGCTAGGCGAGCGCATGCGCGGTTCGGATCCGGACCAGCAAATCCACGACGGCACGCTCTTTCATGGCGGTCGCACCGGCCTCGTACAACCGCCCGCGGATCAAGCGTTCCAGCGATTCGATGGAGGGCACCACGGGCCCAAAGAAACGAGGCTCGTCCCCCACCGCCAGCAGCAAGGTAGGAAAGTTGTCCACGTCGTCAAGCGGGTGCAACAGGTCAGCTTGGTCCTCCACATCAATCCAGATGAATCGGGCGTGCGGGAACTTCGCCTGCAGTTGTTCGAAACGCTCCCGGTAGTCATGGCACACACCGCACCATTCGGCGCAAAGGCAAGCAACGAGAACGCAGGGTGGCGACGCTGTGTGGCTGGTGTTCATCGCACGGCCAAGATCATCCAATCCGACCTATCTGGACAAGATGGCTTCGTGAACTCGTGCGGCCCGACTCCAACAACACCGTAGGTTGCACACCGCGGGTGTGCCGAGCTACACCCCTGCAGATGACCGATGGGCGGTCAGATTGTTGCGAATTTGTCAGGAGATGAGCCATGGGCAACTCTATCACCCCGCGCCTTGCCTAGGAAGCCGGACCCTGCGGATTCGTGATCCGGCCGATATGCCCGATGCCACGATGAAGGTGTTGGCAGCAAGGTTCGCACCACGAAGCGGAAGAACCCCTTGCGCCCTATTCCGTTGGCGCACAGACGGCGCCGCTCGAACAACGCTCACGAGGGAAAACCGGTGGGGGCTTTCGCTCGGGTTTCAGCTCAGGAGTCGAAACAGGCCATAGGCGGACAGCAGTCCGGTGACCACCAGCAAGGCCGTCTTGGTCGCACGCGCGCCGACCAGCGTCCCGGCGATACTGCAGGCGAGGATGGCGCCAAAAATGTAGCTTGTTTTCATGCGCCGATGGTAAGGCACGGCGCTGGCCGAGGGACCGCCGTTGCCTTGGTGAATAATCGGCCCAAGAACAACCCGACAGGAGAACGTGATGGCAACCTGGGCCTACGAATGCCGGCCTTGCAGCGGCAGCAGCGATCTTTGGCTGGTGGCGCGCGAGCGCATTGATGAGCTGCCGGCCGGTGTGACCGTTCTGCGCGTGAAGACCGGCTCCGGCTGGGCCTGTGCGGCGCTCAATCGCAGCCGCCTGGTGCAGGCCGAGGCTATGCTGCTGCGCGACGCCATCGCGTCTGATGCCGACGACTGCCCCGACTGCGCAGCCATGCTGGCGGCCGAAGCGGCGCCTGCCGCTGCCGCTGCCGCGCTGGCGCCGACACCGCAAGGCCCTGCCACAACCCAGCTACAAGCCGCAGCCATCTCCTTGCAGGGCCAGCAGATGCTGGTGGTGCTGGTCGGGCTGAACGTGGTGCAGAGTCCTGGCGAGGCCGACATGTTGAGCGCCGACCTGCGCACGCGCTTTGGCGGCGTGGGCGTGGTGCTGATGGGGCAGCACGACGACGGCACGCCGCAATACCACGGCGACACGGCGCTGGTGCGGCTCTTGGCCGACCTGCCAGTCGAACAGATGCCGTGGAAGAGCTACCCGATTCGCTGAACAACTTCACCGAGGCCGACTGGACCGATTTGTCCAAACCAGGCCTGACACCCTACATCCAGAGTAAAACGGTCGCCGAACGCGCCGCGCGCGACTGGGTGGCGGCATTGGTTGCGAGCTGATCCACATGTCGTCCCGGAGAACCATTGCTAGTATCAGTACGTGGGGTTGACAATCAATTTCGTGCTCACGTGATGTTTGAGACTGGAAGACTGGTGGCGGACGGCTGACTGTCTCAGACGAGGACTTCCGAGACATTGAGCAATCCCGCGGGCTCAGGCCTATCCAATCCGGACTGGTCTGCGATTCTGTAACCCATTGCCCGGTAGCCGCGTTGGCGCTTGTCCCACATTCGCAGCAGTGCGGGGTGGCCTGTATCGACAAAGTCGACGATCCGCACATCCGTTTTGGTGGCGTGTTCACGGTGCAGGCGACCCGCGTACTGTTGCAGCGTGCCTTTCCACGACACCGGCATCGCCAGCACCAAGGTGTCGAGCGGCGGGTGGTCAAAGCCTTCCCCGACCAGTTTCCCTGTGGCCAACAAAATACGGGGAGCATCAGGCGGCAACGCTTCCAGTTCGGTGATAACTGCCGCACGCTGCTTCTTAGGCATTCGGCCGTGCAAAGCGAATGGAGGCGGTACTTGGCCATTCAGCCCGGCCAGAATGGCAGCCAGGTGTTCGGTCCGTTCGGTCAGTACGAGCACCTTGCGATTTTGCGCAAAGGCCACTTTGATTTCATGGCAAATGGTCTTCGTGCGTTCCATGTCGGTGACAAGATGGCGGAACACATCTTGGATGCCTGCGTCCGCTGCGATGTCCATGCGTTTGAACAGGGTGCGTGGCAGCACTTCCAAATCATGCGGTGCGCCGCTCGCCCGCGTTGCGGTGTGGCGAATCGGGCCGCATTGCATGAAGATGATGGGCTGCTGGCCATCACGACGGACCGGCGTTGCGGTGAGTCCCAGAACGAATTTCGCCTTGACCTTCTTCAAAATCGCGTCAAACGACGCAGCGCCTATGTGGTGGCATTCGTCAATGATGACGTGACCGTAACTCTCAACCAAAGGGCTGACTTCACCCTGCCGAGACAGCGATTGCATCACCGCAATGTCGATCTTGCCGGTTGGCTTGGACTTGCCGCCACCAATCGTTCCGAGCACCCCCTTGCCAACCCCAAGAAAGGACTGCAGACGCTCCTGCCATTGTTTGAGCAACTCCGTGCGGTGGACCAGCACCAGCGTATTGACGCCACGGCGGGCGATCATCGCAGCGGCGGTCACAGTTTTGCCAAATGCAGTGGGCGCACACAGAACTCCGGCATCGTTCTGCATCATGGCCGCCACGGCGGATTGCTGGTCCGGCCGCAGGGTTCCAGCAAATACAACATCGAGTGCCTCACCGGTGAATCGCTCGTCGGTCAGGTCCAGCGGATGGCGTTATCTCTCAGAAGCTCCTGTGCGGCCTCCAAACAGCCTCGCGGCAGTGCAATGTGCTTGGGGAAGCTTTCCGCGCAACCAATCACGCGGGGCTTGTCCCAGGTGGACATGCGCATTGCCTGCGCCTTGTAAAACTCGGGATTTTGAAAGGCTGCCAAACGAATCAGGCGGTTGGCCAGTGCTTGGGGTAACTGCGCTTTCTCAAAATAGATTTGATTGGCCAGGGTGACGCTCAGGAACTTGGGCATCACGCCCAGCAGCTTCTTGCTGGTTGCGAGCGATCGTTTCCAGGGCTCTTTCAGATCCTCTTCGTTGATGAACGTCACATCCAGCGGATGCACACCGCCGGTGGCGCGCAATACAGTTGGCTCAATGTCGTACGGCGCCATCGGTTGAACAGACGCCAAATACGACCACTGGTCGCTATAGGGACGCAGCGATGCATCCACGAAGACACTGCATCCATTTTCACGCGGATACTTCTGCAGCGGCAATGCGACCAGATTGCCGAAGCCGCCCTTTGGCATCGTGTCTTGATTGGGGAACAGGCGGTCATAGGATGCCAGCTTCAATTGGCGCGTGCGCGAACAAGTGTGACTGATGATCGCGGTGCCCAGCCGCCGGGCGTCACGTGCTGACACATGACCTGAGAAGAATATCCAGATGTGCGCGCCGTTGCCGGAGCGCGAGATTTCCAAGGAGACGGGCACACCCAGTTCATCGCACGACTGGCGAAAGGCCTGTGCATCATCCTTCCACTCGGCCTCGTCGAAATCGACGGCCAGGAAATGGCAGGTATCGTCGGTCAGCAGCGGATAGACACCAATCGTGCGTTTGCCTACCAAGTGATCAAACAGCACGGCATCGGATAGCGGAATCAACTCCCGATTGCCGCAGTCACCACATTTGATGCGCGGCTTTTCGCAAACACCGGCCAACCATTCGTTGGCGCAAGCCGGGGCATAACCCGATTTACCGCTTGACTTGCCTTCCCAGCGCATGGGAAAGACATCCGTGCGACCGCGGAACAGGCGGCGAAACAACGTCACTTTCTGGGCGGTGGAGAAGCGTGACTTCCGCCGCC
Source organism: Rhodoferax sp. (assembly GCA_030685025.1). GTDB lineage: Bacteria > Pseudomonadota > Gammaproteobacteria > Burkholderiales > Burkholderiaceae_C > Rhodoferax_D. The sequence continues at coordinate 15,501 of JAUXWC010000122.1, forward strand.
GTCTGACCATGAATAGCCCAATGCAGCTTGTTCTGTACGGTGGCAAAAAAACGTTTGGTGGCCCGCGCCGTGACGTCGTAGTCAATCGACGTGGCGTAAATGTCGGTGATCTTCTGGTAGAACTTGCGTTCGGAGAGGCGGATTTCCCGGACGCGCTGCAACTGCTCTTCAAAATACCGCTTGGTGAGAACTGAGCCGTCATTCTTCAGGCGCTCATCATCCATCACGTAGCCCTTGATGGTGAACGACTCAATGATGGTGTTTGCCCACTTGCGGAACTGCACGGCCCGTTCGGAATTGACCTTGTAGCCAACGGCGATGATCGCAGCGAGCTTGTAGTGCTTGGTGTCGTAACCTTTTCCGTCTGCGGCAGTTATCCGAATATTTCGGATAACTGAATCTTCCTCCAGCTCACTGTCGGAAAACACCTTTTCCAGGTGATAGTTAATGGTTCTGACATCGACGTCGTAGAGAAGCCCCATCATCTTCTGGGTGACCCAGACGTTTTCATCAGCGTAAACCGCTTCGATGCCGCCCTGGCCGCTGGCGGCGACGAAGGTCAGGTACTCAGCCGCCGATGAGCGAACAATGGAGACCTCATTTTTCTTGGGAACCTGCGGTGGTTTGTTCTTGCTCATTCAGCCCCCTCTGCAATACTGCCGAATGTAGGTGTAGGTCTATCGTTCATGGTCAGACTTCCGGAGCTATCAGTTTCACATCGGAAAAATAGGATGCATAGCGACGCCTATCCTGCTTGAGTTCCGCCAGCGTCTTGGCTGGCTTCTCGCTCGGTGGCGCATCAGCAGGTGCACTTCGGCCGTGCTGTGGCGCGTGGCGCGCTCCACCACGATTCGGTCACCGTCCCGAGTCCAGACCAGGGCCGAGCCCGGAATCAGGTGCAGAAATTTGCGCACCGGGGCTGGCACGGAAACCTGTCCTTGCGAAGTGAGTTTGGTCTGCATCTTTTCCATGGCGTGATCGCATCACTTTACCGTGGTAATGTGCCAACGTCAGCACCCCCCGCACTGCGACGATCACTCGGCAACGCCTGATCCGGGCGCGACCCATCGCGCTGGCCTACAACCCACACCCCCGCAAAACCAGCCCCACCACGTGCTCGGTGGCACGCGCAAAGTCTTCTGCGTTCAGCTCGGTCTTGCCCAGCACAGCGGCCACCTGCACATCAAAGTCGGCATAGGTTTGCGTGGCGGCCCAGATGGTGAAGAACAGGTGCACCGGGTCCACCGGCGCCATGCGACCGGCGGCTATCCAGCCCCGCAGCACCGCCGCCTTGGCCAGCACCATGTCGCGCAGGTCGGTGGCCAGCAGAGCCTTGAGCACCGGCGCGCCGTGCAGCAGCTCGTTGGCGAATACCTTGGAGGCGTGCGGGCGCTGCGCCGACAAGGCCATCTTGGCGCGAATGTAGCGCTCCAGCGCCTGTCTCGGATCGGCCTGCGGCGTGATGTCGTGGGTGGGCACCAGCCAATCCTGCAACGTGCGGGCCAGCACCGCGCGGTAGAGGTCCTGCTTGGCGCCAAAGTAGTAGTGCAAGTTGGCCTTGGGCAGGCCCGAAGCCTCGGCGATGGCCGCCATGGTCGCGCCGCCAAAGCCGGCGCCGGCAAAGACGCGCTCGGCCGCCGCCAGGATCAGCGCCTCGTTGGCTTGCCGGATCTGGCCCTTGGCGGCGTCATCAGCGCCATCGGACTTAAGTTGTTGGCGGGACAGGGGCGTCATGCGTCACCGACATGGATTGCCACGCGGTATTCGTCATTGCGAGGAGCGCCAGCGACGCGGCAATCGCAATGACGAGATTCACTCACCATCGCGATGCGGCAAGTCGTGGCACCCCGTGGTCACCGATTACTTGCTGGCTGCTTCCCACACCACGTGCGAGTAGGCGGCCTTGCCTGGGTCCTTCTTGATCACCGGCGAGCTGCCGCCAGTCATCAGTACCTTGACAGTGCGCTCAAACGCCGCCGGCTCCAGGTAACCGATCTTGGGCGTGCCGGCATTGGTGATGAGCTTGGCCACGTTTTCCATCTGGCGCTTTTGCACCTTCTCGGAGGCGCTGCCCGAGGTGTCGGCGGCGACCACGATCTTGGCCGCCTCAGCCGGGTTCTTGACCGCATCGTTCCAGCCCTTGAAGGTGGCCTTGAGGAACTTGCCCATGCGCGCCACAAAGGCCGGGTCTTTGAGCTTGGACTCCAGCACGTACAGGCCATCTTCCAGCGAGGCCACGCCTTCCTTCTCGTAGAAGAAGGTGACCAGGTCGCTCTCTTTGACGCCCGCGTCCACCACCTGCCAGTACTCGTTGTAGATCATGGTGGAAATACAAGCGGCCTGGTTCTGCAACAGCGGATCGACGTTGAAACCCTGCTTGAGAATCTTGATGTCGGTGTCAGGCTTCAAGCCCAGCTTGGCCATCCAGTTGAGGAAGGGGTACTCGTTGCCGCCGTACCAGACGCCCAGGGTCTTGCCCTTGAAGTCCTTGGGGCTGCTGACACCGCTGGCCTTTTTGCAGGTCAGCATCAGGCCGGACTGGTTGAACACCTGGGCGATGTTGACCAGCGGCACACCGGCCTCGCGCGCGGCCAGGGCGTCGGGCATCCAGTTCACCACCACGTCGGCGCCGTTGCCGGCAATTACCTGCACCGGCGAGATGTCGGGGCCGCCGGGCTTGATGGTCACGTCCAGCCCCTCGGCTTTGTAGTAGCCCTTGCTTTGAGCCACGTAATAACCGGCAAACTGCGCTTGCGGCAGCCACTTGAGCTGCACCGTGAGTTTGTCGGCGGCACTGGCGCTAACGCCGCATACGGCCAGCGCGGCGGCCAGCAGACTGCTCTTGAGAGGGGAAGAACGCATCATCGGAAGCTCCTTGGGTTGGGGGGAAGAAACGGCGTGTCGGCTGTCATCCCGGCGCAGGCCGGGATCCATGCACGCTGCCGACAGTGGATCCCGGATCGCGTCCGGGATGACAGACATTGGGAGCCACCCGCATTGGCCAACAACGAGCGGGGAAGATAGGTCAAGGTCACGATGCGCGCCCCTCACGGATGGAGGGGTGCCAGAAGGCGGCGCGCCGCTCGATCTGCACCAGCAGCGCATAGGCAGCCGAGCCGGTGACCGAGGCCACCACGATGGCGCCCCACACCAGCGACATGTTCATCTTGGCGGCTTCGGTCGAAATGCGAAAGCCCAGGCCCGACGTAGGCGAGCCAAAGAACTCGGCCACGATGGCGCCAATCAAGGCCAGCGTGGCGTTGACCTTGAGCGCGGCAAACATGAAAGGCAAAGCCGCGGGCAAACGCAACGCCAGCAGCGTGCGGCTGTAGCTGGCGGCGTAGCTGTACATCAGCTCGCGCTCCAGCTTGCCCGAGGCCTGCAGGCCCGCCAGCGTGGACACCAACATTGGGAAGAAGGTCATCAGCACCACCACCGCTGCCTTGGAGTGCCACTCGAAACCGAACCACATCACGGCAATCGGGGCCACCGCCACCAGCGGAATGGTGCTGGTCAGCGAGGCCAGCGGCAGCAGGCCGCGCTGCAAAAAAGGCATGCGGTCAATCGCCACCGCCACGCCGAAGCCCGCACTACAACCCACCGCCCAGCCAATCAGCACTGCCTTGAGCACGGTTTGCACGAAGTCACCCCACAGCACCGCGCCGTGCAGCCCCATGGACTCGATGATGGACAGGGGCGGCGGCAGCAAGACCTTGGGTACGGCAAAGGCCACCACCAGCACCTGCCAGAAGTAGACGATCCACAGTCCAAACACGGCGGCCGTCGCCATGCCCACCCAAGGCCCGCCCTCAAGGTTGGCCAGGCGGCGGATCGACAGCACCGCCAGCGCGGCCACCAGCGCAGTGCTCAGCCAGAACCAGAGGTCCGGCTCGGCCTGCCCGCGAGCGGCGGGAAACTGCAGCAGCAATAAGCCGCCCAGCGCCGCCACCGCCACCCAGGCCAGGGCCCACTGATGGGGGCGCTTCATCCCTGACTCCGGTTGCGCAGCACCAGCCGCTCCGCCGCTGCCACGGCCGCCGTCAGTGTGAGCCCCAGCAGCGCGGACATCACCAGCGCCGACCAGATTTGCACCGTGTTGCCATAGTAGGAACCGGTCAGCAGGCGCGCACCCAGGCCAGCCTGCGCGCCGGTGGGCAACTCGGCCACCATCGCGCCCACCAGGCCAGCGGCAATGCCCACGCGCAGCGCCGGAAACAGATACGGCAAGGCGGCCGGCAAACGCAGCAGCCACAAGGCCTGCCAGCGGGAGGCCGCGTAGGTGTAGAGCATTTCGGTCTCGATGCGCTGCGGCGAGCGCAGGCCCTGCACCATCGCCACCGTGACCGGGAAGAAGCACAGGTACATCGCAATCACCGCCTTGGGCGCCACGCCGCTAAGGCCCAGGCTGCCCAGAATCACCAGCACGATCGGCGCAATCGCCAGCACCGGCACGGTTTGCGAGGCCACGATCCACGGCAGCAGCGCGCGGTCCAGCGTGCGCGAATGCACGATCACCACCGCCAGCAGCAGGCCCAGCGCCGTGCCCATGACGAAACCCCACAGCGTGGACTCACCGGTGACGGCCACATGGAACAACAGATTGCGCGGCGAATCGATCGGCCAGCCGGTCAGGCTGGCCCACAAGTCGGCAGCCACCTGATGCGGCGCGGGCAACACCGGGCGCTCCATGCTCAAAGTGGCGCGAAGCAGGTCTTGCCAGGTCCAGGGCTGGTCCGACGGCAGCACCCGTTCGATCGCTCCTGGTGCGTTCATGGCCCAAGCGCCGCCATACCACAGCAGCAACACGGCCAGCAGCACAACCAACACCGGCGCGCCTTGCAGGCGCAAACGCTGCCAGGAGGCGCGCCAGGCGGGCTTCTTCATGCGTGGCCTTCCGCCAGGGCCTCACGCACCTCGTGCGCCACGGCCATGAACTCAGTGCTGTCGCGCAGGCCAAGATGGCGCTCATCGGGCAGCGGAGACTGGATCACCTTGACAATGCGCCCGGGACGCGGCGACATCACCACGATGCGGGTCGACAGGTAGACCGCCTCGGCAATCGAATGCGTGACAAACACCACCGTGCGCCGTTCGCGCTGCCAGAGCTGCTGCAACTGCTCGTTCAGGCGGTCGCGGGTGATCTCGTCCAGCGCGCCAAAGGGCTCGTCCATCATCAAGATCCTGGGCTCGAAGGACAGCGCGCGCGCAATCGACACCCGCTGCTGCATGCCGCCCGAGAGCTGCCAGGGGTACTTCTGCTCAAAGCCGATCAGGCCCACGCGCGCCAGGTGCTCCAGGGCAGTGGCTTTGGCCTCGTCGCGCGAGCGCCCCATGATCTGCAAGGGCAGCGTGACATTCGCCAGCACCGTGCGCCAGGGAAACAGCGCCGGCGCCTGGAACACGTAACCATAGGCACGCGCCAGCCGCGCCTCATGCGGGCTGACGCCGTTGATCAGCACCTCGCCGGCGCTGATGGATTCCAGGTCGGCAATCACCCGCATCAAGGTGGTCTTGCCGCAGCCCGAGGGGCCGATCAGGGCGACGAACTCGCCCTCGGCAATGTCCAGGTCGATGTCGCTCAGCGCGTGCACTGGCGCGTCGCTGGCCTGGTAGATGACACTGGCTTGGCGCACCTCGACCGCCAGACGCACGCCCGAGAAGCTTGAAGCGACAGGCGAACCGGACAACACGGACTGTGAATTCATGAAGCGAGGGAGTGGTTGGGACCGGTCAAGGCGCCGAAGCTAACCAAATGGTCAAGTTATTCTAGCGGCCGGTGCCCCCGCCGCGCCTGCGTGGAAACCCGTGGCCCGGCGCGTTCTTGCACGCAGCTAGAATGCAGCCCAACCAGGCAATGATGTATGCAAAAAGTAGCTTCCGTGATGATCTTGAGCGCCGTGCTGTCGGCCTGCGGAGGCGGCGGCGCCAGCGCGCCCGGTCCGAGCACGCCCGATGCCACCGCGCCCTACGTCGAGCCACCCATTCCAGTCTCGTTCAACGTCGCGCAGCAGTGTGAGTCGCCACGCCCAAGCGGCACCATCGACCCCTACACGCGCCGACCCTACGGTGACGTGCAAGGCTCGCTGACCACCGAAAAACTGTGGATTCGCGCCTTCGTCAACGAGACCTACCTTTGGTACGACGAAGTCGCGCCGCTCGACCCGTCCCTGTTCACCCTCGGCGCCACCGTTCCCTATGTGGACCCGTGGGACAACAGCCGGGCGATGTTCGAGTTGAAGACCAATTTCGATGTCGTGGACACCTATTTCAACAGTCAGCGCTCCTTGCTGCTGACGCCCTCGGGCAAGCCCAAGGACCAGTTTCACTTCACCTACGCCACCAGCGAGTGGCTGGCGCAATCCACTTCCGGCAGCAGTGTGGGATTTGGGTTTCATGTCGAACTGCTGGCCAGCCGCAGCCCGCGCAACGTCGTGGTGGCTTACACCGAGCCGGGTTCCGCCGCCAGTGCCAATGGCCTGCAGCGCGGCGCCAAGTTTCTCAGCATCAATGGCGTGGACGTGGTCAACGGCGGGCCCGACATGCTCAACGAAGGCCTGTTCTCGCCGGTGCAGGGCAAGCTGTACACCTTTGAGGTGCTGGACCGTGGCGCCAGCACGCCCAGAAGCTTCAGCATGACCGCCGGAGCCGTCACCTCGACGCCGGTGCAAAACGTGCGCACCCTGGCGGCGCCCTACAGCGACGTTGGCTACCTGCAGTTCAACGACCACATCGGCACCGCCGAGGCGCAGTTGGTTGCCGCCATCAACCAGCTCAAGGCCGCCAATGGTGGTGCCGGCGTCAGCGACCTGGTGCTGGACCTGCGCTACAACGGTGGCGGCTATCTGGACATCGCCAGCGAGCTGGCCTTCATGATCGCGGGTGCCAGCGCCACCGCCGGCAAGGTGTTTGAACGATCGAGCTACAACAACAAGAACCCGTTTGGCCAAAGTGCTGCCCAGGCGACGATTCCCTTCCATCGGGTGTCGCAGGGTTTTTCGACCCCCACTGGGCAGAGCTTGCCCCAATTGGGTCTGCCGCGCGTGTTTGTCATCACCGGCAAGGGCACCTGCTCGGCCAGCGAGGCGGTCATCAACGGTTTGACCGGTGCTGGCGTGCAAGTGATCCTGATTGGCGACACCACCTGCGGCAAGCCCTATGGTTTTTACCCGGAAGACAACTGCAGCGTGACTTACTTCACGATCCAGTTCAAAGGGGTCAACCACCTCGGTTTCGGCGACTACGCGGATGGCTTCATCCCTGGCGGCACCGGCTCGCCGGCCAACCACCTCAAAGGCTGCGTGGTGGCCGATGACTTCACCCAGTTGCTGGGCGACACCGCCGAAGCGCGGCTGGCCGCCGCCTTGCACTACCGCGCCAACGGCGCCTGCCCGGCCAGGGCCGCGTCGGCCCAGCGCAGTGCGTCGCTGGCCGTGTCGGGCCTGCCACTGCGCGGACGTTCGCCCTTGCGCGAGAATCGCTTCTTGTTGCCCAAGACGCGTCGCTAGCGACGCGCAGTTTGATTTGCCGTGACCTTGAGTCGGTCATATCTCTGGTCTCGTCATTGCGAGCGCAGCGCGGCAATCCATCGTCGTGATCGGCACGGTGGATTGCCACGCTTCGCTCGCAATGACCACGCGTCGTCATGAACTCCAGAAGTTTCCATAAGCACAAACCTTGGCAAGCTTGCCGAACACCCGCTTGGCCTGCCTGGCTTCTACACTGCGTGGCATGAACTCCCCAGCCCCATCGAAGCCCGCCGATCCAGCGCAGCCCTTACCCGCCGCACCCACCAGCTACCCCCGGCGCATTCTGCTGGCGGTCTGCGGCCTCAGCCCTCAGATCGTCACCGAGACTCTGTACGCGCTGGCCGCCGACCAACACGCCCCGTTCATCCCGACCGAGGTGCACCTCATCACCACCGCTGAGGGCGCGCGCCGCGCCGAGTTGTCCCTGCTGAGCGCCGACCTGGGCTGGTTCCACCGCCTGTGTACCGACTACAAGCTGCCCGGCATCACATTTGACCGGCAGCACATCCACATCATGCGCGACGCCAAAGAGCGGGCCATGGATGACATCCGCACACCCCAAGACAACCAAGACGCTGCCAACTTCATCACCGAGCAAGTGCGCCACTTCACCGCCGACCCGAATTGCGCGCTGCATGTATCCATTGCCGGTGGCCGCAAGACCATGGGCTTCTATTTGGGTTATGCCTTGTCGCTCTATGGCCGCGCGCAGGACCGCCTGAGCCACGTGCTGGTGAGCGACCCGTTCGAGTCGAGCTGGGATTTTTTCTACCCCACCCCCTACAGCCGGGTGCTGCAAACCAGAGACGGCAAACTGGCCGACACCGCCATGGCCGAGGTGACGCTGGCCGACATCCCTTTTGTGAGCTTGCGCCACGGCCTGCCGGTGGCGCTGCTGGCCGGCCACGCCAGCTTCAACGACACCGTGCAAGCGGCCCGCGCGGCGCTGGCGGCACCCAAGCTGTGCGTTGATTTGGGCAATCGGCGCATCGTCGCAGGCCAGGTGGCGGTCGAACTGCCGCCCGCCGAACTGGCCCTGCTCGCAGTGTTTGCCCGGCGCACCATGCAGGGCAAGCCCGCACTGGCCGCGCCGCCCAAGGGCGCGACCGACCCGGCCTGGGCCACGCGTTTCCTGCACGAATACCGCGCCATTGTGGGCGCCATGGCCGACAGCGATGCCACTGATCGAGCGCTGCGCGGTGGCATGGACGGCGAGTATTTTTCCATCCGCAAGTCCAAACTCGAAGGCCGCCTTAAACGCGCGCTCGGCCCCGCAGCCGCCCACTACCGAATCGACGACGGTGGTACCCGACCACGCCAGTACAGTTTGAGTTTGAGCCGGGATTCGGTAAGCTTCGCGGCAGACGTGGTGCCGGATGTCACACAAAGGGAGGGTATTTGATGAGCATGCGAGAGTTGACCTACCAGGTCAGTTTCAACACTCCTGCGTTTCTCGGCAACGCCGAACAACAGGCTCAGTGGCGCACGCCACCATTCAAGGCGCTGCTGCGGCAGTGGTGGCGGGTGGTGAAGGCGCCGGCGCGGGAAGTGGGGTATGACCACAAGCGACTTCTTGTTGCGGAGAACGGGTTGTTTGGGAGCGCCTTGGATGGGGACGGAAGCAGCCGATCTAAAGTTCAGTTGCGGTTGTCTGCTTGGGATGAGGGAGCAATGAACGCCTTGCAGCCTATGGCGAGACATCCTCACCCAGAAGTGAAAGATCGAGATCGCAAACCAATCGATATCGCGACGGCGGTGTACCTCGGATTTGGCCCAGTCACTCTACAAGGCATGCGCAAAGCAATCGCACCGGTGGCAACGCCGCTCACATTTAAGGTCCGCTGTCCTGAACTCGAAATTGACGACATTAGGAATGCCATTCAATTAATTGCTTGGTTCGGCACCGTCGGCTCACGCTCTCGCAATGCTTGGGGCTCCGTCAGGCTCGAAGGGGAAGGCATCCTGGGCATCGAGGGCTTGTGCGACTCCAAGCTCTCAGATTTGCTGTCTCTGCGCACTATCAGCGCTGCCTTGGGCGACCGTCTAGCTGGGGAATGGCCGCATTCCATGGGACTGTGTGCCGACGGGCGGCCAGCGGTTTGGCGAGTTGTCTCAGGTCAAAAGCAAGTTGACGGCAAAACCCAATTCGTCGGTTTTGACAAATGGGAGCAGGTGCTTGAGCGCTTCGCTGCTTTGAAGATTGGCTTTCGCACTCAGTTCAGCTTCAACAACCAGGGCGGTCCACATCGAGACGTGATGGATCGGCATGTGTTGGCTTACCCGGTCACAAACCACGGCTTGGCAAATCTTCCCAATGCCAGACTGGCCAGTCAAATTCGTTTCAAGGTGATCGCGAACAAAGAAGGCAAGTTCTTTGGCGTCATCGCCCATGTCCCTGCCGCCATGCCGCGTGACTTTTTCTATGACAAGGAACGGCAACAAATGAATCCGCCGTCAATTGCAGATCAAGTCAACGTGTGGAACCAAGTCCATCAATTTTTGAATACACCCCAACCCGGCAGCCAGGTAATACGCATCCGCAAGGGCTGAACTTATGACCAACTACACCAAGAAACTCGCCGCCTGGCTGCATGACCCGGCTGAGAAGCAACTTGTGCTGATGCGCGACTCGGCGGGGCACGAGGGCGGCACGTCACGGGTGCTCAGGAAAGAATTAGCAATCTCCAGCAAGGAGTTTGACCGTCGGGCTGACCATCTCGCTGCCGCAGCCGACCGACCCAACTGGCCGAGACAGGCCGACGGCAAACCGTACCCAAAATTTGAAGCCGTTCACTTTGCCAAACACGCCCAACTGATTCACCCCTTGTCAGGTCAAAGGCTCGATCTGCCCAGTCTCGGTTTGGACGTGGGGGTCGAAGAAATCAAAGCTGGCAGTCAGGCGCACTTCCAAAGCCTCATTCAAGAAAACGACGACCGCAAGACCTTCCTCGCCTTCTGGCGCTTCGGCCCCGAGGCTGGCAAACATGCGCACGAACTTGGTGAGTTGTGGCGAATGCTTCCCGCTGATTCACGCGTGCCCGACCACAGCATCTGGTCGCACCTGGACACCGTCTGCGCCATCCACACTGCGCTGGCGGGCGACGAACAAGGCCCCGACGAACCCGCCCTGCTGGTGATGAGTTTCGGCCCGGTGCAAGGATTTATCGGGCAAGCCCGCTCCACGTCAGATTTATGGGCTGGTTCGCACTTGCTCTCCAGCCTGGTGTGGGAGGCGATGAAACCCATCGTCACCGATTTGGGGCCGGATGCGGTCGTGTTCCCCGCGCTCCGCGGGGTGCCAGTCGTGGATGAATGGCTGATGGGCCGCGAGGTAGGTGGCGATGCCTTCAAGCAATTGTTCGCCGACATCGATTCAGAGCTGCTGACCGATAACACCGACACCAACCCGCTATTTGCCGCCAGCTTGCCCAACAAGTTCATGGCCATCGTGCCGTCGCGGCAAGCCGCTTCGCTGGCCGAACGCGCTGTAGCCGCCATTCGCCACGCTGCCAAAAACTGGGCCACGAGCGCGGCAGAAAAAGTGTTTGAGGCCGCAAGCATCCCCATCAACGACATCGCGCGTGAGCAGGTCAATAAGCAGCTTGCAGGGTTCCCCGAGGCGCAGTGGGCAGCGGCCGTTTGGCCAGTTGGCAAGGGCGACGACTACAAAGACGCCAAACTTGCCCGTGATCGGTTGACCGCCGCGCTGGATGCCATTCACCCCGACTTGAAACAGCAAGGCGTGTTTGATGCCAAGGTTTGGAACATCATCACCAAAGAACTTCAGCTCAAAGATCTGGCGTTTTCTTTCAACCCCAACGCGGGTGTTCTCTACCCCGCCGTTTACGAGCTGGCCGAGCGCAGCCTGGCCGCAGCAAAGTCCACCCGCCCCTTTGCGCCGCTGTTGCAGGAAGGGCACCGCTGCACCTTGACGGGTGAGGCCGAATGGCTGACCCATGACCGCAACCTGCTCGGTCTGAGCCGCAAGGACCGCAGTTTGCAAAGTGTTTGGGGCGAGCTGGCTCGCAAGGAAAATACCTGGGTCAAACCCGGCGAGCACTTGGGCGCCATCGCCACTTTGAAACGCCTGTGGCCTACGCTGTTCGCCGCACGCGTCAACAAGTTAGTCGGCGCGGACGTGCGGCGCTTCGTGGTCAGCACCCATGCGCTGGCGCTGTCCACCACCCTGGACAAACTGCTGTCAGAGCCATTGACCCTGGAGCAGCAGGCGGCCTTGTCAGTGCTGGCTGGGCCATGCGGCGAACACGATGCCGTTACCCTGCCCAAGTCATTGATGCGCAAGCTGAACAAACTGCCCGATGCGCAGCGCGTCACGCTCAAACGCCTGCCCAGCCTGATCGAGGCGCAGCAAGACCCAATGGACGGCGGCCTCAATATGACCGAGCAGGTGCAAAAGCAGTTGAAGGTGCTTTTCGGTGATGCAAAACCCGAAACCTACTACGCGCTCATCCTCATGGACGGCGACCGCATGGGCGGCTGGCTGGCGGGCAATGAAGACCGCTTCAAGCTCAAATACCGGGAAACGTGGCACACCCAGGTTCGCGCCGAAATGGAGATGTGTGAAAAACGGGATGCGAACCTGAGCGCCTACCTCAACACCCTGCGCCCGGTTTCTCCCGGCCGGCACGGCGCTATCTCTCAGGCGTTGAACGATTTCTCCACCCGCCTGGCCCGCCATGTGGTGGAAGACTGCTGCAAGGGCAAGCTGCTTTACGCGGGGGGTGACGATGTGCTGGCTCTGGTGGCGGTGGACGACTTGTTTGACTGCATGCAGTTGCTGCGCCTGGCCTACAGCGGCATTGCGCCGCACGAAGACATGGGCCTGGGTGACCATATCGGCCTGCTGCAAAAAGGCGGCAGCGGGCGGCAAAACAGGTTGCTGCTCAGCAAAGGGTTTGGTCTGCTGGATGGCCGCTTGATGACACTCATGGGCGAGAAAGCGACGGCCTCAATGGGTGCGGTGGTGGCGCATCACTCAGCGCCTTTGTCCGCCGTGCTGCGTGAATTGCGGGCTGCTGAATCCACTGCCAAGAACACAGCTCATGGCAACGACAATGGTCAAGACATCAACCGCGATGCCTTCTGCCTGCGTGTGCTCAAGCGTGGCGGCGGAGAAGTGAGCGTGACCAGCCCGTGGTGGCCCGTGGCAGGCCAAATACCCAACACAGCGCAAAGCGCGCTGGCGCTGATGAAAAAGCTGGCCGATGCGCTCGCAAAGACCGCATTTTCACGCGGTGCCATTTATGACGCGCAGCTTTGGTTCGCTGGCCTCACCGACAACCCGTCTGATATCACGAACACAGTGTGGCGCGCGCAAATCACCGCGTCCCTGGCGTACCAGTTTGACCGCAAGAGTGGCGATGCCGCGACGGCCAACCAGGTGGTTGATTTCGTCTGCGATGTCATCAAACCCAAGCACCCGAGGACTGCGGTCGAAGACTTTCTGGTGGCCAGCGAATTCTTCGCCCGCGAAGCCCGCAGCTTCAAAGACCGGGCGCAAGCGGCAAAGGCTGCCAAAAAGGAAGCCAGCACCATGCAAGACCCGGTTGAGGCAGCAGGAGCACGGTCATGAGCGCCACCACCTATTTCTACGTTCGCCCCACTGACAGCCTGTTCATTCGCGGCAACCTTGCATTTGGCGACAGCGGCGAGCATGGCGCATCGCAAATGCCACCCCCGCCATCGCTGTTTGCCGGAGCCTTTCGCTCGGCCATATTGGGCCAGGACGTCAAGCACCTGGCACAGTTTTTGGCGGGCCAGCCCCTGGCGGACGAAGCCCGAAACCGCTGCCTGGGCACCTATGCGCAGCCGGGGGCTTTCCGCGTCTCGTGGTTGTCGCTGGCTGGGCAGGCCAATGGACAAGCCGTGCCCGAAGCGGTGTCGCCGCTGCCAGCGGACCTGGTCGTATTGGGCAAAGCGTTTGCCCCTTTAATACCCCAAGCGCTTTCCGCTGGCGTGTCTTGCTCGGGTGATTTGCCGATGCGGGCGACGCTTTACAGCGCGAAGCAGGAGAAGCCCAGCACAGGCATTTATCTGCGCGGCACGGGATTGCAAGATCACCTGTCCGGCAAACTGCCCGGCCATGCGGCGCAAGCCGCAGCGGGCCACGTGTTTCGCCGCGATCCACGCCTTGGCATCGGGCTGAATGCCGATTCACGCACTGCGGAACAGGGCTTGATTTACACCACCGAGGGCTACGCGTTTAGCCCCGGTGAAGGCGTTGAAGGCGACGAAGGCAAGGCATCACCGTTTGCCAGCACGGGGTTTCTGGTCGGCATGGAGGGCGTGGCCGACGTATTGCCCGCCCTAGGCAATCTTCGCTTGGGTGGTGACGGGCGAAGCGCCACTTACCAGCGGGTTGAGTTCAAGTCGCCCACTGCAGACGGGCCTGCAGCCAACAAAAGGTTCCGCTTGGTCCTGCAAAGCCCGGCACTGTTCCGCCAAGGCTGGCTACCTGATGGCGTGGTGCAGCAAGACGGGCTCTACAAGTTGCAGGGTGCCGGCTTCTCTGCACGCCTGGCCTGCGCGGCCATTGGCCGGCGTGAAGTCGTCAGCGGTTGGGACTTGCACGGCTGGAAGCCCAAGCCCGCCCAGGCCGCTGCGCCAGCGGGCAGTGTCTATTGGTTTGACGAGTTCGAAGGCGATGCGGGCAAGCTTGCCGCATGGGTGCAAAGCGGGCTTTGGCCTGAGAATCTGGCCGCCATGGACACCACAGAAAAAATGCGCCGCGCCGAAGGCTACAACCTGGCTTTGCTGGCCACCTGGATTTGAGACTCAAGGACACACAATGTTTGAAGCAACACAACTGGTTTTTTACTACGCCGTCAGCCCCGTGCATATGGGTGCGGGCAGCGCCATTGGGGCGATTGACAGCCCGATTCAGCGCGAGGTGCATACCAAGCACCCCACGTTTGCCGGCAGCGGGTTGAAGGGCGCGCTGCGTCATCACTTCAACCGCGCCTGGCCACGTGCCGAAGGGGATGACCGCAAGGCGAACAGTCTCATCAACCGCATCTTTGGCCCGGACACCGGCGCGTCCGATTTTGCCGGCGCCCTGTCACTGAGCGACGCGCAACTGGTGGCTCTGCCGGTGCGCTCGCTCAAAGGCGGGTTTGCGTATGTGACCAGTCCGTTGGCGCTGGCGCGTTTGCATCGGCTGGCAACCCAGGCAGGGCTGTCGCCCGATTGGGATGTGCCCAGCGTTGCAGAAAACATGGCCGCCACCGCGTCAGATGCCTTGCTGCAAGCCAAGGGCTCCGACAAGCAACTCATCCTGGAAGCCTTCGAATTCATCAAGGTCGATGCGGGTGATGTCAACAAAATTGCCACCTGGATCGCCGGCTACGCATTGCCCGGTGCTCCAAACAAGTTCTTCGCCGACAAACTGAAGTCAGACCTGGTCGTATTGAACGACACCGACTTCAGCCACTTTGCCCGCCACGCCATGGTGGTGGAACCCCATGTGCGCATCAACGATGAGTCTGGCACAGCGGATGATGGCGGCCTGTTCTATGTAGAAAACCTGCCACCTGAGACCTTGATGGTTGGCTTGGCACAGGCGAGTATTGAGCGCTACAAGAAAGACAACAAACCGGACACCACCTTGACCGCGCCCGAAGTGTTGGCCCTTGTATTCGTAGGCCAGGGCGAACACCAAAGCGGCATCGGCGGCAAGCTGCTACAAATTGGCGGCGATGCCACTACCGGGCGCGGGCTGGTGCTGGTGCAGGCTGCAGGCAAAAACTGACATTGACGAAAGGAACACACCATGCAAACCCTTCGCATTCACCATGCACAGGCGCACAACCGGCAATTGCTGATTACTTTGCCGGAGAATTTTCCCGAGAACGGGCTGGAAGTCATCGTCATGAGTGAAGACATCGCGTTCACATCGCCTGTCCTCGCTGCGCCCCAGCCATCTGATTTGGATGCCCTGTTCAGCTTTCTTGCAACCGTGCAACCGAGCGGTCGAAGCGCCGCAGAGATCGACCAGCAAATCCTGGAGGAGCGTGCCTCATGGGACCGGTAAACCACGTTGTTTACCCCGACACGTGCATCCTTATTTATTGGCTGGAAGGCAACGAGGCCTATGTCGATGCCATCGTACAAAAACTGCGTCCCGCACAGGGCGCTGCACCCATCCTCGTTTTCACCGAATTGACGCGCCTGGAATGCCGAGTCAAACCGCTCAAGACAGGCAACCAGATTCAACTCGCTGGCTACGACCGTGTATTTTCAACACCCGGCTATCGTTTTGAGGCACTGACCCGCGAAGTCTTTGACCTGGCGACAGAGTTGCGAGCCGTCCACGGAATTAAGACCCCGGATGCAATCCACCTGGCCGCAGCGCTCCACTCTGGGTGTGATGAGATTTGGACCAACGACGACAGATTAGCCAAAGCCGCCGCTGGCCGCATTGGCGTGTTTAACGTAAAGGAACCCCATGGCACAAACACTTGACCAACAACGCGCGGCGCTGGCTTGGGGGTATGCCACGGCGGCGATGAAGACCGGCTTCGCCAAGAAATACAAGAACCTCGCGAAGGGCGCACCCGCGCTCATCATGAACAGCGGATTGATGCCGACGCTGGCGTTTTACAACAGCAAGGATCCAGAGCACAAAGCGCTGCTGGAGGATTTGCTGGCTGGCCTGTCCACACGCCTGAAACCGTCACCCCAGCCGAAGAATTTCCAGGAATTCATGGTTCACTTGCAGAAGTGCAAGTCTCAGGACTACCTGCGGATGACAGACGAGGCGCTGGAACTACTCAAGTGGATGCGGCAGTTTGTCGATGCGGTTGACACCCAGGGAGCCTGACCATGCCATTGCCACAGCGTGTCGCCGCAACCCCGGATTTCATCCCACATGACCTGAGAGACGCAGCTCCCGGGCATCGCTACCAGTTGTACCTGCAACATTGGCAGGGTCAAAACGGAACAGCGTTTGCGCCGTACAAGAAAGCCACGGCGCAAGGCAAGGACGAAAAGGCCGAGCACGCAAGGCAGAGCAACGCTGTGCTCAAAGATCTATGCCCGCTGCCAGTATCGAGCGTCAAAGTGATGAGAGGCATCCAGGCGCGCCAGCAAGCTGCAATTGGCCAATATGGTGAATATGGCCATAGCATCAGTGCCATTTCGACAGCCCCCTTCGCCACCGGCCTGGGCAACGAACACCCCATCGAAAACGGCTTCGCCTTTCTCACGCCCTACGGCTTGCCGTACTTGGCGGGCAGTGGCGTCAAAGGCATCCTGCGCCGTGCCATGCAAGAACTTCGCGATGACCATAAAGCAGGGTTTACCAACGAGGCTATTGATGCCCTGTTCGGCCCAGAGGATGTCAACATTCCTGAAGATGCCAAGCGTGGCGCTCTGGACTTCTGGGATGTTTTTCCAAAACCCTTCGGCGACAAACTGGTGGTCGAGATCATGACCCCGCACTTTGGCAGCTACTACCAAGGCAAGGCCACACCGCATGACAGCGGCGCGCCGATTCCCGTGAGTTTTCTGGCCGTGCCGGCCAAGTCGGATTTTGATTTCCACGTGGTATGCCACCCCACGCGCCTGCCCGAGTCACTGCAAAACACCTGGCGCGATTTGCTGCAAGACGCCTTTGACCACGCCTTCGCCTGGGTGGGTTTTGGCGCCAAGACATCGGTGGGGTACGGGGCGATGAAGGCTGCGGCGCCAGTGCCGTCCTTACCGGCGCCGGTAGCGCCTGGTTCGTCCATTTTCAATGTGCCGCCCGCCATCGGCGGCGCAAGAACCGGTGGTTCTCAGACGTGGCCTGCCGCCACTTTGAAATTGAACCCCGGCAAAGGCGAAATCACAGCCAGTTTTGAAGGCAAGACAACAGCGCCTATCAAGGGTACCGATGCCGAAAAATTCCTGACAGCGCTCGGCGACGAACTGGCTGGCAAGCTCAAGAAAAGGCAAGAACTCAAGGGCGTTTCGGTGGAAGTTGAGCAGCAAGGCAATGCGTTCACGCTCAAAGGCATGGCTGCGACATGACTACCAACAAGAAGCCACCGCCTGAAAGCACGGGTGACGCTGCACCAGAAGACGCAGCGCAGGAACTGCTCAAACATCGCGACCTGCAAAATGCCCAGATCGACAGCATGCGGCACGTCTGGGACAACCCAGAGGACGAAGTCTGGAACAATCCCGAAATTCCCGGCTGAGAGGTCGATGCAGCACAGCAATTCAGGCCAGTTCGCAACTCCAGTGAAACAACAGGGCCAAACCATGAACCGCTTTGAAATCATTATTTTCTGGAGCGACGACGACCAAGCCTTTGTTGCCGACGTTCCTGAATTGCCCGGCTGCATGGCCCATGGCGATACGCGCGAGCGGGCGTTGGCAGAAGTCAAGCAGGCCATGGCGCTGTGGATAGAAGCCGCGCAGGCGACTGGCCGTGCTGTGCCGCAGGCACGCGGCAGCAGACTCCTGTTTGCTTGACAACGAATTGGCATCTCTTAAAAAGCAGCCGCGCCCATGGATGAATACGAGCACCTGACGGATTCCCAATGGCAATTGTTTGACCTCATGAGTCAAATCAGCGAAGACTGCTACTGCGCGGGCTGGATAGGCGGTTGCGAATACGACATCTGGCATGCCTGGCAGCATGGGGACCCTTGGCCAGCGAACCGCCGCATGAGCCCCAGGCTTTTACGGTTATGTCAGAAACTTTCCAACGAAATAGACGGCTGGATTTATTGGGCTGATGGACCGCTATTCGCACCCATGGCGCAATGGCTTGCGATGGTGGATGAGGGGCGCAAGCGTGCCACAGCTTCAGTCGTGAAACCAAACCCGAACCCCGACAACGACCCGGCGCCAGAGTAGCCTAACCATTCTTTTTCTTTCCCACTAGCTGCAAGCCTGCCATGACCCCACCCCTTGACCTCACCCCCCTGCATAGCGCCCTGGCCTCCCTGCGCCGTGGCCTGACCCGCTGGCAAGCCGCAGGCGAGCAAGACGAAGAGCTGCGCGACGCGTGCATTCAACGCTTTCAGTACACCTTCGAGCTGAGCTGGAAGATGCTGGCGCGCCGATTGGAGCGCGACTTGCCGGACGCACGCAGCGTAGATGGCATGAGCTTTCGCGAGCTGATGCGCAGCGGCGGCGAGCGCGGCCTGGTGCGTGATGTGGACGCCTGGATGGTGTTTAGAGACAAGCGCAACACCACCTCGCACACCTACAACGCGGCCAAGGCCGCCGATGTGGCAGGCATCCTGCCTGGCTTTGCCGATGAAGCCCAGGAGCTTCTCACCCAACTGCAGGCCAGGGACGCTGGCGATGCTTGACATTACTGCCGCGCAGCAAGCGCAGGTTCAGTGCCTGTTACAGCAGCGCCTGCCCCACACCATGGCGCTTGCCTTTGGCTCACGCGTGGTCGATTGGCCTTTTGGCCGCGGCCCCAAACCCTACTCCGACCTGGACATCGCCTTGTTTGGGCTGGTGCAAGCCGATGCGCAAGCCCTGGCCCATCTGCGCGCCGACCTGGAGGAAAGCCCGCTGCCCTGGCGTGTGGACATCAGCGACGCCAACGACCTGCCGCCCGCCTTGCGCGAGTTGGTTGAGCGGCAGGGCGTGCGGCTGACCGACGATGCCTCAATGCCCCGCCCCGCCTACCTCCAAAGCAGCCCAGGCATCGCGCGGTGAAACAATTCGCATACGGCCTTGCTCGCGCGCCACGGTTTGCCAGCCCAAAACCCGCTTGTCGCCCGTGACAAACAAATCAACTCCAGCAGCCGCTGCGGCGTTGACCAAGCGGCGGTCGTTGTCCTGTGGTGGTTCGACGTGGTCGGCAATCAACTCGGCGGTCTGCCATGCTGCATCAAACAAGGCGCAGGCATTGGGTACTTGTGGAAACTTGCGCAGCAGCACGGCGTGTGCCTCCTGCCGCACCAGGGCACTGCTGACCAGGTTGTGGTGCTCGGCACATTGCAGCACCAGTGCCTCGCACAGACCCGCAAAGATGGTGGCCGACAACCACACATTGGTGTCCAGAAAAACCCTCATGAAACGTCTTGCAGCACGTCGTCCTCGGTCAGCCAGCCCGAGGCCCGCGCGAGCGGTGCCAGTTGCGCCTGGCTATGGCGCAGCGCCTCACGCAGGCGGTAGGCGCGCAGGGCTTCGCGCACCAGCTCGCTGCGCGATTTGCCATTGCTGGCGCACAGGGTGTCCAGGCTTTGGGATTCGGCGTCAGACAGACGCACGGTCAGGGTGGATGACATGGTTGGCTCCTGTTGTATTACATTGTAGTACAGCCTTGGCGCGCAAGCCTGCCGCCCCTGCCATGGCGCTGCGCTACACCTACCATTGCGGCATGACCACTTATTTTGTATCTCGCCACCCCGGCGCCGTCGAATGGGCCGCGCGCCAGCGCTTGGCGATTGACCATGTCGTGCCGCACCTCGACCCCGCACAGGTGCAACCGGGCGACACCGTCATCGGCAGCCTGCCCGTCAACCTGGCCGCGCAGGTGTGTGCGGGCGGCGCGGCCTACTTGCACTTGACGCTAGAACTGGCCGCCGAACTTCGCGGCAAAGAGTTGTCGGCTGACGATTTGGAAACGCTGGGCGCACGGGTGGAGGCGTTTGATGTTCGTACGACTCCCCTACATCCGCAATCGAAATAGGCGAGCACCATGACCCCCTACGACACCCACCTTTGCCTGGTCTCGGCCCAGGCCACGCCCAACCTGCTGCCAGTGCTGGATGAGACCTGGCGGCCGCGCCGGGTGGTGCTGGCGTGCAGCGCGCAGATGAAGGCGGCCGCCATCGCCTTGCGCGCCGTGATCCAGACCAAAGGCGCTGGCATTGCCGTGGACACGTTGGACCTGCCCAATGCCTATGACTACGCGGCGCTGTCAGACGCCTTTCTCGACTACCTGGCCGAGCACGCCAATGAGAACATCGCGCTGAACGTTACGGGCGGCACCAAACTGATGGCGGTGGCGGCGCAGGAAGTATTCCGGTCCGAAGGCAAACCGGTGTTTTATGTCAACGTGGAAAACGACGAGGTCCTGGTCATCGGCGAGAAAGCGGTCAGCCAACCGCTGCTGGCGAAACTCAAGGTGCACGAAATGCTGCGCGCCCACGGATACACCGTCACAACGCAGGAGCACCCGCAAGTAACCCGTGAACTGCGCGACCTTACCGCAAGGCTGATTGACCACGTCGCCAGTGCCGGACGAGCGCTGGGCGCACTCAATGCGCTGGCGCGTGCTGCCCGAGACAACAACCTGCGGGTGGAACTTAACCGGGACCAGAGCTCGCTCGCGCTGGGCGACATCGTGGCCCTGTTTGTGGACGCCGGGCTGCTGCGTCAACAGGGCGACATGCTCATTTTCAAGGATGAAGAATCCCGTCTTTTTGCCAACGGTGGTTGGCTGGAGTCACACGTCTATGAAGCGCTGCAATCGCTGCGCAGCCAGCATGAAGCCTTGAGCGATGTCGCGACGGGTGTCCGGGTCGGCTTTGGCGGGGCTGATCCGCGATCAACCGCCCGTGCACGTGACAAGAACGAAATCGATGTCGCGTTTTTGTACCGCAACACGCTGCACCTGATCGAATGCAAAACCGCCAACCTTGCCCAAGTCGGCCACGGTGATGACAGCAAGGCGACCGAGGCGATCTACAAGATGGAGTCATTGCTGAAGCTCGGTGGCCTGCGAACCAAAGGCATGGTGGTGGACTACCGTGGCGAACTGGCAAGAAGCGAGGCCAACCAAAAACGCGCCGCGGAAGCGGGCATTGCCATTGTCTCAGGCGCGCAACTAAAAGACCTGAAAGGCGCTATTGGCCGGATGTGGCTGGCCAAAGGCGTATAGGGCCGCCGATTGCCCCACGACTTGAATCCCATGTTCACCCAACCCCTCCCCATCGCCCGCTACCGCTTCACCGCCCGCGTGCAACAGCCCCTGCCGCTGCCCGACTACGCGGGTTCGCTCTTGCGCGGCCAGTTCGGCGCGGCGCTGCGTAACGTGGCTTGCATGACGCGCCAGCCCACGTGTCCCGGTTGCCCGCTGCTGCAGAGTTGCCCCTACACCCGCATCTTCGAAGCCCCGCCGCCGCCCAAGGGCCAGCACGCGTTGCAAGACTTCAGCCAAATCCCCAACCCCTACGTGATGGAGCCGCCCGCGCCCGGTGCGCGGGTGCTGGATGCGGGTGACGAGCTGGTGTTTCACCTGGTGCTGATCGGCCACGCCATCGACCAACTGGCTTTGATCATCTTCGCCCTGCAACGCGCGCTCAACCAGGGCCTGACGCGCCAGCGTGTACCGGCTGACTTGCTGCAAGTGGACTGCGTCGATCAACACACGACGGCGCACCCGATCTGGACGCACCAGCACCCGACACTGGTGGCCCACACCGCGCTGGTTACACCGATCGCTACCAAAACAGTAGCTATACCATCAAGTAGGGCGAGCGCTGCAAGCCAAGACAACGCACAAATCACGCTGCAAATCCACACCCCGCTGCGCCTGCAACAGCAGGGCCAGCCGCTGGGCGTGGGGCAGGTGACGCCGCGCGCGCTGGTGGCCACGCTGGCGCGCCGTACCGCCTTGCTGATGGAGTTTCATGCCGGCCAAAACGGCTGGGGCGAAGCCGCCCGGCAGGTCACACACCTGAGCGAAACCCTCGCCGACACGCGCGACCTGCATTGGCACGACTGGACGCGCTACTCCAGCCGCCAGCAGCAAGAGATGACCTTGGGCGGTGTGATGGGCCACTGGACCCTGCACGGCAGCGCCGAGGCGCTGGCTGCGCTGTGGCCCTGGCTGTGGCTGGGCCAGTGGCTGCATGTGGGCAAGAACGCCACCATGGGGCTGGGTGGCTACACCTTGGCACCGCCGACCAGGCCGCCGAAACAAGCACCCACCACCAACTCGCTGCCTGATCATAAAATGGCAGCATGAATGCCGTGCTGTCCCCGATTGAGTCCGAGTTCGCATCCGTTGACGAGGCCCAAGCCCACGACCGCTGGTTTCGCGCTGAGGTCCAAGCTAGCCTGGACGACCCCGAGCCCAGCATCCCGCATGACCAAGTCATGGCGGAACTCGAACTGCTCATCGTCGAGGCCGAGCAGCGCCTGGCAAGCAAACAGGGCTGACTCGTGCTGGCAATTGTCTGGCGCGCCAGAGCGCGCCGCAGCCTTGTCGGCATCGTTCGCCACATTGCGGAACACAACCCCGCCGCCGCGCGACGCATCAAGACGCAGATCGAGCAATCGGTCCTCCCGGCGGCTGAACACCCTTATCTCTTTCGTGGCGGACGGGTGCCAGGCACACGGGAAATAGTCGCTCATCCCAACTACATCGTGGTGTACCGCGTGACCACGGACCGGATAGAAGTTGTCCACGTGCTTCACGCGCGGCAGCAATACCCCTGAGCGCCGTAGCCGACCTGGCATGCCGCCCAGGCAATTGCAGACGTGAACCTTGACGTGAAGGTCGTGTGACGCTGAGGCAAGCCTGCCAGAGCTGACCTGATCGACTTTCGGCGCAAAAATCCGGGCCGATCAACAACGCCAAAGGTTTGACGCATGCCCCAACGTGACCTCTACCTTGCCGCCTACGACGTCAGCGAACCGCGCCGCCTGAGCGCCGCGCTCAAGCTCACGCGCGCCTACGCCACCGGTGGGCAAAAGTCGGTGCATGAGCTGTTCCTGACCCCCGCCGAGCGCGCCTCGCTGGTGGAAGACATGAGTGTGCTGCTCGACCTGGACACCGACCGCTTCCTGCTGCTCAAACTCGACCCCCGCAGCCGCGTGCACACCCTGGGCAAAGCCGTGGCACCGGCCGACCCGGACTTCTTCTACGTCGGCTGAGCCGCCCGCGCGCCGGCCCGCCGGGGCGCCGCCGCAAGCTTGCCGCGCCAGACAAAACCCGCGCCGCGCCAGACACTGTTAACGGCTGTGTAGAAGCGCACAAAGTTGGCTGTCAAAGAGCGGTTTTGAGGGCTGCTGGATAGCGGTCGCGCAACTGCGGGGTGCGCAAAGGGCGGGGAGACAAATACACGAACGCCAGTGCTTGGCGCTCGCTG
>JAUXWC010000182.1 GCA_030685025.1 Rhodoferax sp.
CCACATTCCAACTATTGAGGAGCAAGCGATATGGGCTGGTACATGAAGGAAGACGACATCTACATCGGTAGCTTGCTGGACGAAATGAACGTCCGTTTTGCGCCATCTCAGGGCAACCAGGAACTCTATGGCGGCATCGACGAAATGGTTGTTCTGCAGAAGGAATTCAAGATTTTCAAGAAGGGGCGTTCCTTCAAGACCAGTCTGTCGGTGCTCAACATCGGAGCACGCGGCAATCTGGTCAAGAACCGGTGGCAAGCTCTGCTGGGCAACCTCGTCAAACACCCTTCCAACAAGGCATCGCAGAGTGGCGACGTGGCCATCGTGACCGCCATCATCAAGAACCTGGCTTCGAAGAACCCGCTGCCAATCTACTTCCGCGACCACGACATGCGCGGCGACAAAGCCAATAGCGAGGTCAAAATCACCGACAAGGCCAGACCCATTCACTACCTGGAACAGGACTACTTGGTGATTTCGCTGCCAATGCAATCGATCCAGGCCGGATCGGCCAGCATGAAGGCCCGGGCAGCCGCGCGAACCACGACCAAAAAGTAGGGGTGCACGCGCCGATCATCAAGACGATGGTTTCTCCGATAGCAGTCAACTCGGATTTGGGCGCGCTGCACCGCATGGTTGCGGGCTACTACACGGACAAAGTCACGCGGCATGGCCCGACGCCCGCGGGCGTCGATTGGTCCTGCCTGCCCACTCAGGAAATGCGCTTTGTGCAGTTGCTCAAGCTCTGCGACTTCAGCCAGCCCTTGAGCCTCAACGACATTGGCTGTGGTTACGGCGCGCTGCTCAGCTACCTGAAAAAACGCCACCGCCACGCAAGCATCGACTATCTGGGAGTGGACCTGTCGGCGGCGATGATCACGCACGCCAAGCGCCTGTTCGGTGATCGACCACTGACGGCCTTTGAAGCGGCTCCCCACGGCACACGCGTTGCGGACTACTCGGTTGCCAGTGGCATCTTCAACGTCAAGCTCGATCAGCCACTGGCCACATGGGAGCAGCTCGTCGCCGACACGTTGCGGCGCATGAGCCGCAGCAGCGTGCGCGGGTTTGCGGTGAACTTCCTAACCCCACCGCCCGCCCAGTCCCGCACCATACCGGAGCTCTATTACGCTCCATCGCAGCAGTGGCGCACCCACTGCGAGCAGGTCTTGGGTGCCCGCGTGGAAGTATTGCCTGACTACGGCATGCGGGAGTACACCTTGCTGGTACACACCGCCTAGGCGCATCCGACGCTTCACCGCGCAGCCTGATAGAGCAGATCCTGCGCCCGCTGCAGGCCACCAAGCAGAAAAACCGCCCCGGTGACGCTGATCAGCTCCTCGGCATCCCGCAGCATGGTCTCTGCCCTGTGCAACTGCGCGGACTGCCCATGCCGGGCCAAGGTCTTGCTCCACACAATCAAGGCGCGGCACGACGCAATGCGATTGGTTTGCGAACGCGCCTTGTCAAAACCTCGCTCGGCCATCTGGGCCGCCTCCGAGTCCTGATTCAGCCCCCAGCAACAATCCGCCAGGCCACACAAGACCTCGGCCTCGAACTCAACGGCGACTTTGGTCTGCGAGATTAGGTTCAATGCCTCTGAAAATGCTTGCTTCGCCGACTGAAAATTGGACAACGTTAGCTGGACGAAGCCCTGTGAGCAATGCTCAAAGACCTGGGAATAGGGGCTCATGTGTACCGCCGCCGCACCCGGCGCGCGCCGCGCACAGTCGCGTGCCAGGTCCACATCGCCCTTGCACCAGGCATAGTCCACATAGATATGACGTGCAATCTGCTGCATGACCGGATCGCCCGACGCGTCGGCACTGGCCGTGGCTTGCTCAATCCAGGTCAGCGCCTCGTCGAAGCGGCCCAAGCGATTGAGCAAGCGCACCCGAATGCTCATGGCCCATTGCTCGATGTTGAAGCCAATAAAGTCACGGTCGAATTGATCGACCAAGGGCAAGCCGCTCAAGGCGATGTCATTGGCCGCAAGCCCCTCGTGCAGCAGACCTGACCAAGCATGGGCGTGGCTCAGGGCGAGGTTCAGGGTCGCGCGGCGACCCGCATCAAGGGTAGCCGGACTCAGCGCCAGCGCTTCGAGCAGACTGTCGACATACAGGTCCGCTGCCAGGCCGCTCGACTGCATCATCCGGCCCCGCGCGAACAGTAGCAACTGAACCAGTCTGGCATCGCCCTGTGTGGCCAGAGCCAAGGCCTCGTTCGTCAACCGCTGAACCTCTTCAAGGGTCAGCCCCTCGCGCCACCCAAGGTACACCACACGCCCACCCGCCAGCGCACGCAGGCTGTCGGTGTGCGCTGATCGTGGCTGGTCCTGCAACAGGTCCCAAACTCGCCTCCAGGACTTCAGCGCCTGCGCGGAATCGGTGGCGCCAATCCAGCGCGCCGCCCGAGCGCTGTATTCAGCCGCAGGCACCCGCTCATCGGCCGCCTCATAGTGGTAGGCTATCAAACCCGCAAACTCGTCGAGCCGTTCGCGGTAATAGGTCTCCATCACGTGCGCCACCGCCAGGTGCAGCGACACGCGACGTACCTTAAGCTGCATGCTGTAGGTCACCTCCTGGATGATGGGGTGGCGAAATACGAAGCGGCGCTGGCCCGCATCGCTTTGTGCCAGGATCAAGCCCGCGTGGCACAAACCCGCCAAGCCGCGCTCAAGCACCATTCGCAAGTGGCTGGCCACCTGCTCAATCACCGCCATCGGGATCTCTTTGCCGATGATGGCGCACATTTGCAGCAGCGTTTTTTCGGGCTCACCCAGCCGGTCGACCTTGGCACCAATGACGGCCTGCACAGTGTCGGGCATGGCGTGCTCGATCTGCTCCAGTCGGCCTGGTGGCGGACCACCCGCCCCGATGTCGGCCAACAGCGCGCTGTC
Source organism: Rhodoferax sp. (assembly GCA_030685025.1). Classification (GTDB taxonomy): domain Bacteria; phylum Pseudomonadota; class Gammaproteobacteria; order Burkholderiales; family Burkholderiaceae_C; genus Rhodoferax_D. The sequence goes on from JAUXWC010000182.1 coordinate 2,900, forward strand.
GATCAGCGTGCGTGCCAGTTCTTCGGCAAAGAACGGATTGCCCGCACTGCGCACCACAATCAGCTTGCACACCTCGGCCAATTCCGCGCGCCCGCCCAGCAGTTCATCGACCAGCACATGCATGTCACTGGCACTGAGGTCAGGCAGGTCCAGTTGGGTGAAGTGCGGTGCCTGCGCCCAGGTGACGCGGTAGTGAGGCCGGTAGTTCATCACCACCAGGGTGTGGCTACCCGCCACCGCTTCGACCAGGGCCGCCACGAAGCCCTCGCTGGCTTCGTCAAGCCAGTGCAGGTCTTCAAACAAAATCACGCCAGGCTGGCGTCCGGCATCACGCACCAGTTGGCGCATCAGCGCCAGCATGCGCTCGTGTTTGGCGCGCGGGCTCAGTGTGCAGGCCAGGGCGTCAGGCGCCGCCACACCCAGGAACTCGCATGCCAGCGCGACATCGTCGGGGCTGGCCTGCAAGGCCTCCAAGGCCTGCAAACGCTGCGTGATGCGGGTACGGACGATGTCGGCGCAGTCGGTGTTGGCAATATGAAAGTACTGGCGCCGCAGCAAGGCCAAAATGGGTTGCAGGGGTGTGGCTTGGCCATAAAGTTGAGCCCGCACCTCACACACGCTCAAGCCCTGCGCGCGGCACAGGCGCACGAACTCCTGGCTCAAACGGCTCTTGCCGCCGCCGGGTTCCGCGCTGATGCCCAGCACGCGTGCATCGCCCGCCAGCGCGCGTGCCAGCGCAGCCTTGAGAATGTCCAACTCAAGCTGGCGACCTCGAAACGTCGACACCCACTGTGCACCGCTGTCCAGACCGGTCACTGCATCAAAGTGGGGGCCAGAGCGGCCATCCGCCCGCGCGCCCGCAATCGCGTGAAGCTCATGAATTGGGGTGCGTCCGGCAATACCCTTAAGCGCATACTCACCCATGAACTGCGTGCTACCGCTGTGACCCAGCAAGGCCTTGGTGACACCCGTCAGGCAGATGCCGCCGGGCTGAGCCAATGCCACCACGCGGCTGGCCAGGTGGATGGTCAGGCCGTGGGCACCACCGCCCAAACCATACTTGGCGTCCTGCGGGTCGGAGGCGACCTGTCCCGAATGCAGACCAACCCGGAGCTGCAGCGCCACCGGCCAGTTGCCACTGGCCGCCACCATGGCCTGCGCCGCGTGGCAGGCCAACAGGGCATGCCCTTCGAGCGATTTGGGCACACCAAACAGCGCCATCACGCCGTCGCCCAGGGTGCGAATCACGGTGCCACCAAAACGCTCCACCGCCTCGCACATGCCAAAGACGGCCGGGCGCAGATGCTCCATCGCCTGCTCCGGGTCGAGCCCCGCGATGTGCTCGGTGGAACCCACAATGTCGGCAAACAGCACGGTGGCTTGTTTGAGCTCGCCCCAGGTCTCGGTGGCCGGGGTCGGCGGCACTTGAGCCACCAGGGCGCCATCACGCCGCTCCAGTGCCACACCGCAACCACCACAGAACCGGGCATTGGCGCCGCAAATGTAGGCGCAGCTTGGACAAGGCTGCGTGAATACAGTGCCGCAGCGCTCACAAAAACGGTTGGTGTCGGGGTTGACGGCCTGGCAGGCGGTGCAGTGCATGGCTTCGAATGGTACGCCAGGACAGCGGTAGCTCAAGCTGCCGCACTCTTGGCGTAGAAAGTGGCGCGCGCAATGCCCAGCATCTTGGCTGCGGCCGCCTTGTTGCCGTCGGTGGCGGCCAGTGCCGCCGCAATCGCACGCTGCTCCAGCTCGGCGACTTGTTCAGCCAGCGGTCGCAGGGCACCATCGGGCCCCAGCGGCGACACTGCGGAGCGCGCCATCGAGGGCAGCCGCAACGGGGCGAGTTGCTCCACGCCGGCTTCGCGCAGTACGGTCTCAATCTGGGCCACCGTGATGTGGTGCGAGTCCCCGCGCATGGTGGCTTGCTCCAACACGTTGCGCAGCTCGCGGATGTTGCCACGCCAGCTCTGCGCGGCCAGCAAGGCCAAGGCGTCGGCGCCCAGCTCGGGCGGCTGGCCACCCCCACGCAGGGCCATGTCTTCGCCCAGCGCCTCCACCAGCGCGGCAATGTCTTCGCGGCGCTCGCGCAGCGCCGGCACGCGAATGGGCAACACGTTCAGGCGGTAGAACAGGTCTTCGCGGAAGCCGCCCTCGCGCACCAGTTTCACCAGATCACGTGAAGTGGCGGCAATCACGCGGGCGTCAAAAGGGAGCAACTTGTTGGAGCCCAATGGTTCAATCTCGCCCTCTTGCAGCGCGCGCAGCAGTTTGGACTGCAGGCCCAGCGGCATGTCACCGATTTCGTCAAGAAACAGACTCCCGCCATCGGCCAAACGAAACTTGCCATCGCGCCCCTTGCGTTCGGCCCCGGTGAAGGCACCCGGCGCCACGCCAAAGAACTCGGCTTCCAGCAGCGTATCGGGCACGGCCGCGATGTTGACGCTGATGAAAGGCCCGCGCGCGCGCGCCGAGCTGGCATGAATGGCGTGCGCCAACAGCTCCTTGCCGGTGCCGGTCTCGCCCAACAACAGCACCGGGCTGCTCGACTGCGCGGCACGGCGCGCCTGGCGCTTGACCTCCACGGCCGCAGGGCTGGTGCCCACAAAACTGGCAAAGGTGTATTTGGACTGGCGCTTTCCCGCGCCCTGCTGCAGGCGCTGGGTGGCCAGCTCCCGGCGCGCCTCGTCGAGGTCGCGCTGCAGTGTGGAAAACTTCTGGATCAAGGGTGCCAAAGCGGTTTCGGCATGGTCGAACAGCACGATGCCCAGCGCCCCGATCACCTCGCCGGCCGCATCGCGCAGGGGCACGCGGCTGACCACGAAGGTGCCCGCCCGGTTGCTGAGCAGGTCAATCAGTATCGGCTTGCCGGTTTCCAGCACCTGGTGCATCTGAGTGTTGGGTACCACGCTGGCCACCGGATGGCCAACAAAGTCCTCGACCCGCTCAAAGCCCAGGGCCGGCAAGAAGCGCTTGTACTGCTCGTTGATCCAAACCACCCTGGCTTGCCGGTCCACCAGCATCATGCCTTCGCTGGCGTTGGCGAACAGGTCGAACATGGAGTGCGCGGCCAACTCCAGAATGCTCTGGGCGTCGCGCGGCAGGGCGTCAGTGTTGGGCATGCCCGAATGTTACCGCGCTGGTGATCATCCGCCGCTGCGAACGCCGGGGCCCTTCAAGCCTCGCCGTTGGCCCCGGACGCCTCCTTGATCGCCTGCGCCAACCTGGCATCCAGTGCCGCGACATGCCTGACCAGCCACGCGTAGAGGAACCGGCACAGCAACTCCGCCGAGTTGTGACGGTCACGCCATTCATCAACCTGGTGCGCGAATTCATCGAGAAGTTTGCGGTGCTCGTCCTTGTGGTCAGCCGCATGCGCATAGTTGATGCCTGACATCAGCTTCTCTTCGTCCTCAAAATGCGCGGCGGTGGCGTTGCCGAGCCGCTCTAGCAGCACGCCGGTCCAGGCCCGGTCCTTCAACTGACTGGCTTCACGGATCGAGTTGTACAGCTCGATCAAGGCGCGGTGGCCATTGTCGATGACATCCACACCCACCTCAAGGCTCGGAGTCCAGACAATGGGTCTCCACCGCCGCTCTTCATATGCACCGAATTGATCGTCCTTCATCGCGAAGTCCCCAACTGTTCATCTGCGGCAAGTCTACGCGCAAACGCGAGGCCCGCTCACCCCCCCGCCGGCTCGCCAAGCAGCCACAGGACGCGGGCTAGAATTCGGCTCCCCCACCCATGTTCTGCCAGCCGAGTACTAACATTGACTGATCTCCAAACGCCAACGCCCGCCACCGACACAGACTCTGCCGGTGACGACCTCGCACAAGTCCAAACACCGCGCCTGTGGTGCGGCGATGGCTGGACCGCCAAGGTCATCAAGAACGACGATGATGACGGTTGGGCGGTGGCCATGATCAAGGACGGCGAGCCCGAACCGGCACTGGTCGGGCCATGGACCATGGGGCGCGACAAGAAGAACCCCAAGCCACTGGACGGCAATGCCTTCATCACCTTGGTCAAGACCGCCTCGGAGTTTGTGCGCCGGCACGAGCAACAATTGCACGCCAGCTTGCACCAACGCATCACCGTCACCGCCATGGCGCAGCGCATCACCGTGTCACTGGATATCGTGCCTGACGACGAGAACCCCACCGCCTGGCTAAGCGCCAGCAACGACGAAGGTGACGAGTTGGCCCGCATGCCGGTGGCCCCGTCCTTCAAGCTTGACCGCGCCAGCGCCGTGGCCTGGGTGGAACGAGACTTCGCAAAGCCCGTGGAACGGTGAACTGGCCGTCGGCCCCCTCTCCAGGTCAATGCGGCGCCTTAGGCGTCAGGTACTCACCTTGGCTCTGTTGCCAAACGTGCCGAAAGACGCGAGCAGCCGCCTCCCGCTTGTCTTCTTGGGTATAGGGCGGCTCGGGCAGCACTTGATAGACCTGGTCGAGGATGAAGGTCTCCACCTCCGCTTGGGTCTGCTCCTTCGCGGTCCATGTGTCCAACGGTGCCATCACTTGCAAGACGCCGGCCAGTATCTCGCGGCTGGCTTGCTTGATGCGTTCGCGCTCAGCCTTGTTGAGGTCTCCGCGTTGCAGCAAGTCGAACAAGGCCAACTGCTCCTCGCTCAGGCCCTCCTCCACCGCGCGGCGTTGCTCAACATCAAGGCTATTGGCCAAGTCGATCAATCGGGCAAACGTGTCTTCAATCGTGGCCCGGTCCTTGTCCTGGTTGTAGGCGGCGATGATCTCCTGGTATTTCTTCTCGTAGTTCATGCGCAATGGGTTGCGCGCCAGCATCTGAGCGAGTTTGTCCTCGACCAGTTTGCGAATGTCCTCAATCACCGTCGCCTTGCGCTTGACCTTGGTGCCGAACTCCTCGCGCAACCGGTCCAGATTGATCTGTGACAGGTCGATGGTCAGGCCCTCGGTGTAGCCGCTGCCCAGCCCTTGCGTGGCAATGGCCTGGTTGACGATGCGATGCAACACCTTGAGCAGCGCACTCACGTCGGCAGTGTCGCGACGCTCCGTCAATTTCTTGTAGACCGCCTCGATGTTGTCATGGCGTTCGGCATAGGTCAGCGTCGATGGTTCGGTCAGCAAGGCCTTGAAGCGGTTGAACAGCTCCCGGGCCAGAATCTCGAACCGACGCTTGGACTCGTCATCGGTGTAGACCGCGTCAACGGCATCCGCCAGCCCCTGAATACGGGCGAATCCCTTGGCACCAAGCAGGCCCGCCGGCTCGAACCCCAGGCCGCGCAGGTAGGCTTCGGTGACCTCAATGGCATCGTGCAAGGCGGCCACGCGTTCCTCCAGCGGCGCCACGATGTCTTCGCCGGCAACATCGTCACCCAGCGCATATTGGGCCAGGGCTTCCCGCAGGCTTTTGAGCATGCCGTTGTAGTCAACAATCAAGCCAAAATCTTTGCCCGGATAACGCCGGTTGGCGCGGGCAATGGCCTGCATCAAGGTGTGGGCGCGCATCGGCTTATCGATGTACAGCGTTGACAGGCTTTCCACATCAAAGCCCGTCAGCCACATGGCGCAAACGACTGCCACGCGAAACGGGTGTTGTGGGTTCTTAAATGCCGACTCCACATCCACCCGCTTGCCATCCGGCGTCTCAAAACCCAGCTTCATGCGGGCGCGGTGCGGGATGATATCGAAGCCCCACTTCTTGAAGTCGGCCACTTCGTTTTGCGCCTCGCTGATGACGATCTCGATGACCGTCTCATCCAGCCAGGCCGCCTGGGCCAACAAGCGGTCGCGCTGGGCATGGGCCTGTTGGCGGCTGTCTTCATCCGCTACGGCGGCAATGTCCGCCAATTTAGCCGCCGCTTCGGCGCGAACCGCCGCCGCCTTCGCCTTCCAAGCCGGCTCGATCAACAGCAACATGCGCGCGCAAGTGATCTTGTCGATGCACACCAACATGGCTTTGCCGGCTTCCCATCGGGTGCTGCAATGCTGAACAAAGTCAGCCGCAATCCGCTCCAGCCGCGCGTCGGCGGTGATCACTTCATAGTCTTTGCCCAGCAGCTTCTCCAACAGCGCGGTCTGGTCCGGGTCAAGGGCGGCGGTGTCAATGGCGGTGGCGATTTTGTCGTTCAAATCCAGCCGCGCCAGCCCCAGTTTCTCGCCCCGGCTGTCGTAAACCAGCTTCACGGTTGCGCCGTCTTCTTCGCTGCGCTTGAAGTCGTAACGCGACACGTACTCGCCAAAAATCCGCTTGGTCAACTCGTCGTGTTTGAACAGCGGCGTGCCGGTGAAACCAATAAAGGCCGCGTTTGGCAGCGCCAACCGCATGTTGCGCGCCAGCTTGCCCGACTGCGTGCGGTGCGCCTCGTCCGAAATCACGATGATGTCGTCCCTCGGGCTGTAGGGCTTGTCCGGCGTCACATCCTGGTTGAACTTGTGGATCAGGCTGAACACGTAGCGGTGGTTGTGCCCAAGCAGTTGCTCCAGGTCGGGGCCAGAGCCGGCGCGGGGCGTTTGGTCATCGGCCACGCCGCAGCCGACAAAAGTCTTGTAAATCTGGCTGTCCAGATCGTCACGGTCGGTCATCAGCACAAAGGTGAAATTGCCCGGCACGGTGCGCCGCACCTTCTCGGCAAAAAAAGCCATCGAGTAAGACTTGCCGCTGCCCTGCGTGTGCCACACCACGCCCAGGCGCCCCAGATCAGGGTGCGCCCGCTCGATGATCTGCAACGTTCTCGGCTGCGACTCGGCTCTGCCTTGCACCACGTAGGGCGCGCTGGGTTCTGCCGCCATGGGGTAAAGCGGCAAATCCTCGTTCGCCGACAGTGAGGAGCTTGTCCCCGGCAACTCGATCACGCGGTACTTCAGCCGCTCGCCGGGCGGAAACCTTCGCTTCAGCGCTTCTTGCCGAAGCACCGCCGCCACCGCCTGATTGACCCCCAGCAACTGATGGTTGCGCGCCACCACCTTGCGCACCGCGCCGGGTTTGCTGGCGTCGAACAGAATGAAGTTCTCCACGATGTCGAGCAACCGGTCTTTGGCCAGCATGCCACCCAGCAGCACCTCGGCCGCCACACTGCCGGCGTCGCGCTCGTCCAGCCGCTTCCATTCTCCAAAGTGCTCCCACGAACTGGTGATCGAGCCATAACGCGCGTTGTGGCCGTTGCTGACGATCAGAAAAGCGTTGTGGTGGAAGGCGTGGGCGACGACGTTCTCGTCCAGGTAGTCGCGCAGGTTGCCGTCAAAACCCGCGCGAATATTCTTGTAGACCGCCTTGAGCTCGATGAACACCAGCGGCAAGCCGTTGACGAAGCACACCAGATCGGCCCGACGGTTGTAGTTGGGCGTGCGCAGCCCGGTGATTTTGAGTTCGCGTACCGCCAGAAAGCGATTGTTGTCAGGGTTGCGAAAGTCGATCACCGCCGCCTGCGCATGCCGCAGTTGCCCCTC
>JAUXWC010000195.1 GCA_030685025.1 Rhodoferax sp.
TTCGCCCGCCACCTCGCGCGCCAGCAACTGGCGTTTGAGCGTGGCTACGCCGGATCGGGCTGTGCAGTCTTGATGGCCTGTACGCGCGCGGCGTGAATCAGCTCGCCAATTTGTCGGCCATCGACACCACGCGCCTGGGCCTGATCGGCAATCGAATGCGTTACCACGGCGCGCGCTGCCCTTAGCGCGGCCAACAATCGTGGGCGCTGCGGATACGGGGAATCGTGCAGGCCAAGCCGCCCGCGGGCATCACACTCACAGGCCAGCATCACCTCTTCGAAGCGCGCCGGCTTGCGCAGTGCGTCGCAGCGTTCCAGCAGACGCAGCGTGGCGGCGGGGCTCAGGTCCGCGCTGCGGTGGATATTGCCGTGCTCGCGCGCCACCACATCGGCCAGTTCCCGGCAATCGGTGGGCACGCGCAGGCGCTCGCACACGCCCCTGAGCAGCCGTGCGCCGCGCTCTTCGTGCCCCAGGTGTTTGGGCAATACATGGGCCGGTGTGCTGCCCTTGCCCAGGTCGTGAAACAGGCAGGCCGTGCGCACCGCCAGCGACGCGTGCAACTGCGCGCTCATGTCCAGCACCATCATCAGATGCACGCCGGTGTCGATCTCGGGGTGGTACTCGGCGCGTTGTGGCACGCCCCATAACTTGGCCACTTCCGGCAGGATGCGCGCCAGCGCGCCACACTGGCGCAAGACCTCGAACATGCGCGAGGGCTGGTGCTCCATCAGGCCTTTGGCCAGCTCTTGCCAGACCCGCTCGCTCACCAGGTGGTCCACCTCGCCGTCGTGCACCATGGACCGCATCAGGGCCATGGTCTGCGGGGCGATGCTGAAATCCGAGAAGCGGGCTGCCAGCCGCGCGACCCGCAGGATGCGCACCGGATCTTCGCGAAACGCCAGCGTCACATGGCGCAAGACCTTGTCGGCCAGGTCACGGCGCCCTTGGTAGGGGTCCACGAACTCCGCGCTCTGCAGATCAAAAGCGCCTTCCAAGTCCGTCAGATCGGCGTGGATGGCTATCGAATTGATAGTAAGGTCGCGCCGCGCCAGGTCTTCTTCCAGTGTCACCTCGGGCGACGAGTGAATCGCAAAACCGCGGTAGCCGCGCGCGGTCTTGCGCTCGGTGCGGGCCAGCGCGTACTCTTCCTTGGTGTGCGGATGCAGGAACACCGGGAAATCGCGGCCCACGGGCAGAAAGCCCTGTGCCACCAACTCATCGGGCGTGCTGCCAACAACCAGCCAGTCGCGGTCCTTCACGGGCAAGCCCAACAGGGCGTCCCGCACCGCACCGCCGACCATGTAGATGTCCATCGGGGCAGTTTACCGAATCGTTTGCATTGGCTGGGCGTTTGTACTGAAGGCTGGCATCCAGGTTGCACTTGCCTTGAGCGGGTTGGCGG
>JAUXWC010000224.1 GCA_030685025.1 Rhodoferax sp.
CACTGCCGCGCTCTCGGGCGGCAACAAGCGCGCTACCGCTCGGTCCTTGAATGTTTGTCCGTATCGTGCCACTTCTGTCCTTCTTCGCCGCCCCCGGGTTCCTGTTTCTATGGAGGCGACAAGTATTGTGACGCGGGGGGCATTTCGCTGGTCAAGGGCGCGGGACATATCGCCAATTGATTGGGACTTTTTCTACCGCTGTTATGAGCAGACGTACCAGGAACACGGCAATCCGCCCTACCTCAACCGGGTGTTCTTCGAACGCATCGCCAACACCATGGCGGAAAACTGGTTGCTGTTCGTGGCCGAACGGGGCGGACGCCCGATGGCGGCCAGCCTGATTGCGCTGGGCATACAGCAGGAACTCGTCGCAGGCGCCCGCACGCTGCAGCGTGTCGCCTACGGCCGCTACTGGGGTTGCCTGGAACGGGTGGACTGCCTGCACTTCGAAGCCTGCTACTACCAGCCGCTACAGTGGTGCATAGAGAACAAATTTGACCGCTTCGAAGGGGGCGCGCAAGGCGAGCACAAATTGGCGCGTGCATTACTGCCCGTCGCCAACACCAGCATGCACTGGTTGGCCCACCCGGCCTTCTCGGCCGCAGTTGACAGGTTCCTCGACAGTGACCGCAACGGCGTGGCCAACTACCTTGACCACTTATCAGCCCGAAGTCCGTTCCGGCGACACGGTGACCCAATCCCTTGAGTGCAGCACGTCGCTACGCTGCAGCCTGCCCCGCGAACGCTCAGGACTGTAGCGCCGCAGCGACCAGACCCATTTCGGCGTTGCTCATCAAGGCTTCAACATTCATCACGATCAACATCCGTTCGCCAACATTGGCAAGCCCAATGATGAAACGCGACTCAATCGAGCTTTCGAAGTGTGGCGCGGGTTTGATGGTCTGCGTCGTCAAGGTCACAACATCCGACACCGAGTCGACCACCGCGCCAATCACGGTGCCACGAACGTTCAGGATGATCACGACCGTGAACTCGTTGTACTCAACATTTTCGATATTGAGCTTGAGACGGAGATCAACAATTGGAACAATCACACCGCGAAGGTTGATGACACCCTTGATGAATGACGGCGCATTGACCATGCGTGTGGGCGCCTCATAGGACCGAATTTCCTGGACGCGCAGGATATCGATGGCGTATTCCTCGCCACCCAGTCGCAAAGTCAAATACTGCCCGGCATCGGCGAGCACTTGAGCAGGGCGAGAGGCCGACTGTCGCAGGCTTGAAGAAATGTCTTGCATCGATTCCATAACGTCTATTCCTTGAATCCGCTGATGTGCCTAAGGCCATGATACACGCGCCCGAGCGTTCAACGGCGGAAAATAGCGCGCCAGAAAATCGCCACGCGAGGTAACGCGGCTGGAACGGCAATCGGCCTATCGTCCGGCGTGCGCCTTGAAGTAGTTGGCAATACCTTCCCGTATCTCTTGCTTGGCCGACTCGGCGTCTTCCCATCCGAGAATCTTGACCCACTTCCCGTCCTCCAGATCCTTGTAGTGCTCAAAGAAATGGGCAATGGTTTTGAGGCGCAAGGGGTTCAGATCTTCCGGCCGCTTCCATTGTGTGTAAAGCGACAGTATTTTGTTGATCGGAACCGCCAAAACCTTGCTGTCTTGGCCAGCCTCATCTTCCATTTTCAGAATGCCAATCGGTCGACAGGTCACCACCACACCGGGAATAAGTGGGACAGGCGTGATAACCAGCACATCCACGGGATCACCGTCACCGCTGATGGTCTTGGGCACATAACCGTAATTGGTCGGGTAGTGCATCGCCGTGCTCATGAAACGGTCCACAAAGATCGCGCCAGTAGCTTTGTCGACCTCGTACTTAACGGGATCGGCATTCATCGGAATCTCGATGATGACGTGAAAGGTCTCGGGCGCGTCGGCGCCGGGGGTGACGTTGTCGAGGGACATGATGGGTCTACTTATCTTGAGTTAAATCAGACATTGCCTAGGATTAACCCTGATTTTACTTACTCACCCCTTGCCACTCATCGAAAACGGGCACTTTTCACGGTACAGTGCGCCGGTTGGCCAATCTTCTCCGGCGCGCCAGCCGCGATTTGGAGACCGAGGAAGCAACGCAGCGGGGGTACCGCTCGCGTGCTACCCCCTCTTCGTCAATACATCTCTGGAGATTTCTTATGACAGGCAACTCTGCGCTGATTCTTGCGCTTGTCTGCGGGTTCATTGCCGTGGGATACGGTTTTTGGGCGCGCAGTTGGATTCTTTCCCAGGACGCCGGCAACGCTCGCATGCAGGAAATTGCGGCGGCCATTCAAACCGGCGCCGCGGCCTATCTGGCTCGGCAATACAAGACCATCGCGGTGGTCGGCGTGGTGCTGGCGGTACTGATTGGCGTGTTTCTGGATGGTCTGACCGCCACTGGCTTCATCATTGGCGCCGTACTCTCAGGTGCGTGTGGCTTCATCGGCATGAATGTCTCGGTGCGCGCCAATGTGCGCACGGCTCAGGCAGCCACCAAAGGCATTGGCCCGGCACTCGACGTGGCGTTCCGCGGCGGCGCCATCACGGGCATGCTAGTGGTGGGTTTGGGTCTGCTGGGCGTAACCGGTTTCTACTGGTTCCTGGTCGGCAACGGCAACCTGACACCCGACAAGAATCTGGCCAAATTGCTGGACCCACTGATCGGTTTTGCGTTTGGTTCCTCCCTGATCTCCATTTTCGCCCGCTTGGGCGGTGGCATCTTCACCAAAGGCGCTGACGTTGGGGCGGACCTGGTGGGCAAGGTCGAGGCGGGCATTCCCGAAGATGATCCCCGCAACCCGGCGGTGATCGCCGACAACGTTGGCGACAACGTAGGTGACTGCGCCGGCATGGCCGCCGACCTGTTTGAAACCTACGCGGTGACATTGATCGCCACCATGGTGCTGGGTGCGCTGCTGCTCAGCAGCGCCGGAACGGCGGCGGTGGTGTACCCGTTGGCCCTGGGCGCGGTCTCTATTGTGGCCTCCATCATCGGCTGCTTCTTCGTCAAGGCCTCGCCGGGCATGAAGAACGTGATGCCAGCCCTGTACAAAGGCTTGGGCGTGGCAGGCGTGCTGTCGCTTGGCGCGTTCTACTTCGTGACGACCAGCATCATGCCGGCCGACGCGCTGGGGGCAAACACTCACTGGAAGCTGTTTGGCGCGTGCGCTGTTGGCCTTATGCTCACCGCGGCATTGGTCTGGATCACCGAGTTCTACACCGGCACCCAGTACTCCCCGGTGCAGCACATCGCCCAGGCCTCAACCACCGGCCACGGCACCAACATCATTGCCGGCCTGGGCGTCTCCATGCGCTCCACCGCTTGGCCCGTGATCTTTGTTTGCATGGCCATCTGGGTTGCGTTCAAGCTCGCCGGCCTGTATGGCATTGCGATTGCAGCAACATCCATGCTGAGCATGGCAGGTATTGTGGTGGCGCTTGACGCTTATGGCCCCATCACCGACAACGCCGGTGGCATTGCCGAAATGGCGGATATGCCCGCCAGCGTGCGTGACATCACCGACCCGCTGGACGCGGTGGGCAACACCACCAAAGCTGTAACCAAGGGCTATGCCATTGGCTCTGCCGGTCTGGCCGCGTTGGTGCTGTTTGCCGACTACACCCACAAGCTGGAGGGCTACGGCAAAGCGATCTCGTTTGACCTGAGCGATCCCATGGTGATCATTGGGCTGTTCATCGGTGGCCTGATTCCCTACCTGTTCGGTGCCATGGCCAAGGAAGCCGTGGGCCGCGCAGCCGGCGCCGTGGTGGTGGAAGTTCGCCGCCAGTTCCGCGAGATCAAGGGCATCATGGACGGCAGCGGCAAGCCCGAGTACGACACCGCAGTGGACATGCTGACCACGGCGGCCATCAAGGAAATGATGATCCCTTCGTTGTTGCCCGTGGTGGTGCCAATTGTGGTGGGCTTGGTGCTGGGTCCCAAGGCGCTGGGTGGCTTGCTGATGGGCACCATCGTGACCGGTCTGTTTGTGGCCATCTCCATGTGTACCGGCGGCGGCGCCTGGGACAATGCAAAGAAGTACATCGAAGACGGCAACCATGGCGGCAAGGGGTCCGAGGCACACAAGGCCGCGGTGACTGGCGACACGGTCGGAGACCCTTACAAGGACACCGCCGGCCCAGCCATCAATCCGCTGATCAAGATCATCAACATCGTGGCACTGCTGATCGTGCCGGTGATGATGAAGATCCACGGCTGATCGGCTGTCACATGCCATCCCAAAGCCCGCCTTGGCGGGCTTTTTTGTGCCCGGTTGGGGCATATCCGCGACCTCGCTTGAGGCAAGTCAGTCATCGAATCCGAAACTGGCTGGCACCCGCCATGGCTCAAGTCCAGTGCAGAAAACTGATCCTGCAGCAATAATCCGCTAACGGCCACGCATTCCCCGGCGGGCCAACAACCCGATTCGACCGCGCAACCCACTACGAACCGTGACAGTTCAGCATGCAGGCCAACTTCATTGACAACGTCGGTCGCCCGGCCTCATCGGGTTTGAGCATTCCGATGGTTGACCCATCGGACGGCCAGGCGTTCGATGCCATCGGGCGCGGCAACGCCATTGACGTGGATGACGCCGTCAGCGCGGCGCGCCGATGCCAGGAAAGAGCCTGGGGCCAACTCCCTGCGGCGGATCGCGGCCGTTTGCTGATGCAACTCTCAGTCGCCGTGACGGCGCACGCTGACGAATTGGCGGCCATCGAACAGCGCGACTGCGGCAAACCAACGCGTCAGGCCCGAGCGGATGTGGCGGCCCTGGCGCGTTACCTGGAGTTCTATGCCGGCGCGTGCGACAAGCTCCACGGTGCAACCATTCCTTACCTGGATGGCTATTCCGTATTGACCTGGCGTGAGCCGCATGGCGTCAGCGCTCACATCATTCCATGGAACTACCCGCTGCAAATCTTTGGCCGCAGCGTGGGCGCAGCCCTGGCTGCCGGCAATGCGTGCGTCATCAAACCGGCGGAAGACGCCTGCCTGTCCGTGATTCGGGTCGCTCAAATTGCCGCAGAGGCGGGCTTTCCGTCAGGCGCCATCAATGTCGTGACCGGATACGGTCACGAAGCCGGCGATGCCTTGGTGCGACATGCGGGTGTTGACCACATCAGCTTTACCGGAAGTCCGGACATCGGCACACGGGTCGCGCAAGTGGCGGCGCAACGCCACTGCCCGATCACACTGGAACTTGGCGGCAAGAGTCCGCAAATCGTGTTCGCCGATGCCGACCTCGATGCGGCGCTGCCAACCATCGTCAACGCGATCATCCAGAACTCGGGGCAAACCTGTTCAGCCGGTTCACGCCTGCTGGTCGCCGAGTCGATCTATGAGAGCGTTCTGGAACGACTTGCCCTGGTGTTTCGCACGCTACGGGTCGGCCCCGCAGCGCTCGATCTGGACCTGGGCCCGCTGATTCGAGACACCCAACAACAGCGCGTTCGGCGCATGCTCGCCGCAGCGCAAGACAGCGGCATACAAATCGTTGCCCAAGGCCAGATTGTTAGTCAGGCGCCCCCAACCGGTTTCTACCAAGCGCCCGTTCTATTGCGCGACGTCCCCTTGGCCAGCCCCTTGGCCCAGGAAGAGCTGTTTGGCCCTGTACTGGCGTCCATGAGCTTTCGCGATGAAGGTCACGCGATTGAACTCGCCAACGCCACGGCGTTCGGTCTGGTTGCGGGCGTCTGGACCCAAGACGGTGCACGGCAGTTCCGCATGGCGCGTCGACTCAGGTGTGGTCAAGTTTTCATCAACAACTACGGCGCCGGCGGCGGCGTGGAGATCCCGTTTGGCGGGGTCAAAGCGTCGGGGTATGGAAGGGAGAAGGGTTTCGAAGCCCTGTACGGATTCACCACCGTCAAGAGCGTCGCCTTCCGCCACGGGTGATCGCGCCGGCATCGGTTGGGCCCGCGACGCCAAAGGCCAACGCCGCGACTTGAGATTTCCTCGCGTCTATGGGACACTGAACGCAAATAACACGCGATGCAACAATCGGCCAAGGGAGAGGTATCACGACATGTTTGAATTTTTCAAGAAAAAACTGCCCAACTCGGGTCAGCCCGTGGCGACTCCGCTGGCGGCCGCACCTCCGACCAGCACCCGCCAGCACACGCTCATACAGCGTGAATTGGTCCGGGTGGTGCTCAAAGACACACTACGGCAGCACGGCGTGCCGGGCGCTTGGATCGGCTGCGAAGTCCAGGTTGCACCCAAACGAGTGAGTGACGACGACCTGGTCATCCAATTGGTGATCCTGAAGTGGAACGAAGCCCTGCTGCGCTATGCGCCCGCGCTTGAGCGCCAGTTGCTACTTGACCTCGACCGATTTGACCCAAGCGTGGACCATTCAAGATACCTGGTCTCATGGCGCTTTGCACCAGATTGCGGCTGCCCTTTGTCGGAAATGCCTGACCCCACGTTCTGGCTGCAAGTCGCACATCCGGCTCCACCACCCGAGCCGGTCGCCATTTTGGACCGTCGCCGCAGCAAACGCACCAAACGGGCTCAGAAGTTCGATTTGCCCAGCTCCGCCTACGACAATTTGCCGCAGAACTTCGCGCCCACGGAACCCGCCCCGCTACGCTGAGGCTTGGTCAGCGGCCGCATGTACCGCCGCCGCCTTGCCTAGTCAAACCAAGACAATCGCCTCCTGATTGGACGTCCAGTCAATGGCATCTTGCTGCAGCGCGGTATCGAAGTCAATTGCCAGCGCCAGGCCGATCGCATCCGGAAAATTGTCAACCAGTTCTTCCGCTGTCAGGCCAGCCTCATTGGCTCTGGCCCGCCAGGCGGCTAAATGCAGGACGCCTGCCAACGGCTCGTAGACACCATTCTCAAAGGGTGCATGCTGGTGCCCCAAAGCATCAACAATGGCTTGCGGAAACTGCCACGATTGTGCGAACGCAGCGCCCACATCGGCGTAGCAGTACCCCAGAAGTCTGCGCTCTGCCTTGGCTCGTTTGAGGCTGAGCGGCGTTGCTTCTGCATCGATTGCAGCGAGCTCCGCAGGCATGCCTACGCATATGACCAGTTCACCGACCGCATGGATCAGGCCTGCCGTGAACGCGATCGGCTGAGGCAAGCGGACCACCCCGGCCAGCAAGCGGGCCAATTTCGCCACGTCCAGGCTATAGCGCCAGAACTGGCGCAGGTCCACCCCCGGCACATTGCGAAACGCACCAGCCACCGCAGCGGCCATCGCGGTATCACGCAGTTGGTTCGTTCCTAGCAGGGCCAGCGCTTCCGAGACACTCCCAATCTTCTTGGACAATTGGTACTGCGCTGAATTGGCGATCCGCAACAGGCGCATCGTCAAGGTAGGATCAGTGCTGACCAACTGACTCACCTTCTTAAGGTCGGGCTCCTCCCGGCCCAATTCACTAAGGAGTAAGGCAATCACCTTCGGTATGCTTGGCAGTGCCGCCTGGGACGCAAGCAAGTCCTTAAACTCCATGATCCGTCGCCTTTATCATTCGATTGAGCCACCACGGAACATTATGAGCCACGCACTCGGCTGTCAAGTGCGCTGCAAATTGTGCGCTGCAAATTGAATCCCAATCTCTTTACTACCCAATACCTGAATGTCGCACTGCCTTCGCGTTCGCACCTCAAGCACCACCCCGGGGACGAAGCACTGGTTGCCGCCGGGCCTCCGTCTGCAAACCAAGCCAGGCTATAATTGCTGACTTCGGTGTGTGGCGCAGCCTGGTAGCGCACTTGCATGGGGTGCAAGGGGTCGAAGGTTCGAATCCTTTCACACCGACCAAAATTGATGGGGTCAGCGGCGCTTTTGCACTGCTGGCCCTTTTCTCATTCCAAGTTGTCCCGGCCCTGCTCGGGCTGACACGTTAACGGGCGTCGGCGTTCTAGGACAGGCCACTGGCATGTCAGTCAGCGCTCGACTTCGTTCTATCGTTTCTGCCATATAATTCGAGGCTAAGCAAAAAGCTCGAGTCGTTTTGCTTGGTCCATGCAGGCCCCTGCGTAGACAATTTCCGGAAATTGTTTTCAACTCACTAGGTAATTTTCAAATGAACAAATCTCTCGTTTTGGCTGCTGTCATCGCTGCTGCCGCTCTCGCTGCTTGTGGTAAGAAGGAAGAAGCGCCCGCACCAGCACCCGCTCCTGTGGCTGCTCCCGCTCCCGCACCTGCCGCCCCGGCTCCCGCTGCTGACGCGTCGGCTGCCGCGGCCCCCGCTGCTGCTGCCCCTGCTGCTGCCGCTTCCGAGCCAGCCAAGAATTAAGCATTCATTGCTTCTTCGAACAAGCCGCCTTCGGGCGGCTTTTTGTCGTCTCAGGCCTGGCCTGGCAGATCCTTCAAGTCTTCCTCGCGCAAGACCTGAACACCCAGCTTCAGCGCATCGTCAAGCTTGCTGCCGGCCTTATCGCCGGCAACCACGAAGTCGGTCTTCCTGGAGACCGACTTGGATACCTTGGCACCCAACGCCAGGAAACGCTGCTCCAGTTGCTC
Organism: Rhodoferax sp.; assembly: GCA_030685025.1. Taxonomy (GTDB): domain Bacteria; phylum Pseudomonadota; class Gammaproteobacteria; order Burkholderiales; family Burkholderiaceae_C; genus Rhodoferax_D. The sequence goes on from JAUXWC010000224.1 coordinate 8,498, forward strand.
GCGGCCCATGGATGCGAAAGTTCCGGTCAACACAACCGTCTTGCCTGCGTAGGGACTTCCGCCTGTGGCCAAAGCCTTCGCGCCTTGCCAACTTGCGCCCAGTTCGGCGAGCTGCTCAAGCACTTGCGGCCATGGACTGCCCGCCAGCGCCATTGCCACGGTCTCCTCCGGCGATCCGATGATCAAACTTCCATTCCCTTGGGCGGCGAGCAAAGCATCCGGGGTGGGAAATCGGTCAAGCAAGGACTGGGTCGCCTTCGAGCCCCGGGTCAGGAGTCCCTTGACCAACAGCCGAGGGATCAGATTACCAAAGTCAAGCACGGGGGGCACCGCCTGGGGTTGCACCAGTGTCAATTCGAGCTGGGTCAGCAGGCTGGCCACCGTCTGGACGTTCTGTGCCTGCTCAAAGAAACTGACAACGGATTGGGCCGTCACGGCACCTAACTCCGGGACGCACAAAAGGGTCTCGACATGCGCAGCCATGATGCGTTCGACCGAACCGAAAAACCGCGCGAGGTCACGTGCCGTGGATTCCCCCACGTGGCGTATGCCAAGACCAAACACAAACCGATCCACCGGACGCCTGCGGGATTGCTCGATGGCCTTCAACAGTTTGTTGGCCAGATCATCCTGGATAGTGACCGTTTTGGTCACCATCACCCCACCCTTGCCAACAAACGGTTCTTCGCGAATCACCAGACCCTTCAGGCGGTCGATGCTCAAGTGGTACAGGTCCGCGACCGAGTTGAGCAGGCCCAGGTCAACCAGCACACTGACCAACTCTTCGCCCAGGCCTTCGATGTCCATCGCGCGTCGATGGGCGAAGTGCGAGATTGCCTGCTTGCGCTGGGCGCCACAAAACAGGCCCCCGACACAACGATAGTCCACCTCGTCAGGCTCGCGCGCTGCCGCCGAGCCGCAGACCGGACACACATGTGGCATGCTGAACTGCCTGGCGCCCGCCGGGCGCTGCTCGAGCAACACCGAGACGACCTCCGGGATCACATCGCCGGCGCGACGCACGATCACCGTATCGCCAATGCGCACATCCTTGCGCCGCGCCTCGTCCTCGTTGTGCAAGGTGGCGTTCGTCACCGTGACGCCGCCAACAAAAACTGGCGCCAGTCGGACCACCGGCGTCATCTTGCCGGTTCGACCGACTTGAACTTCGATATCCAGCACAGTCGTGAGTTGCTCCTGTGCCGGATACTTATGTGCCACGGCCCAACGCGGCTCACGCGTGGCAAAACCAAGCTGCTGCTGCATGGCCAGACTGTTGACCTTGTACACGACGCCATCGATGTCAAACCCCAATTGGTCGCGCTGCTGCCCGATCGATTGGTGATAGGCCACCAAACCCGCGGCACCCGACGCGGTGCGCACCAGATCCGACACTGGGAAGCCCCACTGCTTCAGCGTCTGGAGTAACTCGAAGTGGGTTGCAAAAACCTGCTGGCCAGAGCAACCACCGCGCACTTCCCCCAACCCGTAGGCAAAAAAGCTCAAGGGACGCCGCGCGGCGATCGCCGGGTCCAGTTGGCGGACCGACCCGGCGGCCGCGTTGCGCGGATTGACAAACGTCTTCTCGCCCTTGTCGCCACGCGCAATCCGGGCGCGTTGGGTTTGATTGAGCCGCTCAAAATCATCCCGCCTCATGTACACCTCGCCGCGGACCTCCAGAACATCGGGTGTGCCGCTGGGCAACCGCAGCGGGATCTGCCCAATGGTGCGAATGTTCTGGGTTACGTCCTCCCCACTTTCCCCGTCACCCCGGGTGGTCGCTTGGATCAGCACGCCCTGCTCGTAGCGCAGATTGATCGCCAGTCCGTCGAACTTCGGTTCCACGACATAGTCAATGGGTGGGTCTGTCTCGGTCAAACCAAGCTCACGCCGCACTCGCATGTCGAAACTGGTGGCGCCGCTGGCCTGGTTGTCGGTTTCGGTCCGGATACTGAGCATGGGCACGGCGTGTCGGACGGTCGCAAACTGCCCTAATACCTTGCCGCCCACGCGTTGCGTCGGCGAATCCGCGGTCACCCAATCAGGGTGCGCCGCCTCAATCGCCTGCAACGCCTGGAACAAGCGGTCGTACTCGGCGTCAGGTATCAAGGGCGCGTCCAGCACGTAGTACTGGTGAGCGTGCTGGTGCAACAGCTTGCGCAACTCGTGCGCCCTGGCCAACTCGGGAGACGACGGATCTTGGGCAAACAGGTCTGGTGTCGTCATGACGAGATCAACCACTCGTTCGAATCAGGAGAACAAGCGCCGCGCCAACGCCGATCCGGCCGACAGATCCCTCCCGTCAAGCGTGTCGTAGAGCGTCTCCAGCTCATAGCCAATCACGTCCATATCGTCCCACGCAAGCGGCTGGCCCTTGTCGTCCGTCACCACACCGTCCATCGCTTTGGCCAAGTCACGGGCAGCTTCGCGCATGCGCACAAAGGCGCGTTCACTGCGCGCAACCTGCGCCACGTCCAATGCCAGTGTCAGCTCACGCACCGCGGCTTGGGCCGGGTCCTCAGCCAACGCGGCCTGGGGATCAAAACCCAATGTCAGAACCGGTGGCATGCCCGCAACGCTGGCCGGCAGCACCATGCGCCCCGGCATCGCTCCGGCGACAAATCCCAAATGCGCAGCGTTCTGCTGGACATAGCCGGGACTCCACGCCACCGTGTGCGCATGCAGCGTGAAGCTGAGCTGCGCGTCATGTTCACTGGCAAACTGGTCGAGTTCGCGGGCACGTGCGACCTCATCGAGCATCTCGGGGAACTGGGCGGTGCCGTTCACCGCATCGGCAAAGGTTTGCGCCTTGACCACGAACTCAGAGTACTCAATCTCGTTCAATGGGCCGGTGCGATTGGCAAGTTGAACCCCCGCCTGGAAAACGCTGTAGCGCTGGCCAGTTACCGGTGCTTCCCACTCGTGAGTGGTCTGATTGAGTCCCTCGACGAAGAACGGCTTGCTGCCGGCGCGGTGGGTGGTCGGCATCACCAGCAGGGCCGCATCGCCCGAAACCACGGTCTCCAGCACGATGGGCGCCACGGCGTCCAGCAGCGCATCCAGCGGCGGTTGCTTGTCCATGCTCGGAATGCCAAGCGGCACCGCATCACCGACCAGTAGTGGTGACGGCTCGGTGGCGAACTTGTCCAGCGTCGGCTCACGCGGTGGCTGCTCGGGCGTGGCCTGCCTCGGCGCGTTGCGTCGTGCCATCCAGGCACCATGCGCCACCACACCGGCCAGCACCAAGCCACCAGCCACAGCGAGTCCGATTTGCAGGCTACTCATGACGTCTAGGCCGCTTGGGCCAAGGATACGGCCACATCCATGTCGACCGCCACGATGCGTGATACACCCTGCTCCTGCATGGTCACACCAATAAGCTGTTTGGCCATTTCCATCGCGATCTTGTTGTGACTGATGAACAGGAACTGAGTCTCCTGGCTCATGCTCGACACCAGTTTCGCATAGCGTTCGGTGTTGGCATCATCCAACGGGGCGTCGACCTCGTCGAGCAGACAGAACGGGGCCGGATTGAGCTGAAAGATCGCAAACACCAAGGCGATCGCGGTTAACGCCTTTTCGCCACCCGACAGCAGGTGAATGGTCTGGTTCTTCTTGCCAGGCGGCTGCGCGATCACTTGCACACCGGCATCCAGAATTTCATCACCGGTCATGACCAGGCTGGCGTTGCCGCCGCCAAATAGTTCCGGAAACATCTTGCCGAAGTGATGGTTGACGGTGTTGAAGGTGCCCGACAAGAGCTCACGGGTCTCGCCGTCAATCTTGCGAATCGCGTCCTCCAGAGTGGTCATGGCCTCCACCAGGTCAGCACTCTGAGCGTCCAGAAACTGTTTGCGCGCGCGTGCGCTGGTCAACTCGTCCAGAGCTGCCAGGTTGACCGCACCCAGGGCGGCAATGTCGCGATGCAGGCGTTCGATTTCCGACTGCATACCGGTCAAACGCACCTTGCCGTCCTCGACTGACTTGGCCAGCATCTCCAGATCGGCTTGACCATCCGTCAACAACTGCATGTACTGCTCATACCCCAAGCGCGCCGCCTGCTCCCTGAGTTGGAAGTCGGTGATGCGCTGGCGCAGGGGATCGAGCTGGCGCTCAAGCTGCAGACGCCGCTCGTCGCTGGCGCGCAGTTTGGCGGTCAGGTCGTCGTATTCGCTTCGGTGTGCGCCCAGAGCCTGCTCACGCTCCATCTTCAGCGCCAGCGCACTTTGCAAGCCCGCCTGCGCCGCCGCATCGGTCAGGCGCGCCAGCTCGACCTCGGCACGTTGCGCCTCTGCCTTGATTGACTCCATCTGCTGCCCGGCCGTTTCAATGGCCCGCGACAGCTCCGCTTTGCGGGCATCAAGGCTGCGCAAGGCAAAGGTGGCCTCCTGCGCCTGGCGCTCCAGACTACGCTGCTGCTCCCGGCACTCCGAGAGCTTGCGCTCTTGCAGCATCACCCGCTCATCGAGTTGGGCGTGCCGCTCCTGGGTGTCCGCCAGCGCCATGTCCAACTCTTCAAAACGCGCTTCAGCCGCCACGCGGCGACCCTGCAAATCCTCCATCTGGGCCTCAATCTCCGCCAGGTCGGTGCCAATCTGTTCGCTGCGCGAGCGGGTCTGTTCGACCAACTGCGACAAGCGTAGCGTCTCCACCTGAAGTCCATGCGCCTTGGCTTGGCTCTCGGCCGCCTCCCGTCTAACCAGCACCAGTCGCTGGGAGGCCTCGGCATAGGTCGCCTCGGCTCGAATCAGCGCCACGCGGGTCTCTTCGCTGATCAGCGACTGCGCCCGAAGCTGCTTCTCCAGGTTCTCGATCTCTTGCGCCCGCGCCAGCAAACCAGCTTGCTCCGAATCAGGCGCATAGAAACTGACACTGTGTGCGCTGACGGCGTGACCGCTCTTGACAAAGATCGCCTCGCCCGGCTGCAGCTTGTCGCGAGTCAGCAGCGCCTCCTCGAAACTGGGCGCCACGTAGCAGCCATGCAGCCAGTCGCTCAACACCGCCTTCAATCCGGCATCGTTCAAACGCAGCAGCTCGGACAGCCTCGGCAGCGCGCAAATCGGCTCGGGTACGCCAGCCGGAGGTGGGGTAAAAAAAGCCAGCTTGGCGGGGGGTGCATCGCTGCCAAAGGCCCGCATCATGTCCAGACGCGACACTTCCAGCGCACCCATGCGTTCGCGCAAAGCGCCCTCCAGAGCGTTCTCCCAGCCCTGCTCGATATGAATCCGGCTCCAAAGGCCCTGCATGCTGTCCATGCCATGCTTGGCCAGCCACGGTTGCAGCTTGCCGTCGGTCTTGACTTTCTCCTGCAGCGCCTTGAGTGCTTCCATGTGCGCGGACAAATCCGCCAGCTTCGCGGACTCGGTGTTGACGGCCTGCTGCCGATCGCGACGGGCCTGGTCCAGCTCGGGGACGCTCTCCTGCAATTCATGCAGACGCGCTTCGGCAACGCTGGCGCTTTCCTGGGATTGCGTCAATTGCTCTTGCAGATTGCTCAAACGCGTCTGGTCGGGTGCCGCCAGGGCATTGCGGTCCGCATGCAGGCGTTCGCGCCGGGCGGTCTGCTGGCGCCACTGCTCCTCGATGCTGCGCTGCTCGGCGGCCAGCACCTGAATCTGCTGCTGCACCTGGGCCACGCTGCTGCGCTGCTCGTTGGCACCGGCCTGGGCGTGACGCAAGGCATCCTCCAGATCCGGCAGTTGCTGGGCCTGGTCTTCCACCTGGGCCGCCAGCAACTCGTTCTTTTCCTCACCCAACATCGCGAGTTCGCCCAGATTGTCGATCTCGGAGCGGGCGTCTTCCTGGCGGGTCAGCCACTGGGCCGACTGCTCTTTCAGAGTCACCAACCGCTGTTCGACACGCTGACGGCCCTCGACCACGAAGCGAATCTCCGCTTCCAGGCGGCCAACCTCGGTGCTGGCCTCATACAGCAAGCCCTGCGCCCGGTTGACCTGATCCCCGGCGACATAGTGCGCCTGGCGGACGGTTTCCAGCTCCGATTCGACATGGCGCAACTCGGCTACACGTTGTTCGAGTTCGTTCACCGCGCTGTGAGACTCCGCCTTGATCCGGGCTTGATCGGCCTCGGCCTCACCACGCTTGAGGAACCACTGCTGGTGCTGCTTGAGCGTGACATCCGCCTGCAAGGCGGTGTAGCGCTGCGCCACTTCCGCCTGACCCTCCAGCTTCTCCAGATTGGCGTTGAGCTCGCGCAGAATGTCCTCCACCCGTGTCAGGTTCTCACGGGTATCGGACAGGCGGTTCTCGGTCTCGCGACGACGCTCCTTGTACTTGGAGACCCCAGCGGCCTCCTCCAGGAACAGGCGAAGCTCCTCGGGCTTGGACTCGATGATGCGGCTAATGGTGCCCTGACCGATGATGGCGTAGGCGCGTGGGCCAAGACCGGTGCCCAGGAACACATCCTGCACATCGCGCCGGCGCACCGGCTGGTTGTTGATGTAGTAGCTGCTGGTGCCGTCACGGGTCAGCACCCGCTTCACCGCGATCTCGGCGAACTGGCTCCATTGGCCACCGGCCCGGTGGTCGGAATTGTCGAACACCAGTTCCACACTGGCGCGGCTGGCGGGTTTGCGGGTGGTAGTGCCGTTAAAAATCACATCCTGCATGGATTCGCCACGCAACTCCGACGCCTTGCTTTCCCCCAACACCCAACGCACCGCGTCCATGATGTTGGACTTGCCGCAACCGTTGGGCCCAACAACGCCTACCAACTGGCCTGGCAACATGAAATTGGTCGGCTCAGCGAATGATTTGAACCCTGAGAGCTTGATGGAATTGAGACGCACGGATCACTAGGGCTTTGAAAAGCAGCGAATTTGACGGAAACGACCGAGACAAGCAGAGGCGGCAGGCGACCCCAAACACGGCTTGCCATGATACCTTGAGCCGGCAAGCACCCTGAAACCGCCCTCGCCATGCCACTTGACCGCAAAGGCACTGAGGCAGGTCAGCCGAATCAGGCTGACATGGTCGCACGCCCACACCGACGTCTTGGGCACGGTTATGATGCCGCTGGCATAGTCCCATCAGGCAATGAGGTCAGTCGTGAGCGAGCATTCGATCGGTGTATTCGACAGTGGCGTGGGTGGGCTCAGTGTGCTGCGTTCGCTGCGCGAGGAATTGCCGCATGAGAACTTTGTCTACGTCGCCGACAGCGGCCACGCCCCCTATGGCGAGCGTGATGACGGCTATGTGGTGGACCGCTCCCGTGCCATCACCGACTACCTGATCACGCGGCATCGGATCAAGGCGCTGGTGATCGCCTGCAACACCGCGACCGCCGCGGCCATCCATATCTTGCGACGACAACACCCGACACTGCCGATCATTGGCGTCGAGCCAGCCCTCAAACCGGCGGTGGCCGCCAGTGCGACCCACCGTATCGGTGTGATGGCCACCCGCGGCACGCTGTCCAGCAGCAAGTACACCACGCTGTTGGCGTCGTTGCACGGCCAAGCGGAATTCGTCAGCCAAGCTTGCGACGGCCTGGCGCACGCCGTCGAACATGATGACACTACTAAAACAATAGCACTCTGCACCCACTACATAAGCCAAATGGGCCCATTTGGCACCCAATCAGGGCAAATCGACACGCTCGTGCTGGGTTGCACCCACTACGCGTTCGCAGGCACTCATCTGCGCACGCTGGTCGGGCCGGCAGTTCACATCCTGAACACCGGCGAGCCCGTGGCCAAGCGGACCCGTCACGTGTTGGCAGCGTGCCTGTCCCAACGCCAGGACGAGGGAAGCTGCAGTTTCGAGACCTCCGGCGCACCAGCCCAGTTGCAGGCCGCGGTGCAGCGCTGGTTGCAGTTGCCCGCGCCAGTTCGCGATTTGCCAAAATAACCATCCCCCGGCAAAGCCGGGGGTTTTCAAATTGTGAGCCGCTCAAAGCGGCTAAACGGGGTCGCTAACGCGGCCCCAACTCTTGGCGCCACCGAAACGGTGGCAACTTATCTCCACAGCCCAAGCTGTTCCAGT
>JAUXWC010000225.1 GCA_030685025.1 Rhodoferax sp.
CGAGGCGCCGACGACTTCAAAGCCGCATAGTTGTTCCACCTGTTGAGCCGCTTCGCGAGCACTCAAAGGCGGGCGCAACTTGCGGGTGGTGATGTTGTAGAACTCCTGCAATACCTGGGTGCTGATGACGATGGTGTCGTCGCGGACTGCGCGCGCCAGGCAATCGATCGCCCGTTCCTGGCGCGCGGGGTCGCTGGTGTCCACGGTGTAAACGAGGACAGTGGTGTCAAAGAAACAAATCATTTGCTTTGCGCCGCGATCCGACCCGGTGCCGGCATCGCGGAGGCCGCAGCAGGGTACGGGCGGTCATTGGCGTCTTCGCGGCTCCATCGCGCGCCTTCGCTATTGGCCGTGCTTCGGCGCGCAGCGGCAATAAAGGCCAATCCGGATGTCTGTTGGCGCTGTGTGTCCAGCGCATAGGCCGCCAGGAATTCGCGCACTTTGGCGCTCACCGAGGTGCCCTCTTCGATGGCCCGGATGCGCGCTTTGCGAATGATGGCCTCGTCGAGCGCGATGGTCAGATTGGTCATGGCTCACTCCAAAAGTCAACACTACGTGAATAAGTGTAGCACGTGAATATGTGAGATCGCGTATGGAGTAACTGCCGACAAACCATGGGTTGACGTGGCACTGCGTGTTTCGCTGGCGCAAGCGGCGAGAGCGTTCGCCTGTCGGGGAGCCACCCCCGCATCAGTTATGTGACGGGCCGACTCGCAGCGCCGGCGTGTTTTTTCGCTTCGCAGATGTGGCAATAGGTGTGCCTCCACCGGCCCATGCGCGGGCTTCCAGGTGCACCGCAGTTCTCGCAGGTTCGGCCGCTGTCAACTTCGCATTGGCGAATGACTGCCCGCAGTTCGGCGGATGCGGGCGGCTGCACATAGAACCGCAAGCTACCAAACTTCTCCTTGATTTGCGCGACGCGTGGCCAGCATTCTTGGGGCTCGCCTTGGGCGATTAGCAGTTCGATTTCTCGTTCGCAGGCTAGGCTGAGTCGGTCAACGATGGTGAACCAGCCGTCACCACATTCAATGCCCCATTCATCAAACGGCCCCCGGTTGTCAACCAGGCCATTGGCGCCGTCGGCCACCAGCGCCGAATCAATCAAGCGCTTGCCAGCCACGCGAAAGAACTTTGGGTAGCGTTGAAGAAGTTCAGCCTGAAGTGCAGGTTTCATGATCCGGCTCCGACTTGTAAACGACCTGTTCGGCGGCCCTGGTGGGCTGCGTGCCTGCCTGCTTTTGCACCACTTGTAGTCCTGCCTCGTTCTTGACAGTGCCTGCTGCACGATGGCGTCGTGGGCGTCAATTGGCAACGGCATGTGAGACATTGGAAGTGGAGCATTGGCCCATTGTGAGGCGTCAGGCGCCAACATGCGACGCAGCCGCATGCCCGTGCGGACGGTGGCGACTGTGACCCGGGTCGGCGCAGCGACGCGCGATGGCGTTGAAGCGCGCTTCCGACGCAGCGCTTTGTTCCACAAACGACGGCACTCAGTGGCTATGAGACGCATCGCCACGCTCCAGCTCGCAATGCCAATCGGTGATCTTGTGCCGTGCACGTCGACCCCATGCGTCACAACTTGACGTAGGGATCGAGACAATTGAATCCCACCACAGCATGAGAGGTTCTCACGATCAGTCACATCGCCCCCCAAAAATCAGCGCCAATCAGCGCCCAGAAGCGCGCCTGAAAACCAGGTAGACGTGCGGCACCTTGTGGTACGGGGAAGGCGCCAGCAAATTGCGCGCTGTAGCAGTCAACCTCGTCAGCGAGCCGCTCTTTCCCATACCAAAGGAATCTGTAATGAACGAATTAGTATTCCCGCAGTCGCCCCAGGGGGCGGCAGACCAGGGTTTCATCCGGGCCATTTTGCGCCAACGCTCTGCAACTGATGATCTTCTTGAGAAACTGAGGAATGCTGGGAACGCGCTGTCACCCGGAATCCTAACGGAGACCGTGCTTCCGGGTTTGCAGCCAGCGACCTCCGCCGCGCGTGCGCGGGCAGGGCGGATTGTTGACGCAATCTGGGCCGAGTACGAAAAGGCGGCAATTCTGCGGGAGCAGCAAATGTCTGAGCTGCCCGACCTCACTCAAGAGCAGATCGACAACCTGTCGCACTTGGATAGGCAGATGTTGTTGCTGGCGCCAGGTCTCAGTGACTTATTTGCGGGGTTGTTTCCGTTTGGAAGCACTATTGGCAAGTCGCCCGGTGACTGGATTGCGATTGACGAGCACCTCTGGATCAGCTTTGACATTCAGCAAGACTTTGATTCCGAGCTCGCGCAAGTTTGGCAAAAATCATTTGGCCGAATTTTTGGAGGTGTTCGATGCCGAATGGGACGTCCGTCTCCCGGAGATGCGCGCCCACACTTTGAGTTTCGACCGTTTGCCGATGACCTAAAAAGAGTGAACCGCCCTGAGCATGCTGATATCAAGAGCGACCTGTTACTTGCTGTTTTACCAAGCATTCCAGAATTGGCGTTTGCCGCAAAGTTCGTCGAACTCGTCTACGTTCGAATTGGGAGTCGCCATTTCATTTTTCCCATTGGTCTTGCGAAGTCGGAAGCGGCTGACCAAAGCCAGGAAACCGCTTGCTTGCCCGGTGATTCCTGAAGGTGTGAAACCCACGGGCATTGGCTTTGACGCCCTGGGCACAGCTCCGGTCGAAGCGCCGCGCGCGACAATGTTGATACCGGCGCCTCCGACCAGCGTTTGGCTTGTTTGCACTGCAGGATCCGCATGAACCAAGACCGCATTCCGACTTTCTCTTCCGAGTTGATTACCAGGCTGTCGCGCGCCAACCACGTCGTCGTGTTCACCGGCGCCGGTGTGTCCGCCGAGAGCGGTATCCCGACCTTCCGCGATGCGCTTACCGGGCTGTGGGCGCACTTTGACGCGGAGGATCTGGCCACGCCCGAGGCGTTCAGCAAAGACCGGGAACTGGTGTGGGGCTGGTACGAGTGGCGGCGCATGCAGGTGCTGCGTGCGCAACCTAATCCGGCGCACCTGGCCATCGCGGCGTTGGCGCGGCAGGTTCCAACGCTGACCGTGGTGACGCAAAACGTGGACGATCTGCATGAGCGAGCTGGCAGCGTTGACGTGATACATCTTCACGGCAGCCTGCATACGCCGCGCTGCGCGAACTGTGGCGCCTCATACGCTTTGGAGCCGGGCATACCGCCAGAGCCCGAAGGTGGGCGCAGACTGCCGCCGCCTTGTTGCCGCCAGTGTGGCGGCGCGGTGCGCCCCGGCGTGGTGTGGTTTGGCGAGGACCTGCCGGCGCGCGAACTGCACCAAGCCTTTGGCGCAGCTAAAGCGTGCGACCTGTTGTTCTGCATCGGCACCTCGGGCATGGTTCATCCGGCGGCGCAGATTCCAGTATTGGCGCGACAAGCGGGGGCCGCGGTGGTGCAGGTCAACCCGATGCAAACAGCCTTGGACAGTGTGGCGACATGGTCGCTGCAGGGTGCTGCGGGGCAAGTGCTGCCGAAGTTGCTGCGCGCGGCGTTTCCGGTAGTCGCGGATGGCGCCGGTTGGATCGAAGCCCCGTCCGACCGGCCACCATGATCCTGTTCCTTGACTTTGATGGGGTTCTGCATCCGCAATACGAGGGCCAGGCAGTGCCGGTAGACGTGGCGTTTTGCAACTTGTCACGATTCGAGGCTGTGATGCGCGACTTCCCCCACGTAGAGATTGTCATCAGTTCCACTTGGCGTGAGCAATTCGACCTCGACAACCTGCGCGCGCGTTTTGCGCCGGACATCGCTGCGCGCATCACCGGCACGACGCTGCTGTCGTGCCAGGCGCCGCCGCCATCACTGGTCGAATTACTCGCGCGACGCGAGTGGGAAATTGCCAATTGGCTGCGCGCGCTGGATCGAAGTGGCGAGCCATGGATTGCGCTGGATGACGCGGCGTGGCAATTCAGGCGCTACCACCACCGCTTGGTGGCCTGCAAGTCAGATGTCGGGTTCGATGCCGAAGCCGCGTCGAGGTTGCGAGCCGTGCTGAGTGGTGTCACAAATTGCCGCTGAATCTGAACGACGAGCCGCAAACGGACATTGGCGTCGCGCCGCGTTTACAGCCTCTGCGCCGCGCTGGTTGCCGGGACTGTAGTCAAGATCGGCGAGCCGAATTGAACCGCGACCTCAGTCCAACCGTTCCAACACGATCACGGAAAAATCGTCGGTGCCGCCCGCGCGGCGTGACGCTTTGCAGGCATTGAGCAAGTCTTCCAGTGAGTTGCCAACCAACAGTGCGGCAAATTGTCTGTCAGTCAACACCTCGTTCAGGCCGTCGCTGCACAGGAGCAGCCGCTCCCCTGCACGCCACTCGTGTGTGGCGATGGAGACTTTGAAGTCATCAAACTCGGCGTCGACGATGAATTGCGAGGTGAGGCCGCGCATGAAGCTGGCGGCGTCTTCAGACTGCTCCGGCGTGATCTCTCCGTCGTCGATCATGTCATTCAGAACACTGTGGTCGCGGGTGAGCAGGTGTGCTTGGCAGCCATCGTTATCGTTGGCCAAGAGGTAGGCTCGCGAATCGCCTACGTTGAAGATGGTGACCACGCTGCCCACCACACGTACACCCACCAGCGTGGCGGCCATGCCCTGGAAGTCAGTATTGGCGGAGAGGGCTGCGTAGTCGTGCTGCAGACCGTGGAGAAGAGGCCCCAGCGGCGCGGCGGCGGCCGCAGCGTTCAGTCGGACTTGAAGCAACTCCAGCAAGTGCCGACTGGCTGTGCGTGGACGTGTGCCGATCGCCACACCGTCAGCGACCGCGAAATACCGTGGCTGGGACAGGTCAGTCTCCCCGCACTCTCGTACACGACCCTGATGCACGCTGTCGTCAAGCAGTACGGCGTCTTCGTTGTGGGCTTTGCCGGAGCCACGTTGGCTGAACGAACTAAAAGTGATCCGCATGGATGTAGGGTTGAATAAACCCGTCGTACCGACCGCGCGACGGGTGCATCTTGGTTTTCAACAGTATTCTGTTGTGGTTCATGCCGCCAAGAATGCCATGCACAAATGCTTTGCGCGCCTCAAAACGGTTGCTGGAACCCCATGCCAAAACGCCGATTTCGGACTAATGCAGTGCGGACGTGATGGTTGCATCGTTGAGTTCGCCAATTTGGTGTGGCAAGCCTTCAAAGTCATTCGTTTGGATGTACGCGAACTGATTGACCACGATCAGGCGGCGCACACCGTCAAATTCCGGCAGCCCCCTTTTGAAAACAACCTTCTCCAGAAACTGGACTGACTTGTCCGCTACGTCTTCACCGGCATAGCTTGGGTTTTGTATCACCGCGCAGACGGTTTTCCCTAAAGGTGCTGCACCTTTCAGGTTGATCTCAAGTCGGTTGCGATAGCGTGACTTACTCTCCGAGGAAAAACAAGCAACCACCGCAACGCCGTCGATGTGTTCGTAACGCGTGGTTACCTTTCATGACATCGATTTGGATGACCTGAGCTGGATGTTGTACCGGTGTTTGTCGATCCACAATAGATGCAATGTTGACCATCACTACCATGTTTGTGACATCCATCTGGATGCCCCGAGCTGGATGTAGTTCCATAATTTGTTGAGTTACAGAATACACAGTGTTTCGAATCCATGCCTGTGTGTTCGTGGCAGCCTTGAGGATGACCCGAGCTAGACGCTGTTCCAAAATTTGATGACCCGCAAAACTTACATTTAGTTCCCATTTCAAATCTCTTAATGTTTAATAAATAACCATCCCCCGGCAAAGCCGGGGGTTTTCAAATTGTGAGCCGCTCAAAGCGGCTAAACGGGGTCGCTAACGCGGCCCCAACTCTTGGCGCCACCGAAACGGTGGCAACTTATCTCCACAGCCCAAGCTGTTCCAGT
>JAUXWC010000131.1 GCA_030685025.1 Rhodoferax sp.
CGTCGTGGTGGTGCCCTCTTCCTTGTAGCCGCGCACATGGATGTTGTCGTGGTTGCGCCGCCGGTAGGTCAGCTTGTGAATGATCGCGGGGTAACCGTGGAAGGCGAAGATCACCGGCTTGTCGATGGTGAACAGGGCATCGAACTCGTGCTCGGCCAGGCCGTGGGGATGCTCCGACGGTGGCTGCAACACCATCAAGTCGACGACGTTAACGAAGCGGATGCGGATGTCAGGCACATAGCTGCGCAGCAGGGTCACGGCGGCCAGCGCCTCCAGCGTCGGCACGTCACCCGCACAGGCCATCACGACATCGGGCTGCCCCGCATCGTTGCTGGCCCAGTCCCACACGCCTGCGCCGGCCGCGCAGTGGCGCACAGCCGCATCCATGTCCAGCCACTGCGGCGCCGGCTGCTTGCCGGCGATGATCAGGTTGACGTAGTTGCGGCTGCGTAGACAGTGGTCGGCCACCGACAGCAGCGTATTCGCGTCGGGCGGCAGGTAGATGCGCACCACGTCCGCCTTCTTGCTCGCCACATGGTCGATGAAGCCGGGGTCCTGGTGCGAAAAACCGTTGTGGTCCTGCCGCCAGACATGCGAGGTGAGCAGGTAGTTCAGCGACGCGATCGGCTTACGCCAGGGAATCTGGTTGCACACCTTCAGCCACTTGGCGTGCTGGTTGAACATCGAATCGACGATGTGGATGAAAGCTTCGTAGCAGGAGAACAGGCCGTGGCGCCCGGTCAGCAGATAGCCCTCGAGCCAGCCTTCGCACAGGTGCTCGCTCAACACTTCCATCACGCGGCCGTCGGCGCCGAGGTGGTTGTCACGCTCCTCCTGCACACCGTCCAGCCACACCTTGCCGGATACCTCGAACACCGCATCCAGCCGATTCGACGCAGTCTCATCCGGGCCGAAGAGTCGGAAGTTGGCCGCTTTCAGGTTGAGTCTCATCACGTCACGCAGAAACCCGCCAAGGACACGCGTGGCCTCGGCTTCCACCGCCCCTGGTTCGGGCACCGCAACGGCGTAAACGCGGAAGGAAGGCATCTCCAGCGGCTTCAGCAACGCGCCCCCGTTGGCGTGCGGATTGCAGCCCATGCGGCGCTGGCCCGTCGGTGCCAGCGTAGCCAACTCATCACGGAACCGACCGTCCTCGTCGAACAGTTCCTCGGGCCGGTAGCTCTTCAACCAGTCTTCGAGATGCTGCACATGACCGGCGGACTTGAACTCGGCGATCGGCACCTGGTGCGAGCGCCAACTGCCTTCGACCTGCTTTCCATCGACGAGCTTCGGCCCGGTCCAGCCTTTGGGCGTGCACAAGACGATCATCGGCCAGCGTGGGCGCGTCGGCGACTGCCCCGGATCGAGCGCTCGCGCCTGCTGCTGAAACTCGCGTATTTGCGCCAACACCGCATCCAACGCACCCGCCAACGCCTGGTGCACCAGCGCCGGGTCATCGCCGTCGACAAAATGCGGCTCGTGGCCGTAGCCGCGCAACAGGTCGGTCAGTTCCGCGCGGCTGATGCGCGCCAGCACCGTGGGGCTGGCGATCTTGTAGCCGTTGAGGTGCAGAATCGGCAGCACCGCACCGTCGCGCGCGGGGTTCAGGAATTTGTTGGAGTGCCAGCTCGCCGCCAGCGCTCCCGTCTCGGCCTCGCCATCACCGACGACGCAGGCCACGATCAGATCGGGATTGTCGAACGCCGCGCCATAGGCATGGGCCAACGAGTAGCCCAACTCGCCGCCCTCATGGATCGAGCCTGGCACTTCGGGCGACACGTGGCTGGGGATGCCCTGGGGCCACGAGAACTGGCGAAACAGCCGCTGGAGGCCATTGCGGTTGCGTTCGATGGCTGGGTAATGCTCGGTGTACGACCCTTCCAGATAACTGTTCGCCACGATGCCCGGCCCGCCGTGGCCAGGGCCCATGACGTAAATCATGTTCAGGTCGTTCTCTTTGATCAGCCGGTTCAGGTGAACATAGATAAGGTTCAAACCCGGCGTCGTGCCCCAATGGCCCAACAGGCGCGGCTTGATGTCGGCGAGCGTGAGCGGGCGCTCCAGCAGCGGGTTGTCTTGCAGGTAGATCTGCCCGACCGAAAGGTAGTTCGCCGCTCGCCAGTAGGCGTCGATCTTCTGCAGGGTGTCAGGGGTCAAGGAATCAGACATTCGGGGCCTTTCGGGATCATCGACTTCACGGTGGAGGCGCAGGGAAAATCGCCGCATCGACGATGGCCTGCGCCTCTTGCAGGATGCGCTGCAGGTGTTCCGCGCCCACAAAGCTCTCGGCGTAAATCTTGTAGCTGTTCTCGGTGCCGGAGGGCCGCGCGGCGAACCACCCGCTGGTGGTGTTGACCTTGATGCCGCCGATGGGCTCACCGTTGCCAGGGGCGTGGCTGAGGATGCTCTCGATTCGTTCACCTGCCAGTTCGGTCGAGGTGATCTGCTGTGGCAGGAGCGCGGCCAATTGCGATTTCTGCTGCACCGTCGCGGGGGCCTCCACTCGGCGTGCCACCGGGTCGCCAAACTCGTCGGCCAAAGCCGCATACCGCTTGCCGGGGTCACAGCCGGTGCGTGCGGTGATCTCGGCCGAGAGCAGCGCAGCCGCAATGCCATCCTTGTCAGTTGTCCAAACTGAGCCGTCGCGGCGCAGGAATGTCGCGCCCGCACTCTCTTCACCACAGAAGCCGAGCGCACCGCCTTGCAGACCGCCGGCGAACCACTTGAAACCGACCGGCATCTCGACCAGTTGGCGACCGAGCCTGGCCGTGAGCCGATCGATCAGCCGGCTGCTGACGACGGTCTTGCCCACCGCAGCCGAAGGCCCCCAATCCGGGCGGTTCCGGAACAAGAAGTCGATGGCCGCCGCCAGGTAATGGTCGGGTGCGAGCAAGCCGGCCCCCGGGGTGACGATGCCGTGGCGGTCGTGGTCAGTGTCGCAGGCGAAGGCAATGTCGAAGCGGCTCTTCATGTCCACCAGCCCTTGCATGGCATACGGCGACGAAGGGTCCATGCGAATCTTGCCGTCCCAGTCGAGCGGCATGAAGGCAAAGGTCGAGTCGACGACCTCGCTGATGACGGTCAGGTCGAGGCGGTAGCGCTCGGCTATGGCCCCCCAGTAGTGCACGCCGGCGCCGCCCAGCGGGTCCACACCCAAACGCACCTTCGCCTCGCGGATGACCTCCATGTCGATCACCTTGCCGAGGTCACCGACATAGGCGTTCAGAAAGTCGTGGCGGTGCGTCGTTGCGGCCTGAAGCGCTCTGGCGTGCGGGATGCGCCTCACGCCCTCGAGACGCGCTTCCAGAAAGCGATTGGCCTCGGCTTCGATCCAGTTCGTGATCTCCTGCCCTGCCGGGCCGCCGTGCGGCGGGTTGTACTTGAAGCCGCCATCGCGCGGCGGGTTGTGCGAAGGCGTCACCACGATGCCGTCGGCAAGGCCTGTGTCATTCGAGTTCAAGCGGCCCCGGTTGTAGCCGAGGATCGCGTGCGAGACGACTGGCGTTGGTGTGGTCTCGTCGTTTGTGGCCAGCATCACGGTGACGCCATTGGCCGCGAGCACTTCGAGTGCACTGGCGCACGCAGGTGCGGACAGCGCATGGGTGTCGATGCCCAGGAACAGCGGCCCGCCGATGCCGTGGGCCTTGCGGTAGTGGCAGATCGCCTGCGTGATCGCCAGCACATGCCACGCGTTGAAAGAGCGGTCCCACGCCGAGCCGCGATGGCCCGAGGTGCCGAAAGCCACACGCTGCGCGGTGATCGTCGGGTCGGGCACGTCCGTGTGGTACGCCGACACCAGCTTGCCCACATCGATGAGCATCGACGCTGACGCCCTTTGACCGGCAAAGGGGCTGATCCCGGTCGTCATGCGGTACCGGCGGGGTGGGACAGTCGCCCTGCCTCGAAGATGTCGACCCACTCGCGCAGGCGCCCGGCAATCTGCGTGCTTGCCTCGGCGCGGGACAGCGTTCGCGCGCGATAGCCGCTGACTGCATCCCAGAAACTGGTGCGGCCCACCGCGAAACCGATGAAGCCCGGCACGCCCGCAGCGACGGTCAGCCAGGCGCGCACCCGGGCTTCGTCGGCGCCGCGGCCGAGCACAATGCAAGCAACCCGCTCACGGCCGCCACGCCGCGCGCTCTGCACAATGCGCTCGCCATCGGCGTGGCTGTCCAGGCCCTCGACCTTCCACACGTCGGGCTCGATGCCTGCGTCCTGCAAGGCATGCAGCGTCTGCTGCATCAGTTGCGGACGCGCTTGTCGATCAAAAACGTCCTTGTTGCCCCCTGCATGCGCGAGTTGGTCGTGCGTCGGCGGCACCAGCAGCTCGAACATGAACTTGCGCTGGCGCCGCCGGCAGTACCCGGACAACTGCTTCAACCGGCCCAGTTGCCGCAGGTTCAGCGCAGGGTCACCCTGCGGGTTGTAGCGCACCAGCACCTTGGCGAAGGTGGGATCGAACGCCTCGATGTGGTCGGCGAAGTCGGCACCGTATTCAAACTCGAACTCGTCCGTGCCGCTACGCTCGACGGACAGTGCGGTGACGCAGCCTCTCTGCCGCGCGTCACGCAGGATCGCAGCCCCGAACTGCTCGTCCACCAGGATGCCCGCGGCATGGAACGGCACACCCTGGGTCAGCGCTTGATTGAAGCCTTCGTAAATCAGTTGCTTGCTGTCGATAACCTGGTCGCGCTGCGGCACAGTGAGCGGCGATTCGAGGTGGAACATGTTCGACACATAAGACTGCCGGTGGTCAAACGGCAGCAGGTAGAGCGCTTTGTCGTAGCCGAGGTTCATGCCGCGCCCGCCGTTGCCGTTGCCGTTGCCAACGATGGCGATGGCGAACTCTTTTCCTGAATTCGCGCCATCAAACCGCTCCACGATTTGGCAAACGCCTGCACGCCCTCGCGCTGCAAGCGCTCGGCGAGTGCATCGTCATCGACCCCTTGGCGCTTGAATTCGTCAAGCACGCCTTCAGCGTAACCGCCATCGGCTGGCAAAGTCGCGCCAACCTTGCCGTGGTCGGCAAAGGCGAGCAGCGTCTTTTCCGGAATCGTGTCGATGGTCTGTGCCGCCGCCAGGGCTTCGACGTAGAAAGTGTCAAGTGCAGCGGGGTCTTTCGTCCCCGTGCTGGCCCAGAGCAGGCGCTGCGGGCGGGCTCCTGCCGCGGCCAGGCGCTGCCACCGTTGGGCCGCAAGCAAGTCGCAGTGGGATTTGTAGGTTCGCATGGCGATCGCAATGCCGAGGCGGTTGTGCAGTTGAGGCTGAACGTCCTCCTTCACCACCACGTCCCAGCGGCTGACGAACAGCGAAGCGACCGATTCGACCTTTGGATCGAGCCCGGCCTGGATGCGCCGCTCAATCCCGCGGAGATACGCCTGCGCCGCTGCCACGTAGTGATCGCGCGAAAACAGCAGGGTGACGTTGACCGGCACTCCGTCGAAAATCGACTGCTCGATGGCCGCAAGTCCTTCAGGCGTGCCGGGAATCTTGATGAAGAGGTTCGGGCGCGCGGCTCGCGCGTGCAGTCGCACAGCAGCCTGGATGGTTCCGGTGGTGTCGTTGGCGAGCAGCGGCGAGACTTCCAGCGACACCCAGCCATCGCCGCCACTGCTGGCATCAAAGATCGGCCGGAACAGATCCGCTGCTTGCGTCAGGTCTTGCAGCGCGAGTTCGAAGAAGATGTCCTCGCACGGCAGACCTTGGGCCGCCAGCTTCTGGATCGCCTCGTCGTACAGGTCACCGCTGCCGATCGCGTGTTCGAAGATCGTGGGGTTCGACGTTAGCCCGGTCACCGACAACTCGGCGATGTAGCGCGCCAAGGTCCCGTTGTTCAGCATCTCGCGCGTGATGTTGTCGAGCCAGATGCGCTGGCCTAGATCGTGCAGCGTGCGGGTGTTGGTGTTTATCTGGGGTTTCATCATTTTTCCTCGAGTGCGAACAGGCTGCGAATATCCGCCTCCAGCAGGTCCCCGATGCTTTCGATGCTGAGGTCCGCAGCCGGGTAGGCCGCAACAACGGCAGGGTCCAGCGCATAGTGGCCCTGTCGCGGGAAGACGGTCGTCAGGCGATCCTGCAGGACTTGTTTCATGGCGGCGAGGATGCGCAGCTTGTCGTCGACCATCACATAGTGCCGGGCCGGGTGATGACGTTGCATCGAGTCGAGCATGTTCTCCTTTCGGATGTAGATCAGCACGCGGCCGGAAACGGCTTCCCAGAGGCCCGAGCGGCGAACCTTGCGCGGCTGAAACACCACGTCGCCATCGGACAGGATCACCGTCGGCCCGAAGCTGCTCAGGCGCTCGATGACTTCAAGGGCGCGCGGGTAGAGGCGATCCGCGAACGGGTAGTCGATGAGGAACGCCGACATTTGCAGAAGACGCAGGTCAGTGCCGTGCCCATGCTCGGCATCGAGCCGGTAGCGCTGTAGCGCGCCCAAGTAGTCCGCATAGCCGAGTTCGCTGCGCAAGCCCTCGAAGATCGCCCAGTAGTGCGCCGCACAGTCGGCGCCAAACTCACGCTCCAGGTGGCCCCGCAGGTCGGCGATGACATGGTCGTTGTCGAGCAGCGTGTTGTCCACGTCGAGCAGGAACACGACGTCTTGCGGGGATGTCATGACGCGGGCTGCTCCGCATGACCGCCGAATTCGTACCGCATCGCGGACAGGACCCGGTTCGCGAAGTCGGCGTTGCCACGCGACGTGAAACGCTCGAACAGCGCGGCGCCGAGAACCGGTACCGGCACCCCTTCGTCGATGGCGGCCTGGATCGTCCAGCGGCCTTCGCCCGAATCCGACACACGGCCACCGTATCCAGTCAGCTCGGGATCCTTCAGCAAGGCCGTGGCGGTGAGGTCGAGCAACCAGGACCCGATGACACTGCCGCGGCGCCACACCTCGGTGATCTCGGGCAGGTCCATCTCGAACCGAACCAGCTCGGGGTCGCGCAGCGGCGTCGTCTCGGCATCGTGCCCGCTCTGCGCTTGTTGGTCGCGCCGGCCCAGGTTGGCGCCGCGCAGGATGTTCAACCCTTCCGCGTACGCCGCCATCACGCCGTATTCGATGCCGTTGTGGACCATCTTGACGAAGTGCCCTGCCCCATGCGGACCGCAGTGCAGGAAGCCTTCTTCGGCCGTACCCGTGCCGGCCTTGCGCCCGGGGGTCCGCGTTGCAGCTTCGATCCCCGGCGCCAGAGAGGAAAAGATCGACCGCAGATGCTCGACCACACTGCCCTCGCCGCCGATCATCAGGCAGTAGCCCCGCTCCAGGCCGGCAACGCCACCGCTGGTCCCGACGTCTAGGTAATGTATGCCTAGGGTATGCAGTTGCGCGCCTCGCCGTATGTCGTCGCGGTAGTGCGAATTTCCGCCATCGACGACGGTGTCGCCCGCGTCCAGCAACGGCACCAGGTCGCCAAGCGCCTGATCGACAACCCCAGCCGGCACCATCAGCCAGATCGTGCGGGGCTGGCCAAGTTGGGAAACCATCTCCTTCAGTGACGTGGCCCCCTTCGCACCGTCCTTGACAAGCCCAGCCACTGCGGACGGTTGCACGTCGTGAACCACGCACGTGTGACCATCCCTGAGCAAGCGCCGCACCATGCCGGCACCCATCCGACCCAATCCGATCATGCCGAGCTGCATCTGGCTTACCTTTCACGGCGCAATTAGCGCGGATGGAAATGTCATGACGGCGTCCGCGCTAGCGCGGAACGCCGGACCCGGAGGCGTTTAAGCGACACCGAGCTTGACGATGCGCTCGTTGCTGGTCAGTTGTCGGTGCGCTGCCGCACGGACCGCACCGCACGAATCACCTAGTCTTAAATCGACGGCGAGCACAAACGCAGGATCGTCACGGCTGAATCCATGCGCTCCCAACTTGAGCTTCAACGGCATGCACTGTCCTACAAAAACTCACCCCAGCTCGCCATGGATGATCGCCGCACGTGGCATCTGGTTGATCGCGCTGGGCCACCCGGCTCTGGTTTGGCTTGCAGGCTTGGCCGCCTATGTCGAGAAGCCTTGACCCCATGTTGACTCATCCCGCCGACAGCGCGTCAACCGTGCGAATTGAAGGCATGGGCGCCGGCATGAGGCTGAGCGTCGATGCTGTACTCGAGAAACTCCAGCGCGAGACGTTCGGCTACTTCCTGCATGAAACGAATCCCGCCAACGGCTTGGTGATCGACAAGACGGCGCCGGCTTGGCCTGCCAGCATTGCGGCCACAGGCCTGGCCTTGGCGTGTTACCCGGTCGGTGTGGAACGCGGCTTCATGACTCGGGCAGCGGCGGTGGAGCGGACGCTAGCAACGCTTCGATTCTTCTGGAACAGCCCGCAAGGCACCGAGGCAGACGCTACCGGGTACCAAGGTTTCTACTACCACTTTCTCAACATGCAAACAGGTCGACGCGCCTGGCAATGCGAACTGTCCACCGTGGACAGCACGTTCTTGTTGGCCGGCGCGTTGACGGCGGGCGTGTATTTCGACGCCGACACGGCCGACGAGAACGAAGTCCGTACGCTCGCCGACGCGCTCTATCGCCGCGCCAATTGGCAATGGGCGCAAGACGGCGGCACCACAGTCACCCATGGTTGGAAGCCGGAGAGCGGGTTCCTCCCCTACCGCTGGGAAGGCTATGACGAGGCACTGCTGCTCTATGTGCTGGGTCTGGGTTCGCCGACCCATCCGCTGCCTGCGACGAGCTACACGGCCTGGACCGGCACCTACCGCTGGGAGCAGGGTGAAGGCCAGGACTATCTGTACGCGGGACCGCTGTTCACGCACCAGTTGTCTCACATCTGGATCGACTTTCGCGGTATCCAGGACGTGTTCATGCTCCGCAAAGGCATCGACTATTTTGAAAACAGCCGGCGCGCCACCTATGCACAGCAGCGCTACGCGATCAACAACCCGCGCAAGTTCGACGGCTACGGCAGCCACTGTTGGGGAATCACGGCCAGCGAGGGCCCGGGCCCCGGCGCCCTCAAGGTCGACGGAATCGAGCGCCAGTTCTTCGACTACCTGGCACGCGGCGTGCCCTACGGCCCCGATGACGGCACGCTTGCACCGTGGGCCGTGGTGGCATCGCTACCTTTCGCACCCGAGATCGTGATGCCGGCCCTGGACTACTGCATTCACCAGGCCAAGTTGACCGAATTCAATTCATACGGTTTCAAGGCTTCCTTCAATCCCTCGCATCCCGGCGAACCGGGCAACCCCTACGGTTGGTGGGTGTCACCGTGGCACTTCGGTCTTAACCAGGGACCAATCGTCTTGATGATCGAAAACCACCGCTCCGGCCTGCTGTGGCGATTGATGCGGGATTGCGCGCCGATCACCACCGGCCTGCTGCGAGCCGGATTCACCGGCGGCTGGCTGCAACAAAAGGTGGCAACCGACCAGCCACTTCCAATGGGTCGATACCGTGGTGTGCAGAAATTGACAGGTAATCAACCAAGGAGACACGATGAAAACGAGTGTGATGGATGTGCGCGACATGCTGTCGGTACTAAGCGTGGCGGGCGTTGAGGAGCGGATTGGTGAAGTGCCGGGTGTCGAAAGCGTGACCGTGAACTTTGCAGCCGGCAACGCCACGGTGCGCTTCGACGAAACGCGGCTCGACCTGGCCGACATCAAGTCCGATGTTCGTCAACGCGGCTCCGACGCCGACGCGCAGTCCAAAGCGCCGACGCCGGATGGTCACGCAGGCCACGCGACGCCCACCGCGAAAAAGGGAGATGCGGCCAAGCCCGTTGCGCTGAAGACACCCCCGGCCCCCCCAGCCACCGCGCCTGAGGGCAACGCAAGCCCCGCCACGCCCCCGGCGGACACGCCGGTCAAGACGCCATGAAAACCAGCGTGATCACCGTGCGCGACATGCTGTCGGTGCTCAGCGTGCAGGGCGTGGAGGAGCGCATTGGCGAGGTGCGGGTGTCGAAAGCGTGACCGTCAATCACGCCGCCGGCAACGCGACGGTGCGCTATGACGAAACGCGACTCGAGGTTGCCGATATCAAGTCGGCCGTTCGCCAACGCGGGTACAACTCGGCCGATGAGTCGACCGATGAGCCGCCGCCCAAGCACGCGGGCGATCACAAGGCCGGGGAGAACGAGGGCGGGCCATCGCCGCCGCAAGCGGCGCCGGCCACTGCCACCCCCGAAGCCGCACCGGCCGATCCTTCAGCCGGTAAGGATCCGGACGCTCAGGAGCCCGGCTTGATCGCGAAGGCGACCGCCTGGGTTCGAGAGACTTTGACCGGTGACGACAAGGACCAGGCCGAACCCGACGCGCCGCCAGCGGCGCCTGCGGCCAACGCGCCCACATCTTCCGCACCTGCGGCCGCCGCTGGCGCTCCCGCTGACGCCCACGCCGGCCACAAGCCAACCGCCGGTGCAGCCTCCGCGATGTCGGCCGACATCGCGCACGAAATGGGCCACGGCGGCGGTGACCTGGGCTCGATGGTGCGCGACATGCGCAACCGTTTCTGGATTTGCCTGGTATTCACCATTCCAATCTTCATTTATGCCCCGATGGGCAACATGTGGCAGGCACCGGCGCCGCCTTTTGGACTGGAGCTGAACCTGTGGCTGTTCTTCTTCGCCACCGCGGCAGTCGTCTATCCAAGTTGGCCCTTTTTCGTCTCCGCCTGGCGTGCGCTGAAGAAGGGCACGCTGGGCATGGCGGCACTCATCGTATTGAGCGTGGGCACCGGCTATCTCTTCAGTGTTGGCACCACCTTCTTCTTCAAGGAGGGCGGACAGTTCTTCGAGGCGGTCGCGGTCCTGCTGGTGTTCATCCTGCTTGGCCACTGGCTGGAAATGCGCGCCCGCGCCGGTGCATCGTCGGCCATCAAGGCGCTGATGAACCTCACACCGACCAAGGCCAACGTCATCCGCAATGGCGCCGAGATCGAGGTCCCGACAGCAGAGGTATTGGCCGGCGAAATTGTCGTGATCCGACCAGGCAACAAGATCCCGGTCGATGGCACGATCGAGACCGGCGACTCGTTGGTCGACGAGTCGATGCTCACGGGCGAGTCCATGCCGGTTCAGAAGGGCCCGGGCGCCACCGTGGTCGGTGCGAGCATCAACAAGAGCGGCAGCTTCCGCTACAAGGCGACCAAGGTCGGGGCCGACTCGGCCCTGGCGCAGATCGTGAAACTGGTGCAGGAGGCGCAGAACTCGAAGGCGCCAGCGCAACTGCTGGCGGACCGGGCCGCGCAATGGCTGACGTTGGCCGCCATTGCCATCGGTCTGACAACCTTCTCGGTTTGGTTCTGGGTCATCGGCGAGCCACTGCTGTTCGCCGTGACACTCACTATCACCGTCTTCGTGATTGCCTGCCCGGACGCATTGGGCCTGGCCACGCCGATGGCCGTGATGGTGAGTACTGGCCTGGGGGCTGCGAACGGCATCCTGTTCAAGAACGCCTCGGCGCTGGAGGACGCCACCAAGCTCGACGTCATCATCTTCGACAAGACCGGCACGCTCACGGTCGGCCAGCCCGAGGTGGTTGAGATCGTCACGACGGAAGGCGTCACCGAGGACGTGGTGCTGACCGCCGCAGCCGCCGTCGAGCAAGGGTCTGACCATCCCTTGGCGCAGGCCATCGTGCGCCGCGCGTCCAAGCTCACCATCGTGGCGCCGACCGGGTTCGAGAGTCTCGACGGCATGGGCGCGCGCGCTGAAACCGCTGCGGGCACGGTGTACCTGGGCAACCGACTGTTGATGGACACGCAAAAGCTCGCGCTCGGCCTGCTGGAAGCCCAGGCCAAGCGCCTGCAGGGCGACGGCCGCACGGTGGTGCACGTGGCGCAGGCCGGCAACGTCATCGGACTCATCGCCATCGCCGATGCGATCCGGCCCACTTCCAAGGCGGCGGTGGCCAAGTTGCGCGAACGCCAGATCGAAGTGGTGATGCTGACGGGAGACAACCTGGCTACTGCCACGCGCATCGCGGCCGATCTGGGCATCGACAAGGTGCTGGCCGACGTGCTGCCGGGCCAGAAGGCCGAGAAGGTGAAGGCGTTGCAAGCCACCGGCAGACGAGTCGGCATGGTCGGCGACGGCGTCAACGACGCGCCTGCGCTGACACAGGCCAACGTGGGCTTCGCGATCGGCGCCGGAACCGACGTGGCGATAGAAAGCGCCAATGTGGTGCTGATGAAAAGCGACCCGTACGACATTGTCGGCGCCATCGAGTTGTCGCGCGCCACGGTGCGCAAGATGCACCAAAACCTGTGGTGGGCGGTGGGCTACAACACGATTGCGTTTCCGCTCGCTGCGGGGGTGTTGTACCCGTTTGTGCTGAGCCCGGAGGTGGCCGCAATTTCCATGTCGGGCAGTACCTTGATCGTGGCAATCAATGCGCTGATGTTAAAGCGCACCAAGCTGGCGGGCATTCGCCAACCTGGCAAGACCGCAGCTACCGGCAAGGCCGACGCACCGGCCACTTCGCAGCCCGCCAAGACGTCGACGCAACTGGCCGCCCCACAACCCATTCAAGAGAAGGCCGCATGATGCGAACCTGCGGCTGTGCGCCGGGGGTTAGCGGATTCACGGCCAAGCCGCTGACATCCCAGTTATTCCGGTGATCAAGGCAACCCGCACCGCCCTGCGATGCAGCTCACTTCTGCTTGGCGAGCCACTTGTCGAATTGCGCGATCTCTTTCTTCTGTGCCACGATGATCTGTTTGGCCATGGTCTTCATTTCGGGGGACTTGCCGTTCGCAAGCTCCATCTCGGCCATGTTCAAGGCTTGCTGATGGTGGATCTTCATCATCATCGCGAAGTCCTTGTCGGTGTCGCCCGACATCGGCATCTTCTGCATGCTGTCCATGCCCATCATCATGGATGCCTTCATGTCATGCGGCCCGGCCGCACCCTTGTGCATCTGTCCCATGGGCATGCTGGCGGACGGGGCCATCGCAGGAGCGGTCTGCGCCTGGGCCGGTACGGCTGCGAGCCAAAGGGCCGTCAGTGGCACGAGGCACACGGCTTTGAAGGGTTTAAGCGTCTTGAGGTTCATAGAAATCTCCTTGGGGTATCCATTGGTGGTCGACGGGTGATGGCGAGGCATGCATCGGCTCAGCCCGTGCGGTGGTCGATGCCATGCGACGCCCCAGTCTAGGCCCACTCGCTGGCGATCGCCGTAGGACCTCGGCGCTGAAACGCGTAGGACCGCACCGGGGCAAAGGCACGGCGAAAGTCAGCCGACAGGTAGCCCGCTTCTGCAAACGCATCGCGAATACCTTGCAAGCGGGCCGCCACCCCAGGCCGAACACCATGAAGGCTGGCCGTGTGCACCCATCCCCAAGCCAGGCGTCCTGCTCGACTGGAGCCTGCCCATCGATGGCATGCCCTGCGCGTCGTGCGTTCCACGCATCGAGAAAGCGTGGCTGCGCATCCCGGGCGAGGTGCGGGCCGAGGTCAACCTGGCTACCGAGTCGGCGTCCGTCACGCTGCCCTCTCGGCACCGCTGGTGCTGCCGAAGACCAACCAGTTGTTCGGCCAGCACTGGATGCTCCCCGGCTGGATTCGGCTCGCACTGACCACGCCGGTGCAGTTCTGGCGAGGCGCGTAGCACCGTGGCCATCCGACTCGGTGCGTCAACATGGATCGCCACGGCCTTCGGCCTCGCGATGACGGGTTGCTGGCGCCACGGCTGGCGGCCTCGCGATGACAGGTCCGTGCATCGTCCGGGACGTCGCCAAAACTTCATGAACCTTGGGCCGGTTTGACGGCACTGTAGAGCGCCATCGTACCAAGCAGGGTGTGAAAGGTCTGTCGCTGCTGGACATCAACAAAGCCGGCCGCTTCAAACAATGTGACGAGTTTTCCCGACACATTGTCCTGGGTGGTCTTGAAACCATCGAGAAGCTGCACCAGCAAAAACAAGCCACGCATCAGCGCGTTGTCGGCGCGCCCCCAATCGGCGACGTGCAACGCCGCGCCCGGCTTGAGAACCTGGAACAGCTCCCGCGCGGTGCGTTCCTTGTCTTCCCAGCGGAGATGGTGAAAGAACAAGCTGGAGACGACCCGATCAAAGTGCGCCGCCGGATAGGGCAGGTGATGCGACAGGGCCTGGTCGAACTGCACCGCCACCTCGGCTTGTTGCGCCTTGCGGGTTGCGCGGGCCAGGATGGCCGGATCGCCGTCAACGCCAGTGACCTGCGCGTGGGGCTGGTGTTGCTTGATCCAGATTGCCAGGGTGCCGGTTCCAGACGCCAGATCCAGCACCCGCTGACCCGGCTCGAAACTCGCTTGCGTGATCAAAGCCTGCTTGAAACGGCGCTCCCGCGTTGTGGCTTGAACCACGGCGTCGTAGCAGGGCGTCAGCCAGTGCCAGCCCAACGCTGGGACGTACTTTTTCGCGTCTGGTTTGCGCATCACGGCTCCTTGTTCCTGTGCAGCGCTACGCGACTCATGGCGCGTTCGCCGCCACGCTGTTGGCCATCCAGATCATCGACACGGTCGCGCAGCCCTCGATGACCGGGAACGCGGCGTAGCGAATCAGTGTTTGCATCAAAAGTCTCCAGAAAGTCCAGAGCGCAGTTTGTCGGGTTCCCCGGCGCAGGTCTTGAACGATTGAGCTATTGCGCTATTGCACCCTTCAGCCGAGCAGGTGCATGCGCAAGAGGTGGCGCGGCAAGTCGATACCCCATGCAACGTCGGCCGTTTAGACCCGCGTCTCCATGACGTAACCCATGCCTCGAACCGTATGCAGGAGCTTCACTGAAAACGGGTCGTCAATCTTTTTGCGCAACCGGCTTATTGCGACATCAACCACATTGGTGTCACAGTCGAAATTGATATCCCATAATTGCTCGGCCAGAATGGTGCGAGATTGCACTTGCCCCTGCCGACGAAGAAGAAGAGCTAGAAGCTTGAAGTCCTGCGCGGACAGGTTGAGCCGTACCCCTGACCGAGTGGCTCTGTGCTTGGCCAGGTCCAACCGAAGATCGCAAAGATGCATGGCGGCCAGGTCTTGAGGGTGGTCCCTTCGCAGCAGGGTCTGAACACGCGACAGCAGTTCCGGTAGAGCGAACGGCTTGACCAGATAATCGTCCGCGCCCATGCGCAGACCCACGACCCGATCCTCTACTGCATCACTCGCCGTCAACAGGGCAATGGGGAAGTCTCTCTTTTCGCGCACTGCCAGCAGCGCACCAAAGTCTTCAATTCCGGGCGACATCGCTTCCAGCAGCATGAGATCGTAATCGCCTTCTAGCGCCATGTGTTTCCCGTCGATTCCTTCGCGCGCGATGTCAACGACAAACCCAATGTCGACCAGCGCGCGCATAACATGGTCTGCAAATTCGGGTTCGCCCTCGACGTTCAGAACTCGCATATGACGCAGTGTCCTTTACTTGCTACGCGCGCGGCAGCCCCGCCACTCATCGACGCAAAGCACTGAAAAAGGCCGAGGGTACCGGTTAGCGTGTTCACGCAAACAGCAGCATCTTGACCGTCGGCGTGCAATTCATGCGGCGAGCGCAAGATGAAGGGTCTGCCTGGTGCGGAACGCCCACTTCGGGCCAACTCGAAACGTATCTAGCACGGTCGAATTGACGGTCGCGAAGAACATCGACTCGTGCAAGTTGTGGCGTTCAAACGCCCTTAGTTGGTTATCTGACCGACGTCGCATGTTGCCTTCCGAATCGTCTCCATTTGGTCGCGGTCGGCCGAAGAACGTGACAGCGCGTTCAAGGTCGGCCAAGGCCTCGTCGCTCAATGCCGGGATGGCACGTGGCGCAGCCAAACGGATCTGCCTGATGAAAGGATTGGGTCCGACAACCAGGCCCCATGGCCTTTTCCCCTGCGCGGGTTCCACCGCCAAGGCCTCCAGTTTGGTTAGACCAAAGTGTCTGGCCAAACGCAGCCGCGTCGCCAACCGGGGATCGGAACGCTCCAGTTCCTCAATGGCCACGTTGGCCGCCGAGTCGTTGCCCGATACCGGCAGCACCAGGGAGTTCAACAGTTGCTTGGCGTGCGGGTCGCCCTGACGCGCGGACCGGTAGAGCCAACAAATCGCTTGTTCGGACTCGGTGATCGAGCCGGATTCGCGCAACATCAAGGCGCCCAGTTTGCGTTGCGCCTGCGCCTGCCCGCATTGCGCCGCCTTTTCAAGGAAGAACCTTGCCATTTGGGGATTGGCGACGGAACACCGATGGTCCGAGTTCAGCTTGTGCAAATGCAGCCATGCTTCATCCTCGCCAGCATCGGCGGCACGCAGCAGCAACGCCGTTCCCTTGCGAAGATTCGCGCTACCGGTGAGGCTCGACGGTTCAAGCGACCCACAAGTTATCCCCGACAGCGCGCGCCCCAGAGCGTAGGTCGCATACAGGTTCCCCTGCCCGTTTTGCAACTCCAGACTTGCCTGAATGAATTCAACCGGTATCCCTCGCAGTGATTCACTGGCGTGCTCAGCCATTTGCACCATGGCAACAACCAGTTCGGATATCGCGCTCGTCGGTTTTGGCATCAGCGCGGTCGCGGCATGCACACACCGTTGCAGGCGGGGTAGATCGCCCACGGCCTGTGCTTCACGCGCGGCGAACTCGGCAATGGCGCAACCGTTCTCCTGCTTCTCGTCCGCCAGCAAGCGCAGGACGTTTGGTAGACGCTCGCTGTCGCCAACTGACTCGCATATGGACAGCGCACGAGTCGCACACGTCTCGGCGAGCGCCGCACGCGCGTAGTACGCGGCAGCTTCCGCTTCCCTCCCCATATGGGTCAACAGGTAAGTGCCGAACTTCAACTGCGCCAACGCACTGTCGGCGAGCGCGGCTTTTCGAAGGGCATCTTGTTGACCCAGGAGCAGCAGCTCGCTCAGGGACAGGCACTCCGCGACAAGCGTGCGTGCGACCGGCAAGTCGCGGACACTGGGGTGGGTGAGATAGTCAATGCCCGTTGGCGCGTGTTTGGGAAATCCCTCGACACCTAGCAAATAGCGACGACCGACCTCCAGACGCGCGCCAACGTCGCCGTTTCTGGCGAGTACTCTGAGTTTGATGTCTTGCTTTCGCATGCTTGTACCTTTGGTGTATCGCGGATGGAACGGGTAGTGGGCTGTTTTCCCTGTTTGCCTTGCACGCAGGGGCCACACTTGTTGCAGCGAGGATAGACATCCAACACCAACAGGAAGATGGCTGAATCATTGCTTTCTTGCAATGAATCAGCAAGGATGTGGCCGCTCGTTTTTCTGTCGTTCGCAGTCTTGTTGCCATTGCGGAACACGAGTGCGCTGTTTCCGGGAGGGTGCGCATGCGCCCGTCAGCCCTTTGCGAAAGCGAGAGTGCCCATCAGCACCGTTCTTCATAAACTGACTTTCGTGGTGCGCTCACATCGAGGCGCTACTAATTTCAACCAATCAAAGGAACAGGAACACTATGAAGCACATCGCAACAGTGGCGGCATTGCTTGCCTTAGCAGCGGGTACGGCCAGCGCACAATCTTCGGTGACGCTATTTGGCATCGTCGATGTCAACCTGCGCAACGTGAACAACAGTGGTGTTGGCGGCAACACCACAATGAACAACAATGGCCTCAGCAGCAGCCGCTTTGGCTTCCGTGGCGTGGAAGACCTGGGCGACGGCCTGAAGGCAGGTTTCTGGCTTGAGTCGGATATCAACCCCGACACCGGCACTACAAACCCGAACGGGAAGTTCTTTGCCCGTCGTTCAACGGTGAGTTTGATGGGCAAGTTTGGTGAGGTTCGAATAGGCCGTGACCTCACTCCGTCGGGCTCGTACACGTATGGGCATGACCCTTTCGGTGTCATTGGTGTCGGCGGCTCGGCGAACATCGCACGCTTCATTGCTCAACCGACGTTCTTTCGCAGCGACAACTCGATCAGCTACATCATGCCCAAGATCGGTGGCCTTTACGGCTCGGTGATGATCGCCCCCGGTGAAGGCCTGGTTCTCCCATCGACGACAAATCTGGCTCGCAAGTACGCTGGTGGACGCTTTGGGTACGCGCAAGGCCCCATCGATATCAGCGTCGCCGCCGGCTCTACAGTCGTGGACGCGACCGGTGGAAAGTTCAAAACAACGGGCATAGGCGCTGCGTATGACATGGGAGTTGTCCACCTGATGGGCCACTACTACTGGGACAAGCTGACGACTGCTGGCAAGGAAAATCGCCTCTCGCTCGGTCTGACCGCGCCGTTCGGCGCACATCAGATCCGCGCGTCCTACAACCGCTCGGACGCAACGGGTGGCACCGCCGCCTGGAATGCGAACGACGCAAGCCAACTGGCTGTTGGATACGTGCACAACCTGTCCAAGCGCACCGCCATGTACGGTACCGTCGCACGTATTTCGAACAAAGGCGCAGCGACATTTGCCATCTCGGGCGGCACTCCCGGCAAGACCATTACCCCTGGCGGCTCATCTTCCGGCTACGAGTTCGGCGTGCGGCACAGCTTCTGATGGTGGTCGGCGTTCACCACTGGTGGACGGGATCGGCCCCACGGCGCCGGCTTCGAGAGCACCGAAGCCGCGACTAGTTGTGTAATGCCCCGCTTGTGCGGGGCATTTTCATTATCCCGAGCGCGGGCTGTCGGGTTCCCAGCCAGGTCTTGAACGATTGAGCTACTGAGCTATTGCACCCTTCAGCCGATCAGGTGCATGCGCAAGAGGTGGCGCGGCGCAAAGCCGAAGTGGCGCCTGAATGTGCGCGAGAAGTGCGCCGCATCGGCAAAGCCCGCCTCCACCGCGCCCTGGGTCAATGAGGCCCCACGGGCAATCGCCGTGAGTGCCGTCAGCAGGCGCAGCCAGCGCAAATACGGGCGCACCGCCATGCCGGTGTGCTGCACAAAGCGATGCTGAAAACGACTCGGCGACAAGTGCACCGCTTGCGCAAGTTGCCGCGCCGTGATCTTCTCTGGCAAAGGGCGCGGCAGCTCGTCGAGCAGCCGCTGCATCGGCGCGTCATGACGCTGCATGGCACTTTCGACCGCCGGGCACAGCGCATCGGCGACCACCTGAGACAACTCTGCTAGCCCGGTTTGATCGAGTTGCTCCCACAGCGCCAACGCTTCGGCCCGGTTCAACTCACACCAGCCATCGCGCAAGCGGCTGGCGATGCGCCGCGTCGAGTCCCTCTCCGGCTCCAGGTAGACCATCTTCATCGCTTGGCCGGTTTGCGCCAGTTGATGGGCGAGGTCCGGCCCGATGACGACACCGTGGCATTCCCGCCAACCCACCTTGTCAAGCCATATCCGCAACGGCGCGGGCGCCACAACAAGCTGCATCGCGTGGTGTTGATGGGGCGCAATGTCGCCAACGCTGCCATGGAAATACCCCCAACCCAGGCCGATGGTCCCACGCCCAGCCCAAGGGGATGGGTCGCTGACAGGGCGACCGCGCGGCCTCACACCTGCATATTCATGACGTCGGTGTAGGCCTGCACCACCCGATTGCGCACCTGAAGGGTTGCCTGAAAGGCGATGTTGGATTTGACGCCAGCCAGCACCGTTTCTTCCAGACTGGCGGTCGAGGTTTCCAACTGAAACCCCCTGGTCAGCCGACCGGATTCCTTCTGCAAGCTGCTGGTGTCTTGTAGGGCCTGCATCATCGCGTCGCGAAAGCCGGTCCCCTGGGCGTTCAGGCCCTTGTCCAATGGCGGCGGCAGGCCAACGGTAGGGCGAACAAGATCAACCGGCTTGGTGGAGACAGTCATCGCGAATGCCTTTCTACAGAAGAGACTCCGTCAGCGCAGATCAGTACAAGAACCAGGCCTGTTAACGGCTGTGTAGAAGCGCACAAAGTTGGCTGTCAAAGAGCGGTTTTGAGGGCTGCTGGATAGCGGTCGCGCAACTGCGGGGTGCGCAAAGGGCGGGGAGACAAATACACGAACGCC
The DNA here is from genome assembly GCA_030685025.1 of Rhodoferax sp. Taxonomy (GTDB): domain Bacteria; phylum Pseudomonadota; class Gammaproteobacteria; order Burkholderiales; family Burkholderiaceae_C; genus Rhodoferax_D. The sequence continues at coordinate 19,865 of JAUXWC010000131.1, forward strand.
AGTGCTTGGCGCTCGCTGG
>JAUXWC010000232.1 GCA_030685025.1 Rhodoferax sp.
TCGGTGGCCACGCCCTGCTCGACCTTGACGGTCAGCAGGTCGGGACCGGCGACACACTGGTAGCAGTAGGTCGGGACCTTGCGCACGTCCTGGGCGTCTTGTTTCATGGCAGTCCTTGCAGGCGCACCGAACTAAACCAAAGCCGCCTTCTGACTCTTCGCAGCCAGACGTTGCGCGGTTTTGGCAACATCCACGATGAAGCGCGAATGCTTGCCACGACAAATCGGCTCGATGCTGTCGCGGGCTTGCACTTCCAGTGTTACCGCGCGACCGTTGAGCTCCGCCACTGTGACAGTGATTTCAACGGACATGCCCATCAGCGTCGCCGCGATGTGGTCGATCTCGACACGTGTGCCGACCGAGTCTTCCCCCGCGTCGAGATGTGTCAACAGGAGTTCGCGGCAGGCCATCTCGATGTCGTACAGCAGCTTGGGGGTCGCATACACGCGCGCATCTTCACCCATGAAGCTGATGGTGCGGTCACGATCCACCGTCAGTTGCGTCGTCAACGTGATGCCTGGTTGCAGGGATGATTTCATGTGGGGTCTCCGTTGAAGTAGGATGTCACCACGCCATCGACCGGGCTTGATAGCCCTGGTCGGCTTGGCGTGATTTCTTATTTTGTGTATTCTTGCATCTGCATGCAATAATTAGTTGAGATACATCAATGATGAGCAAACCAGCACGCGCCGCGCAGGGTCCCAAGCGCCCTAAAAAGAAGCTCGCCGCGCTTGCGCCGGTGGCGTCGGGCGAACCCGTTGGCGCGGGCTTGAACGTCCGGCCGGTACGGCGCGGCGATCTTGATGCGGTGATTGAAATTGACGCCATGGTCACGGGCATTGAGAAACGGGATTACTGGAATTCGCTGTACCGGCGGTATGCCGATGCGGTGGCGACCGGGCAGCATTTCCTGGTCGCGGTGAGCGACGACGAACACGTGGTCGGCTTCGTCATCGGCGAAGTGCGCGACTGGGAATTCGGCTCGCCGCCCTGTGGCTGGGTATTTGCCATAGATGTGCGCCCCGACGCCCGGCTCGGTGGTACCGCCACCAGACTGCTGCAGGCGATTTGCGCCGGCTTCCGACGCGCCGGCGTCAGCAAGGTGCGCACCATGCTGTCACGCGACAACACACTGATCCTGTCCTTCTTTCGCAGCCAAGGCATGATGATTGGCCCCTTCATTCCGCTCGAAATGGACCTGGAGTCCTGATTCCCAGCCACGACACCACACTGACCGACCATGAAGCTACAACAAAACACGCGACTGGCGTTGTACAGCCTGCTGGAATTCGCGGCCGACCCCGAGCGCCAGATTCCGGCTGCCGAAATTGCGCAGAAGTACGAGGTGTCCTCGCACCATCTGGCAAAGGTCCTGGCGGAGTTGTCGCGGGTCGGCATGGTGCAATCGGTGCGAGGCGTGGGCGGGGGCTACCGATTTGTCGGCAATGCACGGCGACTCACGCTGATGGATGTGATCTCGCGCTTTGAGGATGTCCTGCCCCCCGAGAGCGTGCACAGCGAGACAACGCCGGTCGGCCAGGCCCTGGCATCCGTCCTGTCCGAGATCGACGAGATCGCCAAGGCATCCATGAGCTCGATCACGCTGGCGACCATGCTGCGCATCATCGAGCGCCAGCAAACCGCCGCCGAAACCGCAACGCCAAGCAAGGGCAAGATCAGGTAAGCCATCGCGTCCCTTTCAGGCCACCCGCGCGCGCAGCTTGAACCGTTGAATCTTGCCGGTGGCCGTTTTGGGCAATTCGTCGATGAACTCGATCCACCGAGGGTACTTGTACGGCGCCAGCTTGGCCTTGACGTGCTGCTGCAGTTCACTGGCCAGTGCGTCGGAGCCCACAAAGCCGGACTTCAGCACCACGAAGGCCTGTGGCTTGACCAGCATGGCCTCATCGGCGCGCCCAATCACGGCGGCCTCCAACACCGCCGGATGGGTGATCAGCGTTGCTTCCACTTCGATCGGCGAGACATAGATGCCACCCACCTTGAGCATGTCGTCGCTGCGACCGGCGTAGGTGTAGTAGCCATCGGCATCCACCGAGTACTTGTCGCCACTGCGCGTCCACGGTCCCTGAAAAGTATTGCGCGACTTCTCGCGCAGGTTCCAGTAACCCATGGCCGCCGTCGGGCCGTTGACTTGCAGTTCGCCCACTTCGCCTGGCGCAACAGGCTGACCATGCTCATCGACGATGCGCAACTCATAGCCGGGCATGGGCAGGCCGGTGGTGCCATAGCGAAGCTGACCCGGGCGATTGCTCAGGAACACGTGCAGCATTTCGGTGGAGCCAATGCCGTCCAGAATCTCGACCCCGAAATGCTCGGTCCAACGCCGGCCAATGTCGGCTGGTAGAGCCTCGCCGGCCGAGGTGCACAAGCGCATGCGCAATTCGCCACGGGGTGGCAACAGGGGACTGGCCAGCAAGGAGGCGAACAGGGTCGGCACACCGTAGAAGATGGTCGGCTGGTGCGCGCGCAGGCGTTTGAACACGGCCTCGGGCATGGAACGCTCGGCCATCAGCACGGCGGTGGCACCGATCGCCATCGGAAACGTCAGGCCGTTGCCCAGCCCGTAGGCAAAGAACAGCTTGGCCGCCGAGAACACCAGATCGTCCTCGCGCAGCCCCAGCACCGGGCGGGCAAACAACTCGGCGGTATTCATCAGGCTGGAGTGAACGTGCACGGTGCCCTTGGGTGCGCCGGTGGAACCCGACGAGTACAGCCAGAAGCAGGCTTCATCCGGCGAGGTGTCGGCCGGCGTGAAGTCGGGCGCCGCCTGCTCACACAGTGGCCCCAACGCATGCAGGGCGACCGGGCTGGTGGCGGGCATGGCGCCCGAGACCACCACCTGCCGCAAGTGCGGCAATTGCCCGAGCAGCGGCGCCAGCTTGGGCCAAAGCTGGTCGGACACGATCAGCGCGCGGGCGCGGCTGTCGCGCAGCATGTAGTCGTAGTCTTGCGTGGTTAACAGCGTATTGGCGGCCACCGGCACGACGCCCGCCAGAATGCAGCCCAGAAAGGCCACCGGCCAGTCAATCGTATCGAGCAGGCACAGAAACACGCGTTGCTCAGGTTGAACGCCCAGTGCGGTGATGGCGTTGGCGAAGCGCTTGGCACGCTGCGCCAGCTCGCCATACGTGTAACTGCCGGCATCGTCGATGAAAGCCACTTTGCCGGCGCGACCAGCCTGCAGGTTACGGCCGATCAGGTCATGCGCGGCGTTGTAGGCGCTGGGAAAATCCACCCGGGGCGGCGTGGCCAAGTGGTCGACGGTGCTGAGTTCAGGCATGGTGACTCCTGTCGAGCCGCCTCAAAGGAGGCAACGCCCCCTTGGGGGGCAGCGAACGAATGTGAGCGTGGGGGCTCATGGTTTTTCCAGCGTGACGGCGGCAAACCCGTGATTGGCAGGCCGCCCACATGCTGCATTTATAGTCCAAGGTAGGCCTCCTTGACCTGCTCATTTTTGAGCAATTCGGCTCCCGAGCCCTCCAGCACGATGCGACCAGTCTCCAGCACATACCCCCGATCAGCAATCGAGAGTGCCGCGCGCGCGTTCTGGTCCACCAGGCAAATCGTGGTTTGGGCATGTTTCAGGGTCCGAATGGCAGCAAATATCTCGGCCACCAGGCGCGGTGCCAGGCCCATGGAGGGCTCGTCGAGCAACAGCAACCGCGGTCTGGCCATCAGGGCGCGGCCTATCGCCAGCATCTGCTGCTGACCGCCTGACAACATGCCGGCTGGTTGCAATCGCTTGTGTTCGAGAATCTCGAACATGGCGTAAACGCGTGCCAGTGCCTCATCACTTTCGGCGCGGGTGCGCGTGAAAGCCCCGAGGCGCAGGTTGTCCTCGATCGTCAAGGGCGCGAACACCTGGCGCCCCTCGGGCACCTGCACGATGCCGCGCCGGACCCGCAAGTCCGCGCGCAGCTCGGTCACATCCTCGTTGTCAAACACCACCCGCCCGCCGGAGGCCGGCTGCACGCCCGAGATGACCCGCAACAAAGTGGTCTTGCCAGCCCCATTGGCGCCCACCAGCGCCACCAGTTCCCCCTGGCGAACCGTGAAGTCGAGCCCCTTGAGCGCCTGGATGCGGCCGTAGTGGCTGGTCAGCGCCTTGACCTCTAACATGCGACGAACTCCTCGCTACCCAGGTAGGCCTCGATCACGCGCGGGTCATTGCGCACCACTTGCGCCGAGCCCTCGCACAACTTGCGGCCATAGTCCAGCACCACGATCTGATCCGATACACCCATCACCAGATGCATGTCATGCTCCACCAGCACCACCGTGATGCCCGACTGCGCCAGCTTGGTGATCAAAGCGTCGATGTCATGCGTTTCCGTGGCATTGAGGCCGGCCGCCGGTTCGTCGAGCAACAGGATCTTGGGTTTGCTGGCCAAGGCGCGGGCGATTTCCAGCCGCTTGAGGGCACCGTAGGGCATGGCATCGGCGTCGGCGTCGAGGTAGTCATCCAAGCCGACAAAACGCATCAGTTCGGCTGCCTCGCGTCGACTTTCACGCTCACCAGCGGACAGACTGGGAAAGCGCAGCATCGCCGCGAACCAGCCAGCGCACTCGTGCAAATGGCGGCCCACCATGACGTTTTCGATGGCACTCATGTTGAAGAAGATCTGCAAGTTTTGGAACGTGCGCGCCATGCCCCGACCAGCCAGCACGTGCGGCGCCAGACCAGTGATGTCCTGGCCATCGAGTTCCACCGTGCCGCGACTGGGTTGGTAGACACCGGTCAGCATGTTCAGCATGGTGGTCTTGCCAGCGCCATTGGGGCCGATGATGGAATGCACCGTGCCCTTGGCAATATCGAAGGACACGTTGTCGACCGCATTGAAGCCGCCAAAGGTTTTGGTGAGCGCCTGCACGCGGAGTTGAACCTGGCTCATTTGCGCCTCCTGGCGATCAGCAGCATCAGACTCGGCAGAAAACCGCGCGGAAAGAAAATCATGGTGAGCACCATGACACCACCGAACACCACCATCTCGTATTCTTTGAGAACCGTCAGCAACTGGGGCAACAAGGTCAGCGCGGCGGCGCCGATCACGGCACCAAACGTCGAGGACATGCCGCCGAACACCACCATCGCCACCAGTTCGATGGAGTGAAAGAAGCTGGCCTTGCCAGGCGTGATGAAACCCGAATAGTGGGCCATCAGGCTGCCCGCAATCGATGCCAGCACCGCCGACAGCACAAACACGCCGACCTTGGCCCGCGTGGCATCGATGCCCGAGACCCGCGCACCGACTTCCGAGCCGTTGAGCGCGCGCAAGGCCCGCCCCATGGGTGACTCAATCAGGTTGAGCGCAAGCGCCACCGTGGCCACCAGCGCGCCGGCGACCAGCCAGTACCACAGCCGCTCCCCGCTCATCACCTGGCCGAATAGTGACAGTGGCGGCACGCTCATGCCGTCCGGGCCGCCGGTGAACTTGTCTTCCGTCACGACGACGATCGAAATAATGATGCCCATGCCCAGCGTCGCCATGGCCAGGTAATGGCCCTTGAGGCGCAGAATCGGCCGTCCCACCAGCAGCGCCAGCAGGCCCACCGCCACGGTGGTGGTCAGCATGGCGAGGGCGGGCGGCAAGCCATATCGGGTGGAGAGGATCGCCGAGCCATAAGCGCCAAGACCAAAGAAGCCGGCGTGGCCGAGGCTGATCTGCCCGGCGTAGCCGATCAACAGGTTGAGCCCGACACACACGATGGCATTGAGGCCGACCTGAATCGCCACCTCGTACCAGTAGTTGTTGGCCATCACCAGCGGCAACAGCAAGAGCAGGGCCACCAGCATGGCCAGCCCTCCAGTACGCGGTGACATCCATTTCATGGTGACGCTCAAACCCGATCCGGGCTCTTCTTGCCAAACAGTCCGCTTGGCATGAAAAAGAGCACCGCAAGAATGATGATGAAGGCGATCGCGTCCTTGTAGGCCGAGCTCACGTAGCCGGCGCCCAGGCTCTCGGCAATGCCCAGCACCAGCCCGCCCACGACCGCGCCCACGCCACTACCCAGTCCGCCCAGAATCGCCGCCGCGAAACCCTTGAGCCCCAGCATCACCCCGACATCCCACGAAGTCAGCGTGATCGGCGCAATCAGAATGCCAGCGATCGCGCCCAGGCCCGCCGACAGACCAAATGACAGGAACAGCACGAATCGCACGTTGATGCCGCAGAGCTGCGCCGCCACCGGATTGTGGGACGTGGCCAACACCGCCTTGCCAAGCAGCGTGCGGCCAAAGAACCAGCCCAGCAACAACACGATGGCCAACGCGATGCCGATCACCCACAGGCTTTGTGGTAACAGCGTGGCGCCACCGATCTGGATCGGTGTCTCGCCGGAAAACGATGGCACGGTATGCAGCTTCTTGTCCCACACCAGCGTGGCCAGGCCGCGCAGCAGGATCGAGGCACCAATGGTGATGATGATCAGCGTAACGGGTGAGGCACCGCGTGCCGGCTCAATCGCGAAGCGTTCCAGCGCCATGCCCACCGCCACCGCAGCCAGCACCGCCAATGGGATTGCCAGCAGCATCGGCAAACCCAACTGGATCAGCGACACCGTGGCCATGCCACCAATCATGACGAATTCGCCCTGCGCGAAGTTGATCACATGGCTGGCGTTGTAGATGATCGCAAAGCCCAGCGCAACCAGCGCGTAGATCGCGCCGATCGTCAGGCCGGTCAGCAGGAACTGGGTGAGTTGGGCACTCATGGCAAGCTTGGTGTTGGCTCAGACGTCACTTAACCAAGGACCACGCACCGCCCTTGACTTCAAGCATGCGAAACGCCGTCAGGTCCAAGCCCATGTGGTCGGTGGGCGACATGTTGACCACGCCTCCGGTACCGACATAACCCTTGGTGGCTTCAATCGCATCGCGGACCTTGGCCTTGTCGGTCGAGCCGGCGCGGCGCATGGCGTCCACCACCAGCATCAGCCCATCATAGGCGTGACCGCCGAAGCTCGACACGTCTTGCTTGTACTTGCCCTCAAAGGCCTGCTTGTAGCCGAGCACCACCTTCTTCTGCGGATCGCTGTCTGGCAACTGCTCGGCAATCAACAGGGCCGCGGCGGGCAGACGCACCCCCTCGGAGGCGTCACCCGACAATTTGATGAACTCCTTGGAGGCCACGCCATGCGATTGGTACAGCGGCAAGTTGACGGCGAGCTGCTTGAAGTTCTTGGTCACGATGGTGGGGCCCTGGCCAAAGCCCGGGTTGAGCACCGCCTGCACACCGGCCGTATTCTTTATCTTGGTGAGCTGCACCGTCATATCGGTGTCGCCCGCGCCATAAGTCTCGTCGGCCACCACCTGGATCTTGTAGTTGGGTGCGACTTTGAGGCATTCGGCGCGCATTGACTTGTCAAAGCCCCCGGCGCCCGAGATCAGCGCCACGCGCGTCAGGGCGCGAACATTCATGTCGGCAAACACTTTCTCGCACGCCATGCGGTCGGTGTGCGGGGTCTTGAACACCCACTTCTTGACCGGCTCGATGATTACCACTGCTCCGGCCAGCGAGATGAACGGCAGTTGCGCCGCCTCGATCAGTGGCACCGCCGCCATGGTCGCGCCGGTGGTGGAGCCGCCCACGATTACGTCAACCTTGTCTTGTTCGATCAAGCGCTTGGCAAAGGTTCGGGCCTTCTCGGCATCGCCGCTGTCGTCATAGGAGATCAATTGCAGCTTGCGCCCGAGTACGCCGCCCTCCGCATTGAGTTTCTCGATGTACAGTTCCAAGGTCTTCTGTTCCGGGTCGCCGAGAAACGCCGCGGGCCCTGTTACCGACAAGAAGGCGCCGATCTTGATCGTTTCCTGGGCCAATGCGGGCGCGGCAAACGCCGCCAGCAAGGCCGACATGCTCAGCAGCTTGTGGAATCGGGTGGGCAGGGTATGGGTGTTCATGATGTTGTCTCCAGTTAAGGGTGGGTAGGTTGGCTGAGAATCAGCCGTCAATCGAATCGGCCTGCTCGGGCAGACTCTGCTTTGTGAACCTCATTGCGCACTCAGCCGACGCCGACGATGCTGGCGTTGGCGCCGGCTTGACTCGCCTGTGCGCGTTGCTGCAGCGTGGTCCAGCCCTCATCGATTTCAGCCTGCAGCGTGTCGATGTCGGCGCTCTTCATGTTCCGATAGCGACGCTGCAGCGCCAGGTAATCGGACACCGGTCGGGTCTTGGTGCCGTGGTTGAGCGTGTAGCGATGACCATCCTCCACTTCATACAGCGGGAAGGCACCACACTCAACTGCATAGCGCGCGGTCTGCAGGCCGGCGTCGTCGGCCACGCCCCAGCCATCCATGCACGGAATCAGCAGCGTGATGATGCGTGTGCCCTGCATGGTCTTGGCTTTTTCGACCTTGCGCAGCAGGTCCGGCAAGTGGCCGGCGCTGGCCGTCGCGACGTAGGGCACGCGGTGGGCTGCCATGATCTCGGTCAGGTTCTTTTTACGCGATGTCTTGCCCGCCGGTGTCGAGCCCGTCCTGGCGAAATGCGGGGTGGAAGACGACTTCTGGGCGCCGGTGTTCATGTAGCCCTCGTTGTCCAGGCAGATGTAGAGAAAGTCCTCATTGCGCTCGGCCGCGGAAGACAGGCACTGAAAGCCAATGTCATAGGTGCCACCATCGCCGGCCAGCACAATCACCTGGGTGTCACGCCTGCCCTTGGCGTCGAGCGCGCGGCGCAGGCCGGTGGCGGCGGCGGCGCTGGATTCGAGTGTCGGCTGGTAGACCGGAATGCGCAGTGAGCTGTAGGGTTGCGGCCCGGCAATGATGGCCATGCAGGAAGGCGGAATCACGGCCATGGTATTGGGCCCCATGACGGTCAGCACATGGCGCACCGACAGCGCGTCAATGCAGCCCGGACAGGCAGCATGGCCCGAGCACAACATCGGGTCCTGGTTGGCGGCGGCGATTGGGATCATGCTGTTCACCTTACCCACTGGGACTCGGCCCGCACCTCGGCGTGACGGGTCTGGTTGACGAATTCGACGATTTTGCGCGGCGACACGTTGACGCCGCCCACACCCGCCAGCAGCCCATGGATACGTGGTGTCGCGGCGCCACCGTACAGCGCGGCACGCAATTCCTGATGCAGGACGCCGCCGTGACCGGGGGAGTAGTTGCGGTCCAGCACGATGGCATCCTCGACGCCGACCATCGCCTCACACAGGGCCGCCGTCGGCAGCGGTCGAAACAGGCGCACCTTGACCAGTCCGATGGCCTGACCGGCGTCGCGCAGCAGGTCGACCGCGTCGCGCGCGGTGCCACACATGCTGCCCATGGTGACGATGACGGTGCGCGCGCCATCGCAGCGGTAACGCTCGATCACACCGTAGCTGCGGCTGGTGCGTTGCGCCCATTCATGATCGGCCTGCGCCGTGAGCTGTGGCACCCGTGCCATGGCCTCGCCCAGGTCCTGACGATGGCGGAAGAACATTTCTTGCGACACCACATTGCCCCACGATTCCACGTTGTCGGTATCGAGCTTGTGCGGCGGATCGAAGGCGGGCAGATAGGCATCCACCAGTTCTTGCGTCGGGATCAGCACCGGCTCCATGGCATGCGAGACGTAGAAGGCGTCCAGGTTGACCATCGCCGGGACCAACACCTGCTCGGCCACGCGGTAGGCCTGAATCACGGTATCGAGCGCTTCCTGCGCACTCTCGACGTAGTACTGGATCCAGCCGGTATCGCGTTGCGACAGGCTGTCGGTCTGGTCGGGCCAGAACGCCCAGGGCGAGGCCACGGTGCGGTTGACGTTGGCCATGACGATAGGCGCACGCGCGCCGCTGGCGTAGTGCAGCAGCTCGTGCATCAACAGCAGGCCCTGCGAGGCGGTGGCGGTAAACACCCGCATGCCCACCAAGGAGGCCGGAATGCAGGCTGACATCACCGAATGCTCGGACTCGGGCGTGATGATTTCGGCGTCGAATTGCCCCTCGGCCTGAAACTCGGTGAGTTGCTCCAGCACCGGCGTTTGGGGCGTGATGGGGTAAACCGGCACCACCTTGGGCCGCGCCAGGCGCGCGCCCCAGGCTACCGCCTGATTGCCAGTCAACAAGACGGCTTTGTTCGCCATGGCTTGGTTCGACCCATTCATCGCAATTCCTCCTGCATCGTCATGGAGCCGGATGGGCACTCCTTGACACACACGCCGCAGCCTTTGCAGTAGTCGGTCAACACGATGTAGCCGTCGCCCACGCGCTTAACCGCCATGTCGGGGCAATACACCACGCAGTTGTCGCAGTTGATGCAGGTGCCGCACGAGAAGCAACGTTCGCTCTCGGCCAGGGCCTGCGGGGTATCCAGGCCCAACTGCACTTCGGCATCCCGCTGCAGGCGCTCGTGCGGGTCCAGCAGTTCGGTCCGGGCGCGCTCGCGCGCAGGATGGTAGAAGGTGCTGATGGCCGCCAGTGGCACCAGCGGTTCGCTGTCGTAGTGCGCGGCAGGGCCATTGCCGGCGCCCATCTCGCGCTGGCGCAGCTCGCGTGCAATCGCTTGCGCCGCGCGCTTACCCGTGCCGATGGCCTCGGTAACAAAACGCGCCATGCTGGTCATGTCGCCACCCGCATAGGTGCTTGCGGCGCTGGTGGCCAACTGGGCATTGGTGGCCAACAAGCCGCCGGCGGTGGCAAATCCTTCGCCAAGTACCGAGAGATCCGGGTCCTGCCCGATGGAGCTCACGATGGCGTCGGCGCCGATGGCAAAGCCGCTGCCCGCGATCGGTGTGAGCGTGAACTGCCCGCGTTGCGCGCCAGGGACAAACGCCACCCGCGTGCAGTTCAAGGTCAAACCGGTCGCACCACAGTCCAGCACGCCGTCCAGTCGGGCACCATCTACCAGGGTGATGCCCTCTTCCAGCGCCTCGATCACTTCTTCGGTCTGGGCCGGCATCTGCGCGCGCTGCTCCAGCGCCAGCAGGGTGACCTCGTGGCCAAGTCGGCGCGCACTGCGTGCGGCGTCCAGCGCGGCGCTGCCGCCGCCAATCACCACCAGGCGACGCCCCAAGGCGACCGGCTGACTCATGTTGGCAGCTGCGAGGTAACGGGCGCCATCGCAGACCCAGGGCTGGCTGTAGTCCAGCGCCGGCAGACGCTTGTTGCGCGCCGCTCCGAGCGCCAGATACAGGGCGTCATGTTGCTCACGCAGGCGCTGGAAGCCCTCTGCACCGTCGATGTGATGGTTGCAGTGCACCGTGACACCCATGGCCACAACGCGGGCGATCTCGCCGTCCAGCACCGCGCGTGACAGACGGTAGGCAGGAATGCCGTAGCGCATCAGGCCGCCCAGCTCTGGCTGCGCCTCAAACAGCGTCACGGCATAGCCCAGACGGCGCAATTGGTAGGCGGCGGACAGCCCTGAGGGGCCCCCACCGACGATGGCGACGTGGCCGACCCGTGGGACCGGCGCAGCCTCGAAAGACCAGCCCTGGGCCAAGGCCTGGTCGCCCACGAACCGTTCCAGCTTGCAGATGGACAGGGCCTCGTCGAAACCGGCGCGGTTGCACGCGGCCTCGCAGGGGTGGTGGCAAATGCGGCCTGCGATCGAGGGGAAGGGATTGTGACGCGCCAGCACCTGCCACGAGGCCTGAAAGTCGCGCGCGCGCGCCAGGCCGATCCACTCGGCGATATCGCCATTGACCGGACAGGCACCATGACAAGGAGCCGGCGCCTTGATGTGCGTGGCCAGCGACGCCCGCCAGGTGCCAGTCTTGATCGCCTCGGTGCTACCGGTGGTCCAGGTGGTGGGGACGGACGCGGCAATCGGACTCGTAGTCGGGGATGGGGTGGTGGGGCTCATGCTGCGCTCCCCAGCAGTTGCCGTTCGGCCCAGTGGTAGCCTTCCACGCAGGCGGCGACGTTTTCGTCGTGTTGTTTGGGCGCGTTGTCCACCAACGCCTGCGACAAAATCGCCAGGGTGGGCGCCTGAATCACGCGCGCCAAGGCTCCCAGCAGGGCCGAATTCACAATGCGCCCCAAACCCTGCTGGCGCGAAATCGTCAGCGCATCAATCGGGATCACCCGTTTGCCAGGCAGCGCATGGGCAAATTCAGCCGCGTTGCGCGCCGAGTTGACAACGATCAAGGTGTTGGCGTCCGCCGCAGCCAACAATCGGCCTTCAAGCAAGCTCGCGTCAAAACACAAAATGGCGTCGGCGCGTTCAATATCGCAGCGCACGCGCACCGGCCGCTGGTCGGCCCGGATGTAGGAGTTGACCGGTGTGCCGCGACGCGCGCCGCCATAGCTGGCAAAGCACTGAACGTGCAGCCCCTGCGCATGGAAAGCGCCAGCCAGCAGGTTGCCGGCGGTCTGA
>JAUXWC010000236.1 GCA_030685025.1 Rhodoferax sp.
GCCAACCTGCAGTACTCGGGCATTGTGTTTGCGGCGATCTACAGCCTGCTTTTGTTTGGCGACCAGATACCCCTGATCGGCTGGGCCGGCATGACGGTGATCATCGGCAGCGGCATCGCCGCCACTGTCCTGCGATCACGCGCCTTGCCCAATGCGCCGGCCGAGGAACACTGATTTTCTTGATCCACACCATGTACACGACACTCCTTTCCGTCCCGCAACTTCTGTCCCTCCAAACCAGTGGCCAGCCGCTGATGGTGTTTGACTGCAGCTTTGAGCTGATGCAGCCCGAAGCCGGTGACCAGCAGTACCTGGACACCCCCGTGCGCGCCGATCTGGACCAGCACCTGAGCGCGCCCAATGCCGCCAGCGACGCAGCCAGCGGCGGGCGCCATCCCTTGCCCTCGCGCGAGGCCTTCGCCAACTGGCTGGGCAGCATTGGTTTCGATCCCTCGATGCAGGCCGTGGCCTACGACCGCCAGGGCGCCGTCTATGCCGGTCGCCTGTGGTGGATGCTCAAGTGGCTGGGACACGAATCGGTGGCGGTACTCGACGGCGGCCTGCAGGCCTGGCAGGCGCAAGGTGGCGCCGTCAGCACCGGCCTCGATGTGCCGGCGCGCGTCCCGAGCCACTTCGCGGTCGCGTCCCCACGGGCGGAATTGATCACTACACAGCAGGTCGAACGGCAGTTGGGGCGCCCCGCGCAGACCCTGCTCGACGCGCGCGGCGAGCCGCGTTTTCGCGGCGAGGTGGAGCCCTTGGACCCCATCGCCGGACACATCCCCGGCGCACTGAATCGCCCGTTTGGCAACAACTTCGGCGCTGACGGCAAGTTCAAGCCGGCGGCCACGCTGCGACAGGAATTTGATGCGCTGCTGGCGGGACGCGACGCGGCCAGCGTCGTGCACCATTGCGGCAGTGGTGTGAGCGCAATACCCAACCTGATCGCCATGGAGCTGGCTGGATTGGGCCGCAGCGCCTTGTACGCCGGAAGCTGGAGCGAATGGTGCAGCGACCCGAGCCGGCCCATGGCGCAAGGCTAGGCACAAGCAAAACGGTCCGGCCCGCGGCTGGGCATGGGGTTTCCACTCATTCGCGCCCGGCAATAATGCCTATCATGCGCAAGCGGCTGTACCTGTGCCGCCACAGGCTGGCGTGCTCACCCATAATGACGCCGTTCTCTTCAATCAACTGACAAGCAGACCATGAAACTGACATCACTCTCCCTGGCACTGACGGCCACCCTGTTCGCACTGGGCGCGCAAGCAGCCGACCCCAAGTTGGCCCTCGTCTTCGGCGGCGGCGGCAAGTTCGACAAGTCCTTCAACCAGTCAGCCTTCGAGGGCGCGGAGCGCTTCAAGAAGGACACCAAGATTGGCTACCTGGAAGCGCAGATCACCAACGACGCGCAGTCCGAACAGGTGCTGCGCAACATGGCGCGCAAGGAAGTTGACCTGGTGGTGTCCATCGGTTTTTCCATGACCAAGGCGGTCGAGACGGTGTCCAAGGAATTCCCCAAGGTCAAGTTCATGCTGATCGACAGCGTGGTCAAAGCCGACAACGTCGACTCGGTGGTCTTCAAGGAGCAGGAAGGCTCCTACCTGGTTGGGCTGGCCGCGGGCATGGCCAGCAAGACCCAGAAGGTCGGTTTCCTGGGTGGCATGGACATTCCCTTGATTCGCGCCTTTGCCTGCGGCTACGCGCAAGGCGCCAAAGCCGTCAACAGCAAGATCGATGTCACCCAGAACATGGTGGGCACGACACCGGCCGCCTGGAGCGACCCCGCCAAGGGCGGCGAGTTGGCCCGCGCGCAGCTCGACCGCGGGGTTGACGTGCTGTTTGCCGCCGCTGGCGGCAGTGGCCTGGCGGCACTGCAAACGGTCAAGGACAAGGGCAAACTGGGCATTGGCGTGGACTCCAACCAGAACCACTTGTACCCGGGCAGCATCCTCACTTCGATGCTCAAACGGGTCGACAACGCCGTCTACGACGGCTTCAAGGCCGCCCAGGCCGGCACCTGGAAAGCCGGCGTCACGGTCAAGGGCCTCAAGGAAGGCGGCGTGGACTGGGCGCTGGACGAACACAACCGCAAACTGATCACACCCGAGATGGAAAAACGCATCAACCAGGCCAAGCAGGACATCATCAGCGGCAAGGTCACGGTGGTCGACTACCGCGAAAAGAACAGTTGCCCGGTCTGAGCTGAACCGGCGCGTTTATGACCCCGGTGGTCGAGTTCCGGCACGTCAGCAAGCAGTTCGGCGCGGTCAAGGCCAACCAGGACATCAGCTTCCCGGTGGCCAAGGGGTCGATTCACGGCATCGTCGGAGAAAACGGTGCCGGCAAGTCGACCCTGATGAGCATTCTGTACGGCTACTACCAGGCCGACAGCGGCACGATCCTGCTGAACGGCGTGCCCGCCCGGATTCGCAACAGCCAGGACGCGATCCGCTTGAGGCTCGGCATGGTGCACCAGCACTTCATGCTGGTCGAGACCTTCACGGTGCTGGAGAACATCATGCTCGGCGTCGAAGGCGGCATGGTGCTGGGCGCCAGCTTCAAGACCGCAGAGCAGAAACTGCGCGCCATTGCCGCCCAGTACCAGCTTGACGTGGACCCGTTGGCGCGTATCGAAAACCTATCGGTCGGCGCGCAACAGCGGGTGGAGATCCTCAAGCTGATCTACCGCGGCGCCGACATTCTGATTCTGGACGAGCCCACGGCGGTGCTTACGCCGCAGGAAGCCGAGTCGCTGTTTGCCATTCTTCGGCTGTTTCGGGAACAAGGCAAAACCATCATCCTGATCACCCATAAGCTGCAGGAAATCATGGCGGTCACCGATCGGGTGACAGTGATGCGCGCCGGCATGGTGGCCGGCGAGGTCGATACCGCCGCCAGCAGCCGCGAGGCGCTGGCCACCTTGATGGTGGGGCACGAGGTCAATGAGTACCTGGCCCGCGCGCCGCGCCCACCGGGTGAGCTGGTGCTGACGGTTGAACAACTCGGCCTGACCGATGCGGCCGGCGTCAAGCAGCTTGATGGGCTGAGTTTTGACGTGCGCGCCGGCGAGATCGTCGCCATTGCAGGTGTTTCCGGCAACGGCCAGACCCAGTTGCTCGAAGTGCTCAGTGGCATGAAGTTGCCCACCCAGGGCCAGGCCCGCCTGCTGGGCCAGAGCCTGCCCTGGCATGGACGAAAGGACGCCGATGGCCTGCCCGCCGTGTTTCGCCAACTGGGCATTGCCCACGCCCCGGAGGACCGGCTGCGCGACGGCTTGATCAAGGATTTCAACGTGGCGATGAACTGCGTGCTGGGCCACCAGCACCAGCCCGCGTTTGCACACGGCGTGCTGCTCGACACAGGTGCCATCCAGGCCCATGCCGAGCAACTAATTGCCGATTTCGACGTGCGCCCGACCGACACCAGCCTGCGCGCGGCGCAACTTTCGGGTGGCAACCAGCAAAAAATCGTGTTGGGTCGCGAGATCGCCAGCCGACCGAAGCTGTTTCTGGTCGGGCAACCCACGCGCGGGGTCGACATCGGCTCGATCGAAATCATCCACCGGCGCCTGCTGGCCCTGCGCGAAGCCGACATTGCGATCCTGCTGGTGTCGGTGGAGCTGGACGAGATCCGCACCCTGGCCGACCGTGTGCTGGTGATGTGTGGCGGGCGCATCACCGGTGAAGTGCGCAGTGAAGACTTCGACATCGCCCGCATTGGCCTGATGATGGGCGGTGTGGTCAGCAAGGCCGCTTCGGCAAACGTATGAACGCCTACCCGCTGCCACGCTGGGCCACCAGCTTCGCCCTGCCACTGCTGAACCTGCTATCGGCCTTGCTGGTGGCCGCGCTGGTGATCTTCTTGCTGGGCGAACAACCCTGGCAGTCGATGGTGATCCTGGTCAAGGCTGCTTTTCTGAACGCCGAGGGCCTGGGCTACACGCTGTTTTATGCCAGCACCTTCATCTTTACCGGACTGGCGGTGGCCGTCGCATTGCACGCGGGCCTGTTCAACATTGGTGGCGAGGGTCAGATGTACATGGGTGGCCTGGGGCTGGCGCTGGTGGCGCTGAGCTTCGACGGCACGTGGAGCCCGTGGGCGCTGATTCCGCTGGCCATCCTGGCCTCTGCCGTGTTTGGCGCCGCCTGGGCGTTTCTGCCTGGCTACCTGCAGGCCAAACGCGGCGCGCACATCGTGGTGACCACGATCATGTTCAATTTCATCGCGGCCTCGTTGATGAACTACATCATCGTCAGCCACATGATCGGGCCCGGCCAGCAATCCACCTCCAGCCGCCAGTTCCTGCCCAGCGCCTGGGTGCCGCGGCTCAACGAATGGCTGCCGGGCCTGGGCCAATCGCCCCTGAACATCACGCTGATCATGGCCCTGGTGGCCCTGGCCCTGTATGCGCTGGCGATCTGGCGCACACCCTGGGGCTACGGCGTGCGCGCGGTCGGACTTAACGCCCACGCAGCCCACTATGCAGGGGTGTCGATCAAGGGCGCCGTGATTGGCGCGATGATGATTTCCGGCGCATTGGCCGGCTTGGGCGCGGTCAACAGCGAGATGGGCTCGGGCCACCACCTGACGCTGAACTTCACCGCCGGGGCGGGCTTCATCGGCATCGCCGTGGCGCTGATGGGGCGCAACCATCCGGTGGGTATCTTGTTGTCCGCCATCCTGTTCGGCGGCCTGATCCAGGGTGGCTTCGATCTGTCACTGGAGAAGCCCAACATTCCACCGGAGACCTTCATCTTCATCCAGGGTCTGATCATCCTGTTCTGCGGCGCCATGGAAAACCTGTACGCGCCACTGTTGCACCGGCTGCTGGTTGGCCGACAAGCGAGCGCCCATGTTTGACGACATCCAACTCTCCAGCATCGTGGTGGCCATGGTACGCAACGTGCCGGTGCTGATCTTTGCCGCACTAGGCGGGCTGTTTGCTGAGCGCTCAGGCGTGGTGGACATCAGCCTGGAGGGCAAGATCCTGGCCAGCGCCTTTACCGCCGCCAGCGTCGCCTATGCCAGCCAGAACCCCTGGCTGGGCTTGCTGGCCGCCATGGCGGTGTCGTGCCTGCTGGCCATGCTGCACGGCCTGGTGTGTGTGCAGCAGCAGGGCAACCAATTGGTCTCGGGCATGGCAATCAACATCGCGGTCAGTGGCCTGACGTTTGTGCTGGCGCAGTACTTCTTTCAGCAAGGCGGGCGCACGCCCGATCTCGACGGCGGCCGCTTCGCGGTGATCAATCTGCCCGGCGCCGACGCGGTGGCGGGTGTTCCAGTGATCGGCTGGGTCTATGCCCGGCTGCTCAGCGGGCATACGCTGCTGGTGTACCTGGCCTTTGCCCTGGTGCCGCTGGTGCACTGGGTGGTCTACCACACGCGTTTTGGCCTGCGCCTGCGCGCCGTTGGCGAGAACCCGCATGCCGCCGACACGGCCGGTGTCAGCGTCGCCCTGACCCGCTACAGCGGCCTGCTGGTGGGCGGCGTGTTGTGCGCCTGTTCGGGCACCTATTTGGCGCTGGTGCAAAGCGGCTTCTTCCTGCGCGACATGTCCGCAGGCAATGGCTTCCTGGCCTTGGCCGCGCTGGTGTTCGGCAGTTGGCGCCCGCTCTACACCGCGCTGGGGTGCCTGATGTTCGCCTTCTTCAGCGCGGTGCAAGTGCAAATAGAAGGCATCGAGATCCCCGGCATCGGCAAGGTACCCGGCTCGCTGATCCAGATGATTCCCTATGTCTTCACGGTCATCATCCTGGCCGGTTTCATGGCCAAATCGGTGGCGCCCAAGGCCATCGGCACGCCGTTTGTCAAATCACGTTAACCTTCCCATGATTCTTGTCGCAGGCTCGGCCAATCTTGATTTCGTCGTGCGCGCATCGCACATCCCCGCACCGGGCGAGACCGTCCTGGGGCATGACTTCCAGACCT
The DNA here is from genome assembly GCA_030685025.1 of Rhodoferax sp. GTDB lineage: Bacteria > Pseudomonadota > Gammaproteobacteria > Burkholderiales > Burkholderiaceae_C > Rhodoferax_D. The sequence continues at coordinate 5,929 of JAUXWC010000236.1, forward strand.
TCCCCGGCGGCAAGGGCGCCAACCAGGCGGTCGCCTGTGCCCGCGCTGGCGGGGCCGAAACACACATGCTGCTGGCACTGGGGTCAGACCCCTTCGCCACGCCGGTCGAGGCCTCGCTGCGGGACGCCGGCGTGCACTTGCACACCGTGCGCGCACCCGACCAACCCACCGGCACCGCCTTCATTTGTGTCTCCGACCTGGCCGAAAATGCGATCACGGTCGCTCCCGGCGCCAACAACGCCTTGTGTGCCGAGCACCTGCCCGCGCTCACCGGATTTAGCCACCTGCTGCTGCAACTGGAAACGCCGCTGGAGACCGTCACCGCCTACGCCCAGGCAGCGCGTGCGCAAGGCGTCACAGTCGTGCTCAATGCGGCGCCCGCACGCGCGCTACCAGCCGACTTGCTGGCGTTGGTCGACGTGCTGGTGGTCAACGAGGGTGAACTCGACACCCTCTCGCCGCAGCCCGGCACCCTGGCGCAGAAACTGGAACGTCTGGCCGTCCCGTGCGGGGTGGTCACGCTGGGCGCACGCGGCTGCTGCGCGCGCCAAGGCGGCCGCTGGTGGCTGCAAGCCGGTTTTGCCGTCAACGCCCTCGACACCACCGCCGCCGGCGACACCTTCTGTGGCGCCCTGACCGCCGCCTTGCGCCGGCAGGAAACGCTGGCCGTTTCGCTGCGCCAGGCCAGCGCGGCCGGCGCGTTGGCTTGCACGCGCCTGGGTGCCCAGACCAGCATACCGACACAGGCCGAGGTAAGCGCCTTCCTGCGGACGCAGCCCGACGCCAGCGAACACTCGCTCGCGGCCCTGCAACAGTATTGCGGCATGGCACCGTAGCGCCGCCGTATCGACTCAATCCAGGGGCCGGTTGCCGGCCCCGACGTTTTTCCGGACCCAACCTTATTCATGAGTCAAGTCCCCCAACACAAAGTCATCTTCGACACCGACCCCGGTGTCGACGACGCCATGGCGCTCTACTTCGCCCTGGCCCACCCCGCTATCGAGCTGGTGGGCATCACCACCACCTTTGGCAACGTCACGGTCGAGCAGGCTGCCAGCAACGCGCTGTACCTCACCGCCATCACCGAGCGCGAGATTCCCGTGACGCTGGGCGTCGCGGCGCCGCGGCACATGCCCCCCCACGCACCGCCCGACTTCATCCATGGCGGTGACGGCCTGGGCAACCTCGCCAGCCGCGTCCCCACCAGCAAGCAGCTCGATCCGCGCAGCTCGGCCCAGTTCATCGTGGACATGGCCCGGGCCCAACCAGGCGAGATCACCTTGGTGGCCGTGGGTCCGTTGGGCAATCTGGCGCTGGCTCTGGAGCTGGAGCCCCGGCTGCCGCAGTTGTTGCGTGAAGTCATCGTGATGGGAGGCACCATCACCGAACCCGGCAATGTGTCACCCGTGGCCGAAGCCAATATCTGGAACGAACCCCACGCGGCGGACCAAGTATTTACGGCCGGCTGGAAGCTCACCATGGTCGGGCTCGATGTCACCCACCAGGTACGTGTAACGCTCTCGATGGTGGCGCGGATTGCCCAGCATCACCAACATGCCGCGACCGACGCGCTGCTGCACGCCGTCGAGTTCTACGCCAGGTTCTACACCGGCCTGTACGCGCACATCGCCCAGGAGCCGGGTTGCTTTGCGCACGACGTGCTGGCGTTCATCTACCTGGTGCAACCGGAGTTGTTCGTGCTGGAATCAGGCGTGATGCGCGTCGCCACCGATGGTCTGGCCGTCGGCCAGACCATGCTGAACCGCCGCGATTTCATCGCCTACCCGCAAGCCGGTTGGGGCCAGGGCCAAGCGGTCACGCAGGTCTGCATGCAGGTGGATGCAGCCAAGTCGGTTCAATTGTTCAACGACACGCTGCTGTCGGACTGGCTCGCCGCCTGACTGGTCCTCGTATGTCGTGATCGCGCAAACCCCAACGCATGCCGGGTTCAGACGGTGTTTGGATCAGGGTTTTCCCAGGAGACCCGCTTTAAGATCGTTCTGAACCGGACTCTTGCCCAACCAGACTTTCAGCAGTGCCCTGAAAAAGTCTTCGCCGGCAATCTCCTTGCCCAGGGGCTTGTTGTTCACGCTGACGTGCGTGCCCTTCTCGGGTATCCAATCAATCACGACGACCGAGCCGGCCTTGACATCGCCCATGCTTTGCATCATGGTGGAAAACACGCCGAGGCGGTCCTTGATCGCGGCCATTTCCAACTCGCTTGAGTTGTCTTCAATACCGCCAACAAATGCCTTGGCAAAGGTCTTGCCGTCGCCGTCCTTCAGCAAGTGCAGGGTGACACGCTTGGGGCCTTTGGAAGCGACGACGGCATCGGCGTCACTGGACTTGGACGCGAGATACAGCGCCGCAACATAACGTTTACCAAACTTGCTGCGCACACCCAGTCCGTTGACGACCAGGTCCACACCGCCAACTTTCACGGTGTCATCGAATTTGGCGCCTTCGGATTCAACGGCAAATGCAAGGTTCAGTGAAAGTGCCGCGACTGTTGCTGCGATGAAACGTTTCATGGGTTCTCCTGGGTTTGTGGTCAACTTGGTGATTCGATGTGTTTCGCCGGGTCGTCCCAGGCGAGGTGCTGAACGCTCGGAAGGACGCTCAACACGATGCAATAGTACCGTAGTGCAATGAGAAGTGGCCCCGGAATTTTGAACACCGGAATTTTGAACAGCGCTATGAGTGGGCACTCGGCTCAGGTCGCGTGCAAGACTTGTGAAAAGTGCATGGCATGGCGGAGGCGCATCTGTCCGGGGAGCGAAAAAAACCGATCAAGCGAGGTCATCGAAGCTTTGTCTGCATTACATTGGTATCCTTTGGTCGTGCAATCTGTGGGCCTTGCGCATTTCCCGACGGCGTGTAGGTGCCAGCGGGTGTCGATCCAAGTGGCAGAACGCTTGAAGCTTTTCTTACTATGGTTGACTCAATAATCTATTTTCTGATCGGGTTCCTTGCTGGCGGCGGTCTGGTGTGGTGGCGGGTTCGTCAGCTCCAGAAGGCCATGGCTACCATGGTGGTGACCAGCGAGCAGGCTGATGAAATTGAAGTCACCCAACGCGCCGAAATCGATGAGTTGCGCCAGCAACTTGAATCAAATCAACAAACGCTTGAGCAGGAAAGAAATGCGCATCAGGCCGAGATCTCCCAATTGCAGCGGGAGTGCGAGCACGCGCTTGAAAAACTCAAAGCCGAGCACGCCCACATAACCGCCGCGGCGCTGGGCAGTTGCGACACCCTGTCCGCGGAGGTGGCTTCTTTGCTGGGTCTGGTGAAGACCTTTGAGCGCTGGCACGCCGACCTGAACATTCTGATTTCTCACAACGGGAAAATGCACACGAAGAACGACGAGTTTTCGTCCATCGTCAGGCAGATCGTCATCGTCACGCTGAATGCCTCGATCGAGGCGGCCAGGGCCGGGGAGCAGGGGCGGGGGTTTGCCGTGGTGGCGGATGAAATGAGGGCCTTGGTCGCCCGTGCTGAAAAGCTTTCGAAGGACTATCGCAGTAGCCTCTTTGCCAATGATCTGATCACCACCACCACCTTCCAGGATCTACAGGCCAGTGGCAAGATGATCATCGGCTCGGTGATAGGGCTGGACCTGGTCAACAAAAAGACCAAAGAAACGCTCAACTCGTAGGTGGCGCAGCCCATGATCAGCAAGCAAGCCCAAGAAGGTTTCGAGCACGTGTTCAGGCACGGACTGAAGGAGAGCCTGTCCCCGTTGGCGGACGACGATTGTGTGCTGACGGTCTTGCCAGACCTGGCAGAGGCCAAGGAGCCCCAGGTCGTCATTTTGACCATTTCGTCATTTCTCTTGAGGCTGATCGTATTGATCCACTTCACCCCCGACGCAACGACCAAAGAACACTTTGCGCGCATCAACAACAAACCCCTTGCGGAAATGGATGTGCAAACCTTTTATGACACCGTTTCCGAATGCGGAAACATGTGCTGCGGAATACTGAATCGCGATTTGCTGACGACCTTCCCGCACATGGGCTTGTCAACGCCAAACATTCTGGACAAACAATGTGCGGCCTATCTGGATATTCTGAAGTACGGACACATCAAGCACATCCGGGTTGACATCAACAACTCGGTGCGTTTTCACGCGACCCTGTGCGTCTGTGAACATACAGACCTGGATTTCGCGGTAGATGTTGACGCTGAAGAAAGCACCGGCGAACTGGAAATGTTTTGAAACTCAACCAAAAAGGGTAGAGGATGTCCATGGAAGATCACGCAAAACTGGTCAGCAAGGTCCTTGTGCTGGACCATGATCCTGAATGCCACGAGCGAATCAAGGCGTTTTGCGACCAAAACAACCTGGTCGGCCTCAAGGTTCTGGATGAAAACGTGCTCACCGTGCTGAAGTCGAATGTCGACCTGGGAGCCATTTTGCTTGCCGAGTCCTATTCCGACAAAGGAACCGGTGGACTTGCATTGGCCCGCCTGATTCACCAGCTCCGGCCCGAGTTGCCCATCTTCCTGAGACGGGAAAGCACTGCCGGCATGGACGAGCTGTCTGACACCGACCGCAATTCGTTCAGCGCGTGCTACACCATCGACACCATCGAGACGCTGCGCAAGCCGATTGAAGAATGCATTTTCTGCCTGATCTATCCCAATGCGTTGGTGCGTGGAATCACCGAACTTACCAAAACCGCACTGGAGAGTCAGTTCAAGGCGTTGCGGGTTGAAGTTGCCACGCCCTATGTCGTGCGCGATCGAATCATCTTCGGTGAAATCTTCACGCTGATCCCAATCGAGAGCAACTGGTGCCGCGGGTACCTGATGCTTCAAACCGAGGAAGAAGCTCTGTTGGCGCTCATTGCCGACGACAAAACGCACATCAACCCTCAAGAGGGCGGCGGTTTTCGCGACGTCAACAACGTGCTGGGTGAAATCACCAATCTGGTTTGGGGTTCGTTCAAGAACCGATTCGTCTCGCATACCGCGAGTCTCGGTACCCACGTATCGCAGGTTCCCTTGATCATCAACCACCTGCACCGGTATATTTCATTCGGGTCCGAAAAACCCCAGTTGTGCTTCAAGTACACGCTGCACGATGCCAACGGGCCGGGCCTGCGTCCGTTGACGATATATCAACGGTTTATCTTCAACCTGAACTGGACTCCGGAGGAGTTTGCAGAAAACGAAGCTTCGGTTGAAGACCTGTTTGAAATGGGCGAATTGGAACTCTTTTAACTATTCATGGAAAGGCTAACATGGCTCAAATATTGGTGGTAGATGACTCCAGCACGGTTCGCAACGAGGTGGGTGATTTTCTGAAGAAGAATGGGCTCACCGTGACGCTGGCAGTGGACGGGCAAGACGGACTCGCCAAGCTCAGGGCTGATCCCGGCATCAAACTGGTGGTAAGTGACGTAAACATGCCCAATATGGACGGACTCACCATGTCCGAACGGATTCGCGGCGAACTGAAGAACAGCACTGTCAACATCATCATGCTGACGACGGAAAGCTCGCCGACGATGAAAGAAAGAGGCAAGGCGGCGGGCATCAAGGGATGGATCGTCAAGCCCTTCAAAGGCGACGCCGTATTGGCCACGTTCAAGAAGCTGGCTGGCGCCTGAAGCCGACACGCCCAGAAGACCGTGAAGCGCCGGCTTGACCCTGTGACGTGGTATCGCAGGCCAGGCCAGGGAACGGCTACGAGTAATCATTAGCGGGCAGCGTGCGCATTGATATCCAGGGATCCACAATCACAATTAAAGGATGACAACATGCGTTTTATCTATATTCTGTTGGTACTTCTGGGCTTTCTAGGGCATTCCTCGGCATTGGCAATTGAGGAGTCCCGGGCGGGCTGCGATTCCTGTCGAATCCAGGTCAAGAACCTGGACCAGCCCCTCAAGCTAAGCGGGAACTGGCTCTTCACCCGTGATGACAATGTCCATAACGCGAATGTTGAACTTGACACCAGTTCATGGCCCGTTATCAAGGCACCCGGTCCCTGGAAGGGCGCCTACCCGGACCAAAAGAATTACACGGTAGGCTGGTATCGCGGCGTATTCGAATTTGACCAGTCCATGGTGGGGCAGGACGTTGTGATTCTGTTGAACGCCTACATGGGGCGGGTCAACGTGTACAACAATGGCCAGGAGATCTATAGGCGCCCCGGCGATATCAATGTCGAGCGCTATTACGCCACACAGCCCATACCGATTCGGTTCCAGGTGACGCAAGTCAAGCATGTGCTGGCGATCCGTATCGACACCCTGCTGATGACGGGCGTTTACCAGTTGCCATTTGAAATACGCAAGTATGACAAGCACGACTCCAGTCTGGCTTGGCACCAGTTTCAGAATGGTGAATTGCGCATTCTTGCCGCCTTCATCGTGTTCTGTTTCGGCCTGTTCTTCATGCTCGTCTACCGCAAGACGCGGTATTCGCTGTACTTGGTTGCTTCGCTTGCCAGTATTTCGGTGTTTCCGTTTTTTGTTGCCCCCAGTGATTTTCTGATGAAGGTATTGCCGCCAGAGCCGATGCTCCTGCTGCATTACACCGGCTTGATCACGTTCTTTGGGGCCTACCTCTTCAGTCAGTTCTTCTACAAGTTCACGCCCAAAACCAACTGGGTGTTGGGCACGGTATACAGCCTGCTGGCGCTGACGATTGCGGCGCAAATGGTGCACCTGAATCTGGATTTGTTTCAGAAGGTCAGGGCCGTGTTTTTCATGACAGCCTTGCTGTTGGGTACGCTGGCGCTTTATCAGTCCGTTAGAGGGGCTCTTTCGAAGCGCCCCGGTGCGATCACGTTATGCATTGGTATGGGCATTTTCTACGTGGCTGGTGTCCACGACATGCTCCTGGCCCTCGGGCGCATCAACTCGATGTCGACGCTGTTTTACGGTGTGCTGGGTTTTGTTATTTCAATGCTGTATGTGGCGAGCAATATTTTCGCCACCACCTTCGTTGAAAACAAACGAATGGCGCATGACCTGAAACTCATGAACGAGAAGCTGGAAGATTTGGTCGCTGAACGGACCCTGCAACTGCGGCAGAAGACCAACGACATCCTGACCATGCTGCAAAACATGCCACAGGGTATTCTGACTGTTACACAGGGAGCCACCATCCATCCGGAGTATTCCGCGTATCTGGAGCAGATTTTCGAGACCAAAGACATCGCCGGTAAAGGCATGATGGATGTCGTTTTCTCAAAGACCAATCTGGGCTCCGACGTCCTGTCACAGGTAGAAGCCGTGGCCGATGCGTGCATTGGTGAGGACAAGATGAATTTCGAGTTCAATACCCACCTCATGGTCACCGAGCTTGACAAAACCATGCCCAGCGGCAGAGTCAAGTCGCTGGAGCTGAGTTGGTCTCCCATCTGCAACGACGCCGACATTTGCGAGAAGCTGATGCTGTGCGTGCGCGACGTTACCGAACTCAAGGGTCTGGCGGCCGAGGCCAGCAAGCAAAGGCGCGAACTGGAGATGATTGGCCAGATCCTCTCGGTCAATCAGGAAAAGTTCCACCAGTTCATCGACAGCTCGGGCCAGTTCATAGAAGAAAACCGCGCGCTCATCGAGAGCACCGAAAGCCGGGATCTGGAGGCTATCACGACGCTATTCCGCAACATGCACACCATCAAGGGCAACGCACGTACCTACGGATTGCTGCAGTTGACCAATACCGTGCATGAGACAGAGCAGGTGTATGACGATCTGCGGAAAAATCCTGATGCGGATTGGAACAAGGCGCGTCTGCTTGAACAGTTGAAAGACACCTACAGCGCCATTCAGGAGTACGCAAGGGTCAACGAAGTCAAGCTTGGACGCAGAGGTCCGGGACGGCGCGGCGGAGTCGACAAGTTCCTGATGGTTCAAAAGGATCATATCGAGAGTTTGATTGGCAGCCTGGAGGCCGCCAAGGAACATGATCCGGTGGTCAGGGACGATTTGCTCCATCGCGTGCTCAGCACTTTGAAGCAGATTGGAACTGAGAAGATCGAGGATGTTCTCGCTGGCGTGATCGATTCCCTGCCTTCGCTCGCCAGAGAGCTTGGGAAAGAAGCGCCCACCATTCAGATTGATGACAACAACATTGTTGTGCGCAACCAGATTGCCGATCTTCTGAAGAACGTGTTCATGCATTTGCTGCGCAACTCGATTGACCACGGCATTGAAACCGCCGAACAGCGGGTGGCGCAAGGCAAGAGTCCCGCGGGAACGATCAATCTCGGGTTGTCCACCAGTGACGGCAAGTTGTGGCTCAAATTGCGGGACGATGGACGCGGGCTTGCGATGGGCTTCATTCGGAGAAAAGCCATCGATTCCGGTTTGATTCAGGAAAACCAGTCCGTTTCGCCTGAGCAACTGGCACAGCTTATCTTTGCGCCCGGTTTCTCAACTGCCAGCGTGGTGACCGAAGTATCGGGCCGTGGCGTGGGAATGGATGCGGTGAAAGGTTTTGTCGAGCGTGAAGCTGGCACCATCGAGTTGCGGCTCCTCGATGAGGACCCGAACAGCGAGTTCCGGCAGTTCGAAACGGTCATTTCATTGCCAGATAACTTTGCCCTCCGTTTGGACGCGTAAAAGCGACATCACCCCTATCCGGTGGCCCCCGGAGGTCCCCATGCGGGGCCGATCGGGGGCAGTATAGCTTGGTCAGAACACGCATATATCCACCAAGGCATAAGAACATCACAATAATGTAGTTTGCAATCTAACGAGCGCCCCCTACAGTCTGCCCCTATGCATGACTTGGCGTTCATATTTGCGGGCTTCGCGGTCGGGTTGGTGGTTGGCCTCACCGGGGTGGGTGGCGGCTCGCTGATGACGCCGATCCTGATCTTTTTCTTTGGCGTCAAGCCCTATCTGGCGATTGGCACCGACCTGCTGTTCGCGGCCTTTACCAAAATGGGCGGAACGGTCAAACTGGCGCGTTCGCGCCTGATCGACTGGCGCATCGTGCTGCACCTCAGCGCGGGCAGCATTCCGGCGGCACTCATTACCCTGTACATCCTGCATCGCCTCGGGCCAGCCAGCGCGGCGGTGCAAAGCGTGATGACCAGCACACTGGGTGGTGCCCTGCTGCTCACCGCCGCCGCCACGCTGTACAAGGCAGTACGCGGCAAGGCGGCCCCGCTGCGCCTTGTAAAGGGCCAGGAGGCGGCGGCCACCCACCCCCGCCACTGGAGCCTACCGCTGCTGTTGAGCGCGGCGATTGGCACTTTGGTCACCCTGACCTCGGTCGGCGCCGGCGCCATCGGTGTGACGGCGCTACTGCTGCTTTACCCCCTTTTGCCCTTGCCGCGCATCGTCGCCGCCGACATCGCCTACGCCGTGCCGCTGACCTTGGTGGCCGGCCTGGGCCACGCCTCGCTGGGTTCGGTCGATTGGTCGCTGCTGGCCAAGCTGCTGGCCGGATCGCTGCCCGGCATCTGGGTTGGTTCGCACCTGATGACGCGCACGCCGGAGCGGGTGATTCGCTCACTCCTCTCCGTGCTGCTGGCCTACGCCGGTGTCAAGCTGATTGCCCTGTAAACGGACCCGACCATGTACCAATACACCGAATTTGACCGCCAGTTTGTCCGCCAACGCGCAGACCAATACCGCGACCAGTTGCAGCGCAACCTGGTCGGCAGCTTGACCGACGACGATTTTCGCCCGCTGCGTCTGCAAAACGGCTGGTACATCCAGCGTTACGCGCCGATGCTGCGCGTGGCCGTGCCCTATGGTGAACTCTCCAGCGCGCAACTGCGGGCGCTGGCCACAATCGCCCGCGACTACGACCAACCCGACGCCGACTTGCTGCACCACGCGCAGCGAACCCAAGACGACTTGGGCAATCCCAAGGCACCCAAGCTCAAGTCGGGTTATGGGCACTTCTCGACCCGTCAGAACGTCCAGTTCAACTGGATCCCCTTGGCCAAGTCGGCCGACGTGATGGACCTGCTGGCCAGCGTCGACATGCACGGCATCCAGACCAGCGGCAACTGCATCCGCAACATCGCCAGTGACGCGCTGGCCGGCATTGCCGTGGATGAGACCGCCGACCCGCGCCCGTTCTGCGAGATCCTGCGCCAGTGGAGCACGCTGCACCCCGAGTTCGCCTTCCTGCCACGCAAGTTCAAGATCTCGGTGACCGGCGCCAAGGAAGACCGCGCGGCCATCGCCTGGTACGACGTAGGCCTGCAGTTGCTGCACTCGGAACAAGGCGAGTTGGGCTTTCAGGTACGCGTGGGCGGCGGCATGGGCCGCACGCCCATCGTCAGCAGCGTGGCGCGCGAGTTCCTACCCTGGAACCAGCTACTCAATTACCTGGAGGCCGTGATCCGGGTCTACAACCGCTACGGCCGGCGCGACAACGCCTGGAAGGCGCGCATCAAGATCCTGGTCAAGGCCGAAGGTCAGCGCTTTGTCGATCAGGTGGAAGAAGAGTACCGCCAGATCATCGAGCATGACGGCGCACCGCACACCATCACACAGGCCGAGTTCGACCGCGTCAACGCGTCCTTCGTGCCGCCACGCCTGAACGTGAAACGCAAGCAAACCGGTGACAAGGTGGAAGACATCTTGCGTGCCGCCGCCGAGAGCGACATCGAGTTCGCGCGCTGGCTGCAGCGCAATGTGCGAGCGCACCGCAACCCCGACCTGCGCGCCGTCACGCTGTCGTTCAAACGGCTGGGCTTTGCACCGGGCGACGCCACTGCCGAGCAACTCGATGCCGCAGCCGACCTGGCCGAGCGCTTCTCGGCTGGCGAGGCGCGCGTCACCCACGAGCAGAACCTGCTGCTGCCCTGGGTGCGCTGCGACCAGTTGCCCGACCTGTGGCGCGCCGCGCGGGCGCTGGGTCTGGCCAAACCCAACATCGGCCTGCTGACCGACATGATTGCCTGCCCCGGCGGCGACTTCTGCGCGCTGGCCAATGCCCGCTCGATCCCGATCGCGCACGCCATCACGGAGCGTTATCAGGATCTGGACGATCTGCATGACCTGGGCGAGATTGACCTGCACATCAGTGGTTGCATCAACTCCTGCGGCCATCACCACAGTGGTCACATCGGTATCTTGGGCGTCGACAAGGACGGGCGCGAGTGGTACCAGGTGTTGCTCGGCGGTGCCGACGGTTCCAAGCTGAGTGGCCCGGCGCAGCCCGGCAGAATCGTTGGCCCCTCCTTTGGCGCCGCCGAAGTGCCCGACGTGGTCGAGGCCCTGCTGGAGCACTATCGCGCGCAGCGCGAACACGGCGAAACGTTTATCGCCACCTTGCGGCGCGTCGGTTTTGACTCCTTCAAACAAGCAGCCAACAGCGCCCGTCACGTGGCTGAGTTGCAAACAGTATGAGTGCGGAGAACAGCATGAAATTGATCACTAACCAGCCCATCACTGAAGACCAGCTTGAACCCACCCAGGTACTGATCCTGGCCAACGATGTGGACCCTTGCAAATTGGCGCTCGATGGCATCGCACGCATCGAGCTCAACTTCCCCAAATTCACCGATGGGCGGGCCTTCAGCCAGTCCTTCCTGCTGCGCCGACGCCTGGGCTTTTCAGGCGAACTGCGCGCCGTCGGCGACGTGTTGATCGACCAGTTGCTGCAAATGAAGCGCAGCGGCTTTGACTCCGCCGTGCTGCGTGCCGACCAGAACCCCGACTTCGCGCACCGCCAACTGGCGCGCTACCCCGCGTTCTACCAGGGCGACGCCGGCTCGGCCGCGCCCCGGTTTGCCCAGCACGAACAGCCAACATCCGACGATCAGTTGAGGACAGAGCTAAAGGTCTGTCCTGCAAAGTATCAGGAGGCCCACGCATGAACGCCATCGCACTCAACGCCCGCGCCAGCATCGGTTTCGATGCCAAGCTGGACCAGACCGTCGCCTTGCTCAAGCAAGCCGCGCAGGACTTCGCGCCAGTGTCGGCCGGCGAAGCCTCGCTGATATCGCAAGCCTCCAGCCTGGGCGCCGAGGACATGGTGATCAGCCATTTGATCAACCACCTGGGCCTGAACATCGGCATCTTTGTACTCGAAACTGGCAAATTGCACTCCGAGACACTGGCGCTGCTGGACCGGCTGCTGCTCACTTCCCACGTCAAGGTGGAGGTGTTCAAGCCCAAGGCCGAGGCGGTGGTGCAGTTCGTCGCGCGCGAGGGCAACCAAGCCATGTACAAGAGCATCGCCTTGCGCAAGACCTGCTGCAACATCCGCAAGATGGAGCCGCTGCAGCGCGCGCTGGCCGGCAAACAAGCCTGGATCACCGGCTTGCGCCGCGAGCAGTCCGGGGCACGCGCGGTGGTGCCGGGGATCGACCACTCCGACGGGCAGCGGGCCAAGTTCAACCCACTGGCCGATTGGACCTGGGGCGATGTCTGGCACTTCATCGCGCTGCACAAGATCGACTACAACCCGCTGCACGACCAGTTCTACCCCAGCATCGGCTGCGCCCCGTGCACCCGCGCCATCAGCCTGGGCGAAGACTTCCGCTCCGGGCGCTGGTGGTGGGAGGATGAAGCCGCCAAGGAATGCGGCTTGCACGTCGCCCCATCCCGTTCTTCCCTTGAGAAAGCCCCCGCATGAACGCCCGCACCGAAGCCGAATTGCTCACCCCACTGCGCCAGAAGTTGAGCGCACACCACCTGAGCAACGCCCACCTCGACGCCCTGGAGGAAGAAACCATCTTCATCCTGCGCGAAGTGGCCGCCGCGTTTGAACGCCCCACTCTGCTGTTCTCGGGCGGCAAGGATTCGCTGGTGATGCTCAAGTGCGCGGAGAAGGCCTTTATGGGCAAGGAAGGCCCCTGCGGTGGCGGCCGTATCCCCTACCCGCTGCTGATGATCGACACTGGCCACAACTTCTCTGAAGTGACCGATTTCCGCGACTCGCGCGCCAAGGAGCTGCAAGCCGAGTTGATCGTGCGCAGTGTCGAGGACTCGATGGCACGCGGCACCGTTCGCCTGGCCCACCCGGGCGAGTCGCGCAATGTGCACCAGTCGGTGACCTTGCTCGAAGCGATCGAAGAATTTCGCTTTGACGCCCTGATTGGTGGCGCCCGCCGCGACGAGGAAAAGGCGCGCGCCAAGGAACGCATCTTCAGCCACCGCGACAGCTTTGGCCAATGGCAGCCCAAGGCGCAGCGCCCCGAACTGTGGACACTGTTCAACACCCGGCTGCAGCAGGGCGAACACTTTCGCGTGTTCCCGATCTCCAACTGGACCGAGCTTGACGTGTGGCAATACATCGAACGTGAACAGATCGCCCTGCCTTCGCTCTATTACGCGCACCAACGTGCCGTGGTGCAGCGCAAGGGCCTGCTGGTGCCGGTGACGGAGCTCACGCCCGCGCGGGACGACGAAACGGTGGAGCAGCGCACGGTACGTTTTCGCACCGTCGGCGACATCACCTGCACCTGCCCGGTGGAGAGCGACGCCGCCACCGCAGCCGACATCGTGATCGAAACCCTGGCGGCCGACGTGAGCGAGCGCGGCGCCACCCGGATGGACGACAAGACCTCGGACGCCTCCATGGAAAAACGCAAGAAAGACGGGTATTTTTAGCACACCCCCCGGCTTGCCCACTTCGTGTGGCCGCTTTCCCCCTTGCTGGGGGCGACACCAGCGGCCCGGCGAAGCCGGTTCCGCGGTGTCCCTGGATTGAAGGCACCTCTATCTCACAGGATATTCTCATGACCATCGCTATAACTTCAATAGCTTCCCATGCAAGCGCCACGCTGGCTAGAGACCAGAATGACACTTCTTCGGCGTTGCGCTTCATCACCTGCGGCTCGGTCGACGATGGCAAGAGCACGCTGATCGGGCGTCTGCTGGTGGACAGCAAGGCGGTGTTGCAGGACCATCTGGCAGGTGTGCAGCGCCAGGGCGAAACCGACTTGGCCTTGCTCACCGATGGGCTGTCGGCCGAACGTGAGCAAGGCATCACGATTGATGTGGCCTACCGCTACTTCGCCACCGAGAACCGCAAGTTCATCATTGGCGACGCGCCGGGCCATGAGCAGTACACCCGCAACATGGTGACGGCCGCCAGCAGCGCCGATTGCGCCGTGGTGTTGGTCGATGCCACCAAGCTGCAATGGCAAGACGCGGCACTGGAACTGCTGCCGCAAACGCGACGCCACTCGCTGTTGGCCAACCTGCTGCGGGTGCCCAGCATCGTGTTCGCAGTGAACAAACTCGACGCGCTGGAAGACCCGAGTCGGCCCGAGACCCGTGGCCAAGCGGCACGCGCCTTTGCCAGCATCAGCCATGCGCTGGTGGCGTTTGCCCAAGCAGCAGGCATCGGCGTCACCGCCATTGTGCCGATCTCCGCACTCAAGGGCCACAACGTGGTGGACGCCGCGCCGCTCTGGTGCGACTACCTGGGTCCGAGCCTGCTGGAGATCCTCGAAGGCCTGCCGGTGACACCATCCGAGCCCGATCTACCGTTGGCGTTTCCGGTGCAATGGGTGGAGAAGTTTTCAACTTCTGCAGATACCTCACAAGGTCGGCGCGTGTTCTGGGGTCGGGTCGCCACCGGTCGTGCCGAAGTGGGGCAAACCATAACCATTCTGCCCAGCGGGCAGAGCGCCACCGTGGCACAGGTGCTGGGCCACACCCGTACACCGCGCACGGTGCAAGCCGGCCACAGCGCCGGCATCGTGCTGGACCGCGAGGTCGATGTGTCGCGTGGTGACTGGCTGCTGGCGTCCGCGCCCAAGGCTGATGAGTTTGACGCCGAGCGCGCCTTCGTGCCGCCCAGCCGCGAACTGTCCGCCACCGTGGCGTGGATGGACGACGAGCCCCTGGTGGCGGGGCGCGTCTACTGGGCGCTGCACGGACACCGCTGGGTCAAGGCGCGCGTCAAACGCGTGGTGCACAAGCTCGACGTCAACACCCTGGCCGAAGAGGACGCCACGCAACTGGCCGCCAATGCCATTGGTCACATCGAGTTGACCTTGCAGGAGCCCATTGCGGCCCTGCCATTTGCGCAGTCGCGCGTGCTGGGTTCGCTGGTTCTGGTCGACACCGCGTCACACAAAACATCAGGTGCCGTGCTGGTGAACTGAGCGCTTTTGTAGCAACCCCGCTGCGGTCAGGGCTACAGCGGCGAACGCAATCTCGAAAACCCAATAAAATCAAGGGTTTCCACTAATTCGTGCAAAACTAAAAAATGACTCACACCGTCACAGAAGCCTGCATCAAGTGCAAGTACACCGATTGCGTGGACGTTTGTCCCGTCGACTGCTTTCGCGAAGGCCCCAACTTCCTGACCATCGACCCGGACGAATGCATCGACTGCGCGGTGTGTATCCCCGAGTGCCCGGCCAACGCCATTTATGCCGAAGAAGACGTGCCCGCCGACCAGCAGCACATGACCAAACTCAACGCCGAGCTGGCCAAGCTGCCCACCTGGAAGAGCATCACCAAACGCAAGGCACCCTTGCCCGATGCCGACGAGTGGAAAGACCTCACCGGCAAACTCAAGCACCTGATTCGATAATTCTCCCCGAGCCAGCCACGCTGCAGCCCCTGTGCAGCGTCTGCCGTCGACCGTAGCCGAAGTCCCATGGAACCTCAACTGAACCAAGAAGTGATCAACACCGCACATGCCCACGAGGGGCCAATTGAAACCGACGCCGTCATCGTGGGCGCGGGTCCCGTGGGCCTGTTCCAGGTGTTCGAGCTGGGCCTGCTCGAAATCAAGGCGCACGTGATCGACTCGCTCGCTTACCCCGGTGGCCAGTGCGTCGAGTTGTACCCGGACAAACCGATCTATGACATCCCGGCCGTGCCCATGTGCACCGGCCAGGAGCTGACCGACAACCTGCTCAAGCAGATCGAGCCCTTTGGCGCAAGCTTTCACTTCGGGCAAGAAGTGACCGTGGTGCAGCAGCAGGACGATGGCCGATTCTTTGTTGAAACGTCCATGGGCACCCAGCTCCTGACCAAGACCATCTTCATCGCCGCCGGCGTGGGCGCGTTCCAGCCCCGCACGCTCAAAGTCGATGGCTTGGAAGCGTATGACGGCTCGCAACTGTTTTACCGCGTCAAAAACCCGGCTGACTTTGCCAACAAGAACCTGGTGATCGTCGGTGGCGGCGACTCGGCCCTGGACTGGGCGCTGGACTTCGTCAAGGACAGCGCGCACAAGGCCGAGAGCGTGATCCTGATCCACCGCCGCGACGGCTTCAAGGCCGCGCCCGCGAGCGTGGCCAAAATGAGGGAACTGTGCGACGCCTACGAGATGCAATTCATCGTCGGCCAGGTCACCGGCTACGACGAAAAAAACGGCCAGCTCACCGCCGCCAAGGTCACCGGCGCCGACGGCGTGACACGTGTGGTGCCACTGGACATTCTGCTGGTGTTCTTTGGCCTGAGCCCAAAGCTGGGTCCCATCGCGCACTGGGGCCTGGAGATTGAGCGCAAGCAACTCAAGGTGGACACCGAGAAGTTCTCCACCAGCGTGCCGGGCATCTTTGCGGTGGGCGACATCAATGTGTACCCTGGCAAGAAGAAGCTGATCCTGAGCGGTTTTCACGAATGCGCACTGGCCGCCTTTGGCGCCATGCCGATCATCTTCCCCGAGAAAAAAGTGTTCCTGCAGTACACCACCACCAGCCCAAAATTGCACAAAGTGCTGGGCGTCGAAACTCCGGTGTTCGACTGATTATTTGAAGCCTGAGCCCGTACAATACGGGCGTTCTCTTCGGAGAACATTCGCTAGGGGTGTTGCCGTGCAAGCGGCGACTGAGAAAGTCCCTTTGAACCTGACTGAGGTAATCCTCGCGCAGGGAAGCATGACTTGATTCGGGTCGCGCTGTGTGAAGCCCGCTTCGCCAGCCTCTCAAACGACCAGTTACCGATCCAGCCAGCCGACCTGCTATGACGTGACAGGAATACGTTGTGGCAAAATTTTCACGAAATCGGGCTCTGAGCCCCATCCAGCAAGCTGTAATAGCTAGCCTTTTTGTAGCATCCGGGGCGCACGCCCAGCAGGATGTCAGCCTCAAGCCGGTGCTCATCACCGAACGCCGCGTGCCCGCCCTGGCGGATGTCACCGGCTTTGGTGACGTGCCGCTCAAAGACCTGCCACTGTCCGCCACGGTAGTCGGCCAAGCCGACTTGCTGGCGGTCGGCGCGCGCCGTCTGGCCGACATCGCGCAGTTTGATGCGTCCATCAACGACGCCTACAACTCGCCCGGCTACTGGGACTTTTTGACGGTGCGCGGCTTTGTCATCGACAACCGCTTCAACTACCGCCGCGAAGGCCTGCCGATCAGCGCCGAGACCTCGATTCCGCTGGAGAACAAGGAACGCATCGAAGTGCTCAAGGGCACCAGCGGCATCCAGGCCGGCACCAGCGCGCCGGGTGGCCTGGTCAACTATGTGGTGAAGCGCCCGACCAGCCAGCCGCTGCGTGACGTGCGGCTGGAGGTGACTGGCAAGGGCTCGGTGCTGGTGACCGCCGACTTGGGCGGGCGCGCGGGCACCGACCAGGCCTTCGGCTACCGCCTCAACGTGGCGCATGAAAACCTCAAGCCCCTCACCCGCAACCTCAACGGTCAGCGCAGTCTGCTGGCCTTGGCCACCGACTGGCGCCTCAACCGCGACGCCACCCTGTCAGCCGAAGTGGAGTGGAGCCGCAAGTCGCAACCCAGCCAGGCGGGCTTTAGCCTGCTGGGCAATGTGCTGCCCGCGCCGGTGGACCCCAAGCTGAACCTCAACAACCAGCCTTGGTCACAGCCCTCGGAGTTTGACGCGCTGACTGGCACGGTGCGCTTCGATCAGGCCATCAACGCCGACTGGCGCTGGTCGGCGCAAGTCGGGCAGCAGAAGCTCAAAACCAACGATCGGCTGGCTTATGCCTACGGTTGCAGCACCGAAGGCATGTGGGACCGCTATTGCTCAGACGGCACCTTCGACATGTACGACTTCCGCAGTGAGAACGAGCGCCGCACCCAGCAAGCGGCCAGCCTGAATGTCAACGGCAAGGTCAATACCGGCAGCGTGGTCCACAGCCTGGGCCTGGGTCTGCAGAGCAGCCGCGTCAAGCAGCGTTTTCAGATGCAGGCCTACAACTGGGTGGGCATTGGCAACGTACAGGGCACCACTGTCGTGCCAGCGGACCCGACCCTGTCCGACCAGAGTACCAACCGCGACGAGCATTCGATCGAGCTGTCGCTACAAGACTCCATGCGCTGGAGCGATCGCTTGACAAGCTGGATTGGCCTGCGTCACAGCCGTATCTCGCGCGACAGCATTCGCACCAACGGCTCGCGCCCCACCGCCTATGACGACAGCATCACCACCCCCTGGCTGGCGGTGAGCTACGCCATCTCACCCGCCGAGATGCTGTATGCCAGCGTTGGTCAGGGTGTGGAGTCGCAAGTCGTGCCCAACAAGAGCTCGCAGTACAGCAATGCCGGCGTGGCCCTGCCGGCACTGAAGTCCCGCCAGTGGGAACTGGGCGTCAAAGGTGGGCGCAACGGCCTGGGTTGGCAAGTGGCCGTATTCAACATCGTGCGCCCGATGACCAATCTGGACGCGTGCTACCGCCTTGGCACCACCCCGTGCAAAGGGCAATACGACGGCGAGGCGGCGCACCGAGGCGTGGAGACCAGCCTGCAATGGGAGCAAGGCCCCTGGCGCCTGGGCGGCAGCGCCACCATCCTGGACGCCAAACGCCAGGGCAGCCTGAACGAGCCCGCCACCAACGGCAAAGAGCCGACCAACGTTCCCAACTGGGTGCTGCGCGCCAACGCCAACTGGCGCGTCAACGCCGTGCCGGGCCTGTCGGTCCACGGGCAACTGTCGCACGAAGGCCAACGCGCCATCCTGGCCGACAGCAACTTGACACTGCCCGCCTGGAGCCGAGTCGATGCCAGCCTGCGTTATGAGACCAAACTGGTCGGCACGCCGACCACCTGGACGCTGGGCGCCGAGAACCTGTTCGACAAACGCTACTGGAAGGAGTCCCCTTACCAGTATGGTCATGTCTACCTGTTCCCCGGCGCGGCGCGCACCTGGCGCCTGGCCATGCAAGCCAGCTTCTAAAATAGTCCAACACCTCAATCGGGTGGGTCAAAAAACAACGCTATAATTTGAGGCTTCATTCCTCGATAGCTCAGTTGGTAGAGCGCCGGACTGTTAATCCGTAGGTCCCTGGTTCGAGCCCAGGTCGAGGAGCCAAATTCCCCTTACGGGGTATAGAAAGCCTGCTATTTAAGCGATAGCAGGCTTTTTTATTTGGTGAGCCATGTAGCCACCATGTAGCCAGAAGTACATGAATTTGTGCCGGATCAGCTCGCTGGTATCGCCGTGCGACATTTACGTCTGCGTCACTGTCATCACTCGTTACCGCCGCACCTTGTCAACCCTATTCATCTGGGAGGCTGGCTGTGATTTGTAGGTGCGTCGGCTGGCAATTGGTGTAGCAGGAAGGCTGGGGTGACGAACAGTCTCGCTTTGGTGGCTGGAACAGGCTTTCAAAGCTTCGGGTTGGTGCGAAGGTGTCCCGCTCTTCGGTTCGCGGGCCTTGCTGGGATGAAAAATTGATCAGGCTGCCAGCGCCTCAATCACCGCGTTGGGGTTGTGATCGATCACGTTAAGCAAGACCAGCGCTGGCCCATGGGGTGCACGGTCGCCGCGCTCCCAGTGGCGCAATGTCGCCGTGGAGAACCCAAAGCGGGCGGCAAACTGCTCTTGCGTCATGCTGACCTTGGCGCGCAATGCCTTGACGTCCACTGGACGGGGACGGTGAATGCGCGTCTGTGGTGCGCGACCTTCCGCGTGTTCAATGGCTTCCAGCAAGCCACGTTTGATGCTGTCGAATGCGGTGCTCATGTAGGTTTTCCCTTCCATATTTGAACCAGTAACTTAACCAGACCTGCCAAATCGTTGCGCTCTGATTTGGACAAATTCGCCTGGTCGCCCTTGGCGAACAACGTCAGCAAGTACAACGGCATCGCCTCATCGTGAAAATAGTAGATGACGCGAACGCCACCACTTTTACCCTGACCGCCACGACCCCACCGAATCTTTCGCACGCCGCCGGTGCCTTCCATTAGCTCCCCCGCCTTCGGGTGATCCGCCAAGTAGCGGATGATGTCCTGTCGTTCGACTTCGGTAAGCAATTTATCCGCAGTGCGGATGAATTCGGGCAACTCGGCGACGGTCAGCATAGGTAATATTGTAATCCATTGGGACGGTTAAGCAGCGACGACTCTCAAAACGCCCTGCCCGGCTTTGGCATCAAACACAATGCCCGCCTGCTCCAGCATCCAGGCCTCGATCTTTTCATGGTGAAGGCGCAGCAGTTCCAGCGGCCTTACCGTGCAATGCTTCTCGGCGGTGGCGCTTGGCTTGTGCCCCATGATCTGGGCCACAATGCCGGTGGGCACTTCCAGCCACTCGGTCAGCGACTTGAAGGACCGACGCAGGCCGTGCAGGGTAAGCCCATCAAGGCCAGCAACTTTGCAGGCCACGGTATGTGGGTATGTGGGCTCTGACAACGTGCCACTGGCGCTCGTTGGGCTGGAGAACACCCATTCGTTTCGTTTGGGCAACCCTGCCAGTAGGTGCGCAACATAGGGGGTCAGCGGTATCACGCGCTCGCCTTCGACCTTGTCGCGAATCGTGATGCCCTTCCATTGGGTGTTGAGGTCTTGCCATTGCAACGACATCGCCTCACCCGGCCTGGCACCGGTGAGCAACACGACTTGGAGATAGGCGGCAATGACCGGGTTTTGCATCTGCTGGATGGTGGCGAACCAGACGGCCAATTGTTCATGAGGGCAAACGACTGAGGTGCTTCTTTCTTGCCTGAACGGCAGCATTGCAGCTTTGTGGTTCTGCATTGGTTCGGTTGTGGGGATCAGGGGGCCCCCTGGAGAAATCCTCGGGGCTTTTCCTTTTGTCCAACGCAACCCAAGGAGACATCAATGCTCAGCATCACCGACAACTTCACCAGCACGTTCCTGCCGCGTGACATTCGTAACTACCGCAACCTGTACCTGCCCTACCCCAAACAGAAATCCGTTGGCATTGTGTGCTCGCGACGCCACGCCGCCAATTCCGGATGGCGTGCCTGCCAATCTATGACAACCATCGCACAAAACATGGCTTTAAATGCATAATTCGGCATGCGGTGGGACATCCTATTTCACGGCGACTTTGCCACCGAGTTCGATGCATTGGCGCAGCCTTTACAAGACGAGTTGCTGGCCACTTTGGGTGTCGGGCAAGACACCATTTCGCGCCTGGAGAAGCGCAGCGACATGCTGCTGTCAACACTGCGCCGTTATGTTGAGGCAATGGGTGGCAAGCTGGAACTGGTGGCGCAGTTCCCCGACCGCCCACCCATGGTGATTGACCATTTGACGCCACCAAACAGTCGTTCCAATGGGACACTGGCGGGGCAGTTGGGGGCAAATAGCCACCACTTTTGACCAAACGACACAACAGGCCAGTTGTGCTAAGCTTTTGATTTAGTTGTGGTTATTTGTTGCGCTGATTTGTGGCTTGTTATTCGGGACCGACTGTTAATCCGTAGGTTCCTGGTTCGAGCCCGGGTCGAGGAGCTAGAATTTGAGACCCGCCTTCGAAAGATGGCGGGTTTTTTCCTTTTCAGGCCTTTCATCCCCTGGCGGCCAACGGCGACCAGTCCACTTCTCACTCAAGGCCACACATGCACAACGACACCGCCACCACGGCTCCCCCATCACCCGCCCAAACACCAGCCCAGCAAGCTGATGCCGCCTTGCTCGCCACCACGGCCGAGGCCAGGACCGAGAACGCCAAGCAAATCACCGAGTTGACCGATGGCGCCCTGGAAGCCCACATTGCCGCACACATCCGGGGCATGGTCGCCGCGACCGTCGCTCATGTAGCGATCAACGCCAGCCACTCGGTTCAAGCAGCCACCGAACACTGGCAACAATGGGCACTTGGCGTGGCGAAGGGGTTTGAGCGGGGTGAGTCAGCGGTAGCCTGAATGGGAAGCCAATGGCAGCTTGCACGCTTGCGCAGCATGGGCAGGTATTCTCCGGTGTTCAGCAGCAACTCCCCTTGACCAGCATGCAATGCCGAGGGGCTCGCTGGTGGCTTGAAGCATCAAACTTCCGCTGATCGCCCCGCTACACTGAAGCCCACGCACTCACCGAAAGACAAGAATGTTTGACAAAAGCGGCCAATGGATACGGCTTGAAACCTTCGACGATTTTGACAACGGCCTGTCGGATTTGATCGACCTCTGGTCCAGTACCTCAAAGACTGCGACAAGCGCCGCCAAGGAATCGGCGCTCGCTCATTTCAAAGAAGACCTGGAAGCTGCCGCGCTCAAATGGATCGACAACCGAGCCAAGTCCAAGAAGTACGCAGCGATTGGCGAAGAGCTGGCGGAGTTCGAAGCAGTATTGAGAGAAGGCTCAAACGTTGCCCCACAAGCCAGCCCCGACGCCCCTGCAACGCCGGCCAAGGCGAGAAAGAAGACCTGAGTGCGCCTGGGTCGGACTCGCCGTCGCGCTGATGCCGCTGGCAAACTATGGTTGCCTGAGCACAGGTAATTCGTCCCATGAGAATCAATCTGATAGCCCCGTTCGCCGAGAAGGATGCCGTAAAGGCGTTGGGAGCCCGCTGGGACGCCGCCAAGAAAACGTGATACGTCACCAAGCCCGCCGTTGACGTGCCGCACTGCGGCTGCGAGGTTTTGCCCTGGGAAGACTGCCCACACACGGCTTCCCGGTAACCCTCATGGAGTGCATTGGTTCGCGCGTTTCCATTGCGTCGGCGGGACCGTGCCGACCTCGCCACCCTCGCCACTGCCTGCAATCGCGTTGGGTCCAGTCCACGGCACGGCAGGTGAGCGCCCTTGCGGAAATCGAAACCGCGAACTCGTGACTTTTACCGCGCAATTTGCGAAAAGTCGCATCACGACCCCGCCGCGTTGGCGCAAACTTGCACGACCACCCGCGACGGCCATGCGGGTGGCGCGTAGCCTGGTCAAGCAAAGAAAGCGGGGACAAGATGAGTGCATACACGGTACCCGACGCGCTGGAAGCGCGTTACAAGGGCGACGGCATGGCCTTGGCCGCCACCCATGATGGGCAGTTGTTGGCCTTGACCTACTTGAGCGACCTGCTGCCGGGTGTCGAGCTGCTGGAGTGCGACGCAACCGGCCACATTGGCGCCGGCATATTGGACAACCCGCGCATCGCACCTACCGTTCGCGAATTGAGCGCCTTGGGCAGCGTGCATCTGGGTGTGTGCTCGCGCTGGGAATTCGTGGAACTTTAGGCCTGAGAGCGGCGCAGTTGGCCGCCGCGCGGGGCAGGCCGACCGCTAATGAGCGCGCTTGCTTGCGAATGCTGTCTTGTCGGCATTCCCGTTTGCGGAATGATCGCGTCTAATTGGCTACCCACAAACCAAAAGGAGAAACCGATGACAGTTCTTGTCGCCTATGTGCCGCGTCCCGAGGGTCAAGCCGCCCTGGACAAAGGGATCGAAATAGCAAAACGTCGCAATGAACATCTGTTGGTGGTCAACGCCAGCCCAGGCGGCAAGAAAGAAGACCCCGCCTTTGCCGATGTGCAGGACTTCGAGCGCGTCGAGCAGTTGCTGCGGGACTCGGGCCTCAACGCGGAATTGAAGCAGTATGTTCGAGGCAAGACGGCCGTCGAGGAAATCGAGGCCTTGGTTGAGACCCTGCCGGTGTCGGTGCTCATCATCGGCCTGAGAAAACGCTCCCCGGTGGGCAAACTCATCATGGGCAGCGTCGCGCAGGAGTTGCTGCTGTCGGTGCCCTGTCCGGTGTTGGCGGTCAAGTCCGCGACCTGACGCACGCCATGTGACAAGCTGAGCCCACCAACCAAAAAGCCCACCCGCTTGGTGCCGGTGGGCTTTTGACTTGGTGGGCGGTGAGAGTGTCGAACTCCCGACCTATGCAGTGTGAATGCATCGCTCTACCGCTGAGCTAACCGCCCTGAATGGGTATCAGGTAAGCCTCGAATTATGCCATACCTCCGGACCGATTTATCCCGCCCGGCTCAAGCGGCGACGCGCCACACAGTCTTGCCGCCGCTGGCTTTGTCGATTTGCGCGAGCACGTCCTCGTGGGCGAGCACCTCCTGCTCATTGGCCCGCAACACGGGCAAGTCGAAACTTGACAGGTCGATCTGTGGCACCGCCGGGTCGCCATGCCGCGGGCCCTGGGCGTCGATCAGCAGCGCCTCCTGGCCGCGCGTGAGGTTGATGTACACATCGGCCAGCAGTTCGGCATCCAGCAAAGCGCCGTGCAGCGTGCGACCGGAGTTGTCAACGCCAAGCCGGTCGCACAGCGCGTCAAGCGAGTTGCGTTTGCCGGGGTACATTTCCTTGGCCATCACCAGGGTGTCGACCACCTTGTTGACGTGCTCCTTGAACCGCGGCTGCGCCACCAGTTCGAGCTCCTTGTCCAGAAAACCCAGGTCAAACGCCGCGTTGTGGATGATGACTTCGGCGTCCCGCACGTAGCGCAGCAGGTCTGCCACCACGGCCTCGAACTTCGGCTTGTCCTTCAGAAATTCGGTCGTGATACCGTGTACCTTGAGCGCCTCTTCATGGCTGTCGCGCCCAGGGTTCAGGTAGAAGTGCAGGTTGTTGCCAGTCAGGCGGCGATTGACCAGCTCGACGCAGCCGATCTCGATGATGCGGTCGCCGTTGTCGGCCGACAGACCGGTGGTTTCAGTGTCTAGAAAAATCTGGCGCATTGGGCTGCTGATTCAATGGTTCTCTTTGGCGTGGTTGATCGAGTAGCGCGGTATTTCCACGGTCACGTCCTTTTGCGCCAGGAACGCCTGGCAACTGAGCCGCGAGTTGGGCTCCAGACCCCAGGCGCGGTCGAGCAGGTCTTCTTCGTTTTCATCGATCTCGTTGAGCGAGGAAAAGCCCTCGCGCACGATCACGTGGCAGGTGGTGCAGGCGCAACTCATGTCGCAGGCGTGCTCGATGTTGATCTTGTGGTCCAGCAGCGCTTCGCAAATCGACGTGCCCGCTGGCGCCGAAATCTCGGCGCCCTTGGGGCAGTATTCCGGGTGCGGAAGGATCTTGATGATGGGCATGCGTGGCTTTCCCTGTGGGGTCTGGCTCAGACCGTCTCGATGTTCTTGCCGGCCAGCGCTTGCTGGATGCCCCGGTTCATGCGCAGTGCGGCAAAAGCCTCGGTGCCCTGTGCCAGCAGCTTGGTGGTGGCCTCGATCAACGCGGCGTCGTCGGTACCCATCACCTGCAGCACGGCCACCATGCGCGCGTCGATGTCAGCGCGTTCGGACGCGTCAAGCAGGTCGCCATCAGCATCCAGCGCACTGTGGGTGGCCAGCAGCATGCGCTCGGCGTCCACCCGCGCCTCCACCACGGCGCGGGCCTGCATGTCGGCCTCGGCGGTGGCGAAACTGTCCTGCAGCATCTTGGCGATCTGGTCGTCGGCCAGGCCATACGAGGGCTTGACGTCGATCTGGGCCTGAACACCGCTGACCTGCTCCAGCGCCGAGACCGTGAGCAGACCGTCGGCGTCGACCGTGAAGGTGACCCGGATACGCGCCGCGCCGGCCACCATCGGCGGGATGCCGCGCAGCTCGAAGCGTGCCAGGCTGCGGCAATCCGCCACCAGGTCGCGCTCGCCCTGCACCACGTGCACCGCCAGGGCGGTCTGGCCGTCCTTGTAGGTGGTGAAATCCTGCGCCATCGCCGTTGGGATAGTCTGGTTGCGCGGCACGATGCGCTCCACCAGGCCGCCCATGGTCTCCAGGCCCAGGGACAAGGGGATCACGTCGAGCAACAACAACTCGCCGTTGGTGCTGTTGCCCGCCAACTGGTTGGCCGAGATGGCGGCGCCCAGGGCCACCACCTCATCGGGGTTGAGATTGTTGAGCGGCGCCATGTTGAACAGTTTGGCCACCGCCCGTTGCACTTGCGGCATGCGTGTGGAGCCGCCCACCATCACCACCCCCTGCACGTCTGCCACGTCAAACTGCGCGTCGCGCAAGGCGCGACGAACGGCGGTGAGCGTGCGCGCGGTCAAACTGGCGGTGACCGCCTCAAACTGCGCAACCGACACGTCCAGCGCCAGCCGCTCATCGCCCAGCGCGGCTTCGAAGCGGATCGTCGGCGCGTTCGACAGCGCTTCCTTGCAGCGGCGCGCGGCGACCTTGAGGGTGGCTTTGTCGGTGGCGCTGCGTGCTGCCCTGCCCGTTTGTGCCAATACCCAGTCAACCAGCGCGTGGTCATAGTCGTCGCCGCCCAGGGCCGAATCGCCACCCGTGGCGATGACTTCGAACACGCCACGGGTCAGCCGCAGAATCGAGATATCGAAGGTGCCACCGCCCAGGTCGTAGACCGCATAGACGCCCTCGCTGGCATTGTCCAATCCGTAGGCGATGGCCGCGGCGGTGGGCTCATTGATCAGGCGCAGCACGTTGAGGCCGGCCAGCTTGGCCGCATCCTTGGTGGCCTGACGCTGCGCGTCATCAAAATAGGCTGGCACGGTGATGACCGCGCCATACAAGTCGTCGTTAAAGGTGTCCTCGGCGCGGTAACGCAAGGTCGCCAAAATGTCGGCGCTGATCTCGACTGGCGACTTCTCGCCCGCCACGGTCTGAATGCCCAGCATGCCAGGGTGGTCGACAAAGCGATACGGCAACTTGCCCGCGCCCCGCACGTCTTTCAGGCTGCGACCCATGAACCGCTTGACCGAAGCAATGGTGTTCTCGGGGTCGGTAGCCTGCGCGGCCTGCGCCTCGTGGCCGATCTGGCGCCCGCCGCCAGCCAGGTAACGCACCACCGAAGGCAAGATCACGCTCGCCTCGCCGTCTGGCAAGCACTCGGACACACCATGACGCACCGACGCCACCAGCGAATGGGTGGTCCCCAAGTCGATGCCCACCGCCACACGCCGCTGGTGCGGATTGGGGGTCTGGCCGGGTTCGGAGATTTGTAACAGTGCCATATTAGTATTTTAGTACCGCAATTCCATTACTGTCGGTCTGCGATTCGATTCAGATGATCGCGCACGTCACGGGAAAATCGTTCGATGAACATCAGCGCACGCACTTGCTGCGCCGCCGCCGGGTAGTTGTGCGCCTGGTCCAGCAGTTGCTGGCATTGCTCCAGCGCCGCGCGCAGGGCCTGGGCCACTTCGTCATGGAGGGCCTCCAACTGGGGGCCATCACCGGCCTCTTCCAGCGCCTCGCGCCACTGCATCTGCTGCATCAGGAAGGCGGCGGGCATGGCGGTGTTGTTCTCAGCCTGAATCGGCGC
>JAUXWC010000015.1 GCA_030685025.1 Rhodoferax sp.
TTGCACAACGGCAGCCGGGTCTTTTTTGCCGAGTCGCTGGACACCTTCGTGCAAGACCTGCAACGCGCACGCCCGACGGTGTTTTTCTCGGTGCCACGTTTGTGGGTCAAGTTCCAGCAAGGCGTGCACCACAAACTGCCGGCCGCCAAACTCAAGCGCCTGTTGGGCCTGCCGCTGATTGGCTGGCTGGTCCGGCGCAAGGTGCTCAAGGGGCTGGGCCTGGACCAGTGTCGCATCGCCGCGGGCGGCGCGGCACCCATGCCGCCCGACGTACTGCACTGGTACCGCGACCTCGGGCTGGACCTGATCGAAGTTTATGGCATGACCGAAAACAGCGGTGTCTCGCACTCCACGCTACCGGGCACCTTTCGCCCAGGCACGGTTGGGCTGCCGTATGACGGCATCGAGAGCCGCATCGACCCCAACAGCGGTGAAATACAAATGCGATGCCAGGCACTGATGCTGGGCTACTACAAGGATCCGGCGCTAACCGCGTCCACCTTCACCGATGACGGCTGGCTGCGCACCGGCGACAAGGGCC
Organism: Rhodoferax sp.; assembly: GCA_030685025.1. GTDB lineage: Bacteria > Pseudomonadota > Gammaproteobacteria > Burkholderiales > Burkholderiaceae_C > Rhodoferax_D. Next base: position 542 of record JAUXWC010000015.1, read on the forward strand.
ACATTGAGCCGGACGGCTGCCTGCGCATCACCGGCCGGGTCAAGGACATCTTCAAGACCAGCAAGGGCAAGTACGTGGCCCCCGCACCGATTGAAGACCTGCTGGTCACGCATCCCGACATTGAGGCCTGTGCCGTCACCGGCGCCAACTTCGCCCAGCCGTTGGCCCTGGTCATGCTGTCGGCCGACGCCACCGCTCGCTGCGCCACGCCGGACGGCAAGGCAGCGCTGCTGGAGTCGCTCAAAACGCACCTGAAAACCGTCAACGCGAAGTTGGAACCGCACGAACGCCTCGAATGCCTGGCCATTGTCACCACGCCTTGGACACCGGAGAATGGCTTCGTCACGCCAACCCTCAAAGTCAAGCGCGCCCGCATTGAAGAGGTGTACGCTGGCCGCTACGAGCGATGGTTAAGCCAGGCCAAACAGGTGGTCTGGGCTGAGGCCTGAGCAGCGCGAACCGGCCGCTTCAACCGCGTTCTTTCTTGCGACGCTCGCCACCGCTGGCGGGTGTGCCATGCTGGAGCCGATGCAGGGATGACGCGATGTCGGCGTCCAGCGGGGCTTGCGCGCTTTTGACCACCTCCTTGGCCAACTCACGCGCTTCGGACCATAGGCCCAAGCCTTGAAGTTCCTGGATCAGCGACACGCTGACGTCAAGCTCTCGATCAGGTTCGGGCGCCTGCTCATGCGGCTCTGCGGCGTCAACCGGCAGGTTGGTCGGTGTCGACTGCGCGGCGTGGTCGGGAAAGTCGATCAACACGTCGACGCCAGCCGAGGCAGTCGCAGCGGTCGGAACGATCGGAGCGCCAGGACTGCCGGCACGCAGCGTGTCGGATTGCCGCGCCGAATCGGGTTCGTCAGTTGGGTCATCATCCCGCCAGGCGCTCTCGGGACCGGGGGCGAACAGTCGGGAACGCTCGGAACGCTTGGTGGCAAGTGACTTGCGAACCCGCCCCACCTCGCTGGCCGCCGCCTCGGGGTCGAACTCCAGGCTCAGGTCAGGCGCTGCGAACGGACTGTCGTGCCGCGACGCCAGCGGTGGCATCATCGAAGCATCCAGCGCGTCGTGTTCGATGAAGGTCACATCCAGCGATGAAGGGCGAAACGCCGAATCCTGCACCATCGGCCTCGATACCGCCGGCGCCACGACGGCGGCGACGGTCGGCGGACGATTCAACGCCACCGGCATCACGGGCGCGGCCTGCGCGCCAGGACGTAACGTGGCGTGCGCTGGCCGCACAACCGGCGTCACCGGCAAGAAACCACTCTCCGCCGCCACCGCGACACCCGCACCCACGGCCCGAACCGCGCGGCGGCGCCGCCACCACCAGACCAGGGCAACCAAGCCCAACGCGAGCCCGACAGCGCCGGCCCCCAGAGCGGCGTCGGCCCCGCGCAGTGCGTCCACCGGCGATCTTGCGGGCGTCTGCTGCTGCAACTTGGCCAGTTCGGCTTCGGTGCTCTGGGCCTGCAAGCGTAGCGCCCTGAGCTCGGACGCCAGGCGGTCCACGCCCGAGCCACCATGTGAGACCGCTTGACCAGCAGTCGGCTCGACCGTGGTGGTACCAGTGACTACAGAGGTTGATGTCGGCAAAATGAATCCACGAAATGAGGTCCGGACCGCTGATCGGGCCACCGCGCCACCTGTGCAACCGAGTGGTCAAGCCAGTGGCATTTGGGCAAGCGCCGATGCCAAGAATGATAGTACAAGCGACACACCCGCAAGCGGGTATATCGCGATGAAATGCCGCCAGGCAATGGCCATAATGAGCCCTACCCCGGATTGACGACTCAACATCCGACAATCAGTTGAGGACAGAGCTGAAGGTCTGTCCCGCAAAGTGAACATCCAACATCCGACAATCAGTTGAGGACAGAGCTGAAGGTCTGTCCCGCAAAGTATCAGGAGGCCCGTTCATGAAGCTCATCCAAACGACGCTGTCGGCGCTGCTGCTCGCTCTGCTCGGTGCCTGTGCCTTCCAAAGCGTCGCTCCGCTGCCCCCGGACCAGACGGTCCGTCTGACCGTGATGCACACCAACGACCACCATGGCCGGTTCTGGAAGAATGGCGATGGCGAGTACGGCATGGCCGCCAGAAAAACCGTAATCGATGGCATTCGGGCCGAGGTCGCACTGTCTGGCGGCTACAGCCTGCTGCTCGACGGCGGCGACGTCAACACGGGTGTGCCCGAGTCCGACCTGCAAGACGCCGTGCCTGATTTCAAAGGCATGAACCTGCTTGGTTATGACGCGATGGCCGTGGGCAACCATGAATTCGACAAACCACCGGCCGTGTTGAAGGCACAGCGCGAACTGGCCCGCTTCCCCATGCTGTCGGCCAATATCTACCGCGACGGGCAACGGTTGTTTGAGCCTTACAAAGTCATGCGGGCGGGCCCCTTGCGCGTGGCAGTGATGGGACTCACCACCGAAGACACCTACAAGATGGCACACCCGGACAACATCAGGGGCATTGAGTTTCGCAGCGTCATCGCCGAGGCCGCCAAACTGGTGCCGGAACTTCGGGCCAAGGCCGATGTCGTGATTGCGGCAACCCACATGGGCCACTACGAGGACGGCAGACATGGCACACAGGCGGTTGGCGACGTGGAGATGGCGCGTGCCGTGCGGGGCATCGACCTGATCGTCGGCGGGCACACGCAAAACCCCGCCTGCATGAAGGCCGAGAACGTGCTGGAACGGGCCTATGTGCCAGGCGCGGCCTGCCAGCCCGAGCGACAGAACGGAACCTGGATAGTGCAGGCGCATGAGTGGGGCAAATACGTGGGTCGCGCAGATTTCGAGTACCGCCAGGGAGAGTTCAAACTGGTTCACTACGCGTTGATACCGGTCAACCTGAAGAAACGTGTGAAACAGGCCGACGGCGGCAGCGCCTTGCTCCCCTATACCCAGGAGATCGCGGAGAACCGCGAGATGCTGGACTTGCTGCGGCCCTACCAGGATTTCGGACAACAGAAACTTCTGGTCGAAGTCGGTCGCAGCGACGCCGTGCTGCCCGGTGACCGGGACACGGTGCGCACACGGCAAACCGCGCTGGGGGGATTGGTGGGCCAGGCGATGATGGCCCGCACCCGCGCCGACTTGGCGGTGATCAACTCCGGCGGCATTCGCGACTCGCTGCCCTTTGGAACATTGACCTACAAGGATCTGCTCAAGGTGCATCCGTTTGGCAACACCATCACCACCGTCGAGCTCAGCGGCGCGGAACTGATGGCCTACCTGAACGCCGTGCTGAAGATGTCGCCTGGCTCGGGCGCCTTTGCGCAGTTTGCCGGCGTGGTGCTGGAGATTGAACGCAACTCAGTATTGCGTGCGCACATTCAGGGCGCGCCACTCGACCCTGCCCGGACCTATCGCCTGGCCGTCAACAACTTCGTCGCGGCCGGGGGCGATGGCTACCCGTTGCTGACGCAGCACAAAAGCTTTGTCGACAGCGGCTTCGTCGACGCCGACGTATTGCGTGCTTACGTCAGCGCCAACAGCCCGATCAAGGTGGCCGACCATGCGCCGGAGCGACAGGTCCAGCGGCGCTGACACGCCAATGTGTGCGCTGCACGGCGAATTCCCCGACATTCGGTCGATAATCACAATGCCCCCGCCCAAACCGGGGCGAGCCATCTAACCCAAGGAGACGATCATGGCCAAAGGTCAGCAGAAGACAAACAAGGAAGCGAAAAAACCAAAAAAGGACACTTCGCCGCCCAAGCCTGCATCCCCCGATGCGGTGCGGCCCACCATCACGACGGTGGTGCCGGTTCGCGGCAAAGTTAAAAAATAGCCCCCGGTGTCAGCGCCACGGCGGCGCAGGACCAGTGAGGACCGCCCGCGACCAACGACGCCACTGGCCCGATGAAAACCCCGCCCCGAAAGAAACAGAGCCACCCGCCCCCGCCCAAGCGTCCCCTGGCGATGCGCACGCGCGGGCTGGAGCAGGGTGTGTTGACTGAAGGCTATTCCTTGCCGCAGATGGTGGAGGACCTTCGCAAGTACCAACTTGAGTTGGAGGTCCAGAACAAGGCCCTGCGCTACAGCCAGCAGGTGGCCGAAGGTGCCTCGGAACGGTTCCTCACGCTGTTCTCCAGCGTGCCTCTGGCCTTGATGGTCGTGGATGAAAACGGTTTGGTGCTGGAGAGCAATGCAATGGCTTTGCGGCTGTTTCGCCCGCTTGAGAACGACCCCCCGCTGAACTTCCTGCTGCCGTTGGTCGGCCCTGCCCACGCCGACGCCGTGGCGCACGCCTTCCTGGACGCCAAACAGCTCGGTACCAGCGAGACCTCCGAGGTCGTCTTCAGCGGCGGTAGTACCGGCTCATTCACCGGTGACCTGCACATTGCGCGCATTGAAAACCCGCAAGACGAGCTGGCCCACTTCATCTGCGCCTTCATCGACCAGGGTCCACTGCTGACGCAACGACGCGCCTTGCAGCGCAGTGCCTCGGCGCTCAAGCAACGCAACGAAGCCCTGCGTCAGAGCGAAGCACGATTGGCGGCCATCATCGATTCTTCGTTGGACGCCATCATTTGCGTGGACGCGAGCAAGACCATCACGGTCTTCAATCCAGCCGCCGCCACGCTGTTTCAGTGTCCCTCGGATCAGGCCCTGGGCAGCCCGCTTGAGCGTTTCCTGCCCAACGCCATCGAAACCTTGACCTACACCCAGGTCTCCACCCATGCGCAGCTTGGCGAACTCGAAGGACGCACCGCCGGGGGCAAGCAACTGGCGGTCGAAATCAGCGTCTCATTCGAGCGACGCCCGGACGGTGACATCACCACCGTGTTCGCCCGCGACCTGACC
>JAUXWC010000248.1 GCA_030685025.1 Rhodoferax sp.
TCGAACATGACAGGCCTTCGAAGTGAATGGCCAGCCAGCAAACGCCTGAACTTATGTTGTGTCAATTGGGCGCGTATGCGCAATACCACGCGGTGCTTGATGAACAAGGCAACATATCTTCGGCCGCAACATTCCGCAGCATGTGTGGTGCACCACACATGCTGCGCTACGGCAACGGCATGCCGCATTTCCGGCTCGAGGGCCTGCAGGCCTCGCTGTACGTGCCGCTGCCTGATTTGACCCAGTGTGGCGACCCAGTGGGACATCGTCTCCAAGGCCGTGCCCGCACCGCGTGCGGTCTTCCAGGCGTTGATCGTGCAGGCCGCGCAGGCGCCGCTGCTGCACAGCGACGACACGCCCATGAAGGTGCTCAGCCTGATGGCCCAGCGTGCCAAGGCTGAGGCCGACGGCGTCAAGCCCGCAGCCAAGGCCATCAACACCTCGGGCATCGTCGCTGTCCTGGAGCAGCACAAGGTGGTGCTGTTCTTCACCGGCCACGCCCATGCCGGCAAGAACATGGAGCGCGTGCTGGCCCATCGGGCCCAGGAGCTGGCCCCGGCCATGCAGATGAGCGACGCGCTGGCGGCCAACGTCGCCGGTGAATTCGAGACCGTGCTGGCCAACTGCCTGACCCACGGGCGGCGCCAGGTAGCCGATGTCGCCGAGCAGTTCCCCGAGGCCGCCCGCCACGTCATCGAGGCCCTGGCCGAGGTCTATAAGCACGATGCGACGTGCCGCGAGGATGCGCTGTCGGCCGGGCAGCGCCTGTCGTTCCACCAGGAGCACAGCAAGCCGGTCATGGACGAGCTCGAGCGCTGGATGAACGAGCAGTTCGACAAGCGTCTGGTCGAACCCAACTCCGGCCTGGGCAAGGCCTTGCGGTATCTGATCCGGCACTGGGACGAGCTCACGCTGTTCCTGCGCCAGGCCGGTGCGCCGCTGGACAACAACCTCTGTGAGCAGATTCTGAAGCGGGCTATCTTGCACCGCAAGGCGTCGATGTTCTACAAGACGGTCACCGGCGCCGAGGTCGGTGACGTCTACATGAGCTTGATCCACACCTGCCGGCTATGCGATGTCAACCCGTT
>JAUXWC010000258.1 GCA_030685025.1 Rhodoferax sp.
TCAATTGCAGTGTCGCCAGACATTGGCCACTCAGCGCGGAGACAATGCCCCACCCCGCGGCGTGATTGCGCTTCACCTTGAAGCCGGCCGCTGTCCAAGTCTTCTCGGCGCGATTCAAGAGCTCGTTCACCGTTTCCCGGCCTTCAACCTGGGTGATCGACATCGCCAAACCATTCGTGATCAGGTCTTGCCCAACACTGGCGCCCGACAGCCCAGCGGGCAGCGTCGCCGGGCAGGCGTGGGCCAGCAGCGGTGCCACTGAGAGGCCGATCCACAGCAAACAAGCAGTCAGGCAGCGCCGCATGGGATGTCTCGCAAAGTCATCGGCGCGTTCACGGCGCCTTCGGTACGCAGCCATAAATGTCCTTGGTGACATCGGTGGTCGGCGTAATGGTGAACGTAGCGGGCTGGGCGTTGACTTGGAGGAGGTCCCCCGCATCGTCATAAATTGCCGCCAGATTCCGGCCGGCCTTGGTGTCGAGAGCGTAGGTCAGGGATTGACCGCGGTAGGGATCGGCCTTGTTCCAGGTGTTGCCTGGCGATAGCGTCACCTGTTCCCTGTAGACATTCGAATTGGCTGAGAACCTCTCACCGCCAAGCACTGCTTCGCCGCCCTTGTTGACATAGTCGCCAAACTCCAGGGTGGGCGGTTTTCCCATGCTGCTAGCGCAAAACCAATTCTTCTTCTCGGCTTCAAGAAATTTTTCAGCCACAAAGAAAGCGGGTTTACCTCGGAGACTCAAGACTCCAGGCGCACCGCAAGAGCCGGCAGGATAGAGTGACGATACGCTAATCTGCGGGACGCCATCGATCACATTCGTATTGGAAATCAAGATATCTAGTGGGGTACTGGATGGCGTGTTGTCTGTAGGGCCACGACGGAAGGCGTAGCGCGAACCGCTGTCAATAGTCACTCCCAGATCTCCGTCCAACAAATTGACAGTCGGGCCGCCGGTCATGCTGAATTTGCCCTCGGCGGTGATCGTGAAGTTGCACGGCGACCCTATGCCAGTGCCATCGTCACGACGTATCCCCGAATAGGACCCAATCAAGTCAGCAATGAGTGCCGGCCGGTAGTTGATTGGCGGCTTTCTGGACACTTCGGGAGCCACGCCCGTGGGGGCCGATGCACCCCCGCCACCGC
>JAUXWC010000137.1 GCA_030685025.1 Rhodoferax sp.
GAATACCGCTCGCACCAGGTGAAGGCCGATGGGGTCACGGTCGATACCGGGCGCGGCCAGTTCTCCGCGCGGCTGCTGATCGACTGCACCGGCTACAACTCGTCGATTGCCAAGCAGTACGGCATCAGCCGCGCCAGCTACTACTGGTGGTCGGTGTTTGGCGCCATCGGCGATCACCCCAACGGGCTGGACGGCATGCAGGTGGGCGACTACATGTTGTGGCAGACCTTTGCCGACACCACACCCAATGCCGACACCTCGCTGCAGCAGGGGCGCCCGCTGTTCGAGTACGAAATCCTGGACGAGCGCACCTCGTTCTCATTGGTCCTGTACCTGCGCCGCGAGATCATGTCGCGCGAGTTCATGGAGCCGGTGTTCAACCGCATCATCCGCGAGGAAGCCGCGACCTCGGCCTTCCACGGCATGCAAGTCAAGGAGCTCAAGTACGGCTGGTATCCGTCGGCCAGCGTGTCACAAGAACTGGCGCGCGAGCGGGTGATCTTTGCCGGGGACGCCGCCTGTTGGACCACCCCGTGCGGTTGGGGCATGTCCTTCATCCTGAACAACTACCGTGATTTCTCGGCCAAGCTGGAACAGGCCCTGGCAAGCGACCGCCTGGGTCACGCCGCGCTGGCGGCGATCCCGCACTTTCGTTTTCGCGAGCGCGGCGAGATCGTTCTCAACGCCCTGATGACGCACTTTCTCTCGAACGCGCCGGCGCCGATGCTCGACCGCTTCATCAACCTCTTCAACGACACCAGCCCGAATCACATCGACCCGATTTACTGCGAGAAAGTCTTCACGCTGGACATCACCAACGCCGAGGTGCACACCGTGCTGGGCGCGATCCTCAAGGAGTTCCACCTCAAAGAGCTGTTTGGTATTCTGCAGCCAGACGATTACCTGCTGCTGGTCGAGGAGGCGGCGATTTTCGTGGGGGAGTCGGTCGTTGACGAGGTGCGCCATTGGCTCCACCTGGGCGGGGCCAAGCCGCAGGACCCGACGCGCAACAACGGCTTCGACTTCGCCTAAGGCCTTGGCCGGCGCCAGCGTGGCGTCGAGGCCAACCGAACTGATTAGGAGAACCTGCCATCGGCCCAATTCTGAAACCCCCGCTAGACCAACTTGATCGGCTGGTTAGCTGGTTCGTCCCGGCGCGCGCCGAACACAACGAGCGCCAGCGCTCGGCGGATCGCCTGCTGGTCTACGTCGGTTTGATCACCTCGGCCTTTGCGGTGCTCTACTGGGCCACCTCCTTGCTCATTGGCTATGCGATCGGCGCAATCCTGATGCTGGTGTGTTTTGCCATCCACATCGGCATCCTGTTCGTCTTTCGTGCCAGCGCGGATTTTCGGTTGAGCGCCAACCTGTATCTGGCCAATTGCGCCCTGGTGGCGGTGCTGGGTTGCAGTTTTTTCACCGGTGGTCTGCATTCACCGGTCTTGCCCTGGTTCACGCTGATCCCTGTGGCCGGGGTGTTGTTGTTGGGCTTTGGTCGGGATGTGGTGCTCTGGTTTTTGGTGAGCTGCCTGGTACCGCTGGCCTATGGCGTGGCCAGCATGTCGGGCTTTGAGTTCCCGCGCGCCTATGACCTCGCGTTTGCCGATCTCTTTGCCACCATCTGCATCAGTGGCCTGGTGATGATTCTGTTCGCGGTTGCCCTGACCTTTGATCGAAACCGCAACCTGGCGCTGGAAAAGGTCAGCGAACAGAACGACGCCCTTCAGCACGCGCGGGAACTGGCCGAGGCGGCTACCCGCGTCAAGAGCGATTTTCTGGCCAACATGAGCCACGAAATTCGCACGCCCATGAATGCGGTGATCGGCATGTCGCGCCTGTGTCTGGGTACCGAACTGCAACCCCGCCAACGTGATTACGTGGAGAAGGTCTACCGCGCCGGCCAGTCGCTGCTGGGTGTGGTTAACGACATCCTGGATTTCTCCAAGATCGAAGCCGGCATGCTGAAAATGGAGGCCATTCCCTTTCAGATTGACCAGGTGTTTGACAACCTGGCCGGATTCACCGCTGCCAAGGCGCAGGAGAAGGGCCTGGAGCTGTTGTTTCATATTCCCCTGGACAAACACCGCCACTTGGTGGGCGATCCGCTGCGGCTCGGGCAGGTGTTGCTCAATCTGGTGAGCAACGCGATCAAGTTCACCGACCAAGGTGAGATCAGGGTCAATGTGGGGCTGCTCGGCAGTGCGTCCGATCAGGTCGAGCTCGAATTCCGGGTGCAGGACACCGGCATTGGCATGACCGAGGAACAGTGCGGCCGCATGTTTCAATCGTTTTCGCAGGCCGACACGTCGACCACGCGCAAGTACGGTGGCAGCGGGCTGGGCTTGGCCATCAGCAAGCACCTGGTGGAAATGATGGGCGGCACCATCCGGCTGGAGAGCCAGCCCGGCGCGGGCACGACCTTCATCTTCACCGCCAAGTTTGGTCACGCCCAGGATGGTGTTGCGCGCACCAGAAATCTTCTGCCGGCCGATCTGAACCAGCTCAAGGTGCTGGTGGTGGACGATGTCGACAGCGCGCGTCAGGTGCTGGAGTCGATGCTGATCCCGTTCTCTTGCCGCGTCACCTGCGTGGACTCGGGCATGGCGGCGCTGGAGGCGCTGGAGCGTGCGCCCGAGGACGATCCCTACCGGCTGGTATTGATGGACTGGGCCATGCCGGGTCTGGATGGCATCGAGGCGTCGAAACGGATCAAGATGCACCCGATGCTGGCCCAGATCCCAACCGTGATCATGGTCACGGCGCATGGCCGGGAAATGGTTATGGAGCAGGCGGCCAACGTCGGACTGGATGGCTTCCTGATCAAGCCGGTCACGCCCTCCATGCTGGTCGACACCATCGTGGGGGTCTTCAACACCAGCAGCGGCGGCGAGCAGGGCGCAGGCGAGTCCGACCGATGGGGCATCAAGACACTGGACGAGATTCTCAACGCCCACGTGCTGGTGGTGGAGGACAACGAAATCAACCGGCAACTGGCGCAGGAGTTGCTGCAGCAGGCGGGCTTGGTGGTGACACTGGCCCACAACGGCAAGGAAGCGGTGGACCTGGTCGAACGGGTGCACTTTGATGCCGTGCTGATGGACATCCACATGCCGATCATGGGCGGCTTCGAGGCCACGCAGCGCATCCGCGCCAACCCGCAACGTGCGCAGTTGCCGATCATCGCCATGACCGCCAATGCCATGACCGGGGACCGTGAGAAGTGCCTGGCCGCCGGGATGAACGACCACGTGGCCAAGCCAATTGATCCGGACCTGCTGTTCATGGCCCTGACCACCTGGATTGCGCCGGGCAAGCGCACCTTGCCGATCGGGGTGGCGCTCGCCCGCCCGGTGGCCTGTCCGGTTCAGCAGCCCAACCCCCTGCCCGATGACTTGCCCGGCATCGACATTCCGATGGGACTACGGGCCACCAGCGGTGACGCGGTCTTGCTGCACCGGATTTTGATGAATTTTCTGCACGATCACGGGGACGATGTGCTGGCGATCCGCCGGGCCCTGCAAGCGCAGGATACCCATCTGGCCCAGCGCATCGCCCACACGCTCAAGGGCATATCGGGGTCGATCGGCGCCAAAGCCTTGCGGCCCGCGGCCATCGCCCTGGATGCGGCCTTGCGAAGCCGCGCCACCGCGACCTATCCGCGTTTGCTCGATGCGGTGGAGAGCGCCTTGACCCTGGTCACGCACAGCCTGAGCCGGCTGGCGCAGCAGGATGCGCAGAGAACGCCGGCCGATGCGCCCAGTGGCCCGCTGGCGCTGGACGGACTGTTGCCGCTGCTGGATCACCTGAGCGTGCTGCTGCGGGACATGGACCCGGATGCGGAAGTCGCAGCCAATGCTCTGCGCATGCGATTGGGGCCTGGGCCGGCCCAGCCGTTGGCGCAGGAGTTGGTCAAACAGCTCGCGAAGTTCGATTTCGATAGCGCGGGCCATCTTCTGACCCGATTGAGAGAGGAACTCAAGGTTACGTTATGAACTATTCAGCCGCCTCCGAGGACCGGCCACGTATCCTGATCGTGGACGATGAGCGTATCAACATCGACCTGCTCAATGCCTTGCTCAAGTCCGACTACAAGATCATGGTGGCGACCAACGGCGAGCAGGCCATCAAGGCCGCCGCCACCGGCAAGCCCGAGTTGATCCTGCTTGACATCGTGATGCCTGGTATCGACGGTTACGAAGTCTGCCGGCGACTCAAGTCGATGCCCGCGACGCAGAATATCCCGATCATCTTCATCACCGCCATGGGCGACGTGGAGAATGAAACGATGGGCTTTGCGCTGGGTGCGGTGGACTACATCGCCAAGCCGTTCAGCAGCTCGGTGGTCAAGGCGCGCGTGGGCGTGCACATGAAGCTCAAGCGCAACGGCGACCTGCTGGAGAACCTGGCGTCGATGGATACCCTGACCGAGGTTCCCAACCGCCGGGCCTTTGACCAGGCACGCGCGCAGGAGTGGAGTCGCAGCCTGCGTGACGGCTTGCCAATCTCGTTTGCCATGATTGACGTCGACAAGTTCAAGCAGTTCAACGACAACTACGGGCACGGCGCGGGCGACGAGTGTCTGGTGCGTATTGCCAGGGCCATTAATGGCTGTGTGCAGCGGCCTGGCGATTTCCTGGCGCGCTATGGCGGTGAGGAGTTTGCGGCGATCCTGATCAACACCCAGGCCGATGGCGCCCTGCGCATGGCGCAGCGCTTTCATGAAGCGGTAGCGGCCCTGCGAATCCCCCATGCCTATTCGACCGCTGCACCCCATGTGACCATCAGTGTTGGCCTCGCGACGGCCATTGCGACGGCCGACATCACGCCCGAGATGCTGTCGCAGGCGGCTGACAAGATGCTCTACCTGGCCAAGGACGCAGGCCGTAGCACCACCAAGGGTACGCAGCTCTAGACTGCCCCGGCGGGCCCGTCGTCGCGCGAGCGGGCCAGACCCGACTCGTCAGGGCGAACCGCTCAGTTGGTCAACGTGCTTCTTGGCGTCGTTGACGTCTTTGGTCAGTTCCGTGAGGTAGCGCTCGCGCTCCTCGCTGGTCCAGTCCGATGCCGAGAAGCTGGCCAACGGATAAGCCTTGCTGGTGTGGACCTTGCCGGCCAGGCGCGGCATCAGGATTCGGTCTGGGTGCGTGTCCGCGCGCAGCAGGAAGCCCTCTACATCGCGCAACACCAGTGGCAAAGCCGGTTTCTCGTCGCGTACCAGCTTGCCAAACACCATCAGCCGGACTTGCTGCGGGCCGAGTGCCAGGTCGTTGTTGAAGCTGACCAGGGCGAAGGGCTTGCCGTTGGCGTCGTCGACCCGCCCGCTGACGACATAGCGACCAGCCGTCTTGACTTGTACCGGCAGCAGGAAGTGCAGCGATCCGGCCTCCACCGCGTCACGCACGCCGGGCAACCAGGTTGCGGTGGAGTCGGGCGAGTACATGATGTCGAAGTACACAAAACCTTGGCTGTCACCGCTTTGCAGGAACAGCTCGACCCGGATCTGGCCGAGCAGGCCCGCAAAGCCCTGCGTGGCGGGCTGCAGTTGGGTGCTGTAGACCCCATCGCCGGCCACATTGTCGCCAGACGTTCCATCATCGTTGAAGTTCATCGGCGTCTCGCCGAACAGCGAGGCGCGCCCGGGGTCGGGGACTTCCTTGGCGGTGGCGCGCAGTACGCGCAGGGGCAGCAGCTTGCCGCCGTCGTCGCGTAAGGAGACGCTGAAACGCACGCTTTCTTGGCCGACCACGAAGACCCGCTCCTGCGTGGTGCGAAGGTTCAGGCCCTTGCCATTCTTGCTGCCGGGCATGCGCAGCAACTGGTCTTCGACGATAGGCTGGTTGATGTAGACCTGATCGGGCTGCTCGCTGATCGGGCGCGACTCATGTGGGTAGAGCGTGGTCTTGCGGTAGGTCTCCAGGCTTTCCTGCGCGCGCACCAGGCGGCGTTGCCACTGCTCCAATTGCAGCGCTCGTGTGGCCAGGCCTTGCGTGCTATAGGGCGCCGGTCCTTGCGCGCCCGACGCGGTTGACGTGGCGGGCGCACCGGCCAGCACGGTCCCTGGACTTGTTGCCATGATGGGAGCACTGACCGGCGTGCTGGCCGCGCTGGGCGTATCGTCCGCCAGCCAGTAGGCCGCCAAGGCGATGACCAGGACTACCGGCGCCAGCCACAGCAGCCAGTTGAGCAGGCGCACGCTTACTGGGCGTTGAGCTGCATGTCGGCCCGTACCTTGGACACCACGCCGCCCCAGTTGCCATTGGTGTAGTGGTTGAGCGACTCCGCGTCATCGCGGAACACCACCGAGTGGTTGCTCCATTTGGCACGTCCACCTTCCGCTGCGGCGCTACCCAGGGTCAGGTCGTCGCACCACCAGTCCGAGGGGTTGCAGTAGCTCGCACCCGAGCTGCCCGAAATGCCGCCACTGGAGTGATAGGCCACCGCCTCGTCATCCTGCCCGGGCAGGATGAACGAGTACAGCGTGCCCTTGGCGCCAGCGTACATGTAGAACATCTTGCCGCGCGTGTTGTTGTGGTTGTACAAGGCCCGCGCGGTGCTGGTCTTGAGGTCGGACACCAGCGGCTCGGACAGCGCCCAGTCGCCGGTGTTGGCCAGCTCGGAGCCACCGCCCGCGCCCGCCGCCACGTTGACCCACTTGATGTTCCAGCCGGTCTGCGTGGTGCCATCGGTGTTGCTGCACGAGCCCGATGGGCTGGGGCTGCCGTTCTTCTTGTAGCGGGCGCTGCCGCCGAACAGGTCGAGGGTGTAGCCGATCATCAGGTTGCCAGCGCTGTGCACCGCGACGTAGCACCAGTTATTGCCGGTGCAATAACAGTCCAGCGCGTCACGCACCAGGTAGTTCTGCGCCGAGATGCGGTTGTAGCCATCCCAGTTGACCGATTTCTTGTTGACGCCGGCATTGGCCGATGCGGGCCCCCAGTAGGTGAAGTCGGCGTGGTTGCCTAAAGCCCCGCCACCGCCACGTCCGTTGACCCACAAGGAGTAGTTGGTGGCATGGGTAACGGCCGCCGCTGCCGCGATGGCCAGTACCAGCCACTTGAAAACTGACAGGATCCGAGTGCGCACAGATTTCTCCCGGGTTGGCCGCGTCGCGGCGGATTGAAAGCAGGTGCGCAAGGGCTTTGGCGGCGCACCGGAACTGCCGTGCCATGCTATCAGCGACTGGACCGGGCGGCGCTAGGGCTTACCCTATTTGCCGCCCAGGGTTCGCCACAGGAAGGCGTTGTCCAGCGCCTGCAGGTGGGCGCGCTGGGCGTTGTTGGCAGCGCCGCCATGGCCGCCCTCGATGTTCTCGTAGTACAGCACATCGTGGCCCTGCTCCAGCATGCGCGCGGCCATCTTGCGGGCGTGGCCCGGATGCACGCGGTCGTCACGCGTGGAAGTGGTGAACAACACCTTGGGGTACTTCACACCCTTCTTGACGTTCTGGTAAGGGCTGTAGGCGCTGATCCAGGCCCATTCTTCAGCCTTGTCGGGGTCGCCGTACTCGGCCATCCAACTGTTGCCGGCCAAGAGCTGGTGGTAGCGCTTCATATCGAGCAGCGGCACGTTGCAGACCACGGCGCCGAACAGTTCGGGGTGTTGCAGCATCACCGCGCCGACCAGCAGGCCCCCATTGCTGCCACCCCGGATGCCCAGGTTCCTGGGTGCCGTGATGTTGCGCCGGATCAGGTCGCGCGCGACGGCGGCAAAGTCGTCGTAACTGCGCTGCTTGTTGGCCTTTACGGCGGCATGGTGCCAGGCTGGCCCGAACTCGCCGCCGCCCCGGATATTGGCGACCACCAGCACGCCGCCCTGCTCGTACCAGGTGCTGCCATAGGCGCCGCTGTAGAAGGGTTGCTGCGAGATCTGAAAACCGCCATAACCGTACAACAGCGTCGGGTTGCGGCCATCGGCCTTGGCGCCTTTGGGCCAGATCACGAAATAGGGCACCTTGGTGCCGTCCGTGCTGGTGGCAAACAGTTGCTCGGCGCGCATGCCGTCGGCGTTGAAGAAGGTCGGCCGGCGCTTGAGCAATTCACGTTCGTCACGCCCGGTGTGCCCCAGGTACAGGCTGTCGGGTGTCAGGAAATCGGCGTAGTTCAGGAAATAGGCGTGGGCGTACGGGTCGTCCTTGGCAAAGGGATCGGCCAGACCGCTGGCGCTCAGCGTGCCTGGAAAGGGCGCGTCGACCGCCCGGCGTTGCCACTTGCCATCGACCAGGCTGAGCTCCTCGACCCGTCCGGCCACGTTGTCCAGAATGTTCAACAGCACGTGGTCACGTGTCAGGCTGGCGCCGCTGCGTGCCAGGGAGCGTGTTGCCGTGGGTTCGAACAATACATCGAAGCGCTGTTCGCCGTGCAACAAGGTGTCAAAGCGAATTGCCAGCAGCGAGCCCGCTTTGTAGCTCACGCCCCCCTTGGCGTAGTCCTGCTTGATCTGCACAAAGGCCCAGTCGCGTCGGGTGAGCAGGGTCGCGTCGCTGGGCAGGTCGAGCTTTACCAGCGCGCCGTCGCGCAGCAGAAAACGCTCGTTGTTGTAGAAGTCGGTGGCGCGGCCGAACAGCACCCGCTCGAAGCCGGGGCTGAGGTGCACCTCCGCGTGCGCCACCACATCGTTGTCGCGGCCTTCAAACACGGTGCGTGCCGCGCTCAGTGGCGTGCCGCGCTGCCACGCCTTGATGACGCGCGGGTAGCCGCTCTTAGTCATGCTGCCGGGGCCAAAATCGGTGCCAACGTAGAGGGTGTTCTCATTGAGCCAATCCACGTTGGACTTGGCCTCCGGCAAATTGAAGCCGTCGGTCACGAAAGTGCGTGACGCGAGGTCGAACTCACGCACCACGGTGGCGTCGGCGCCACCGCGCGACAAGGCGATCAGGCAGCGCTGGTAGGCGGGGGGCAGGCAACTGGCACGGGCCCAGACCCAGTTCTCGCGCTCGGTCTTGGCCAGCGCGTCCAGGTCCAGCACCACGTCCCACGCCGGGCTGGTCTGGCGGTACTGGTCTAGCGTGGTGCGCCGCCACAGGCCGCGCGGGTTGGTGGCGTCGCGCCAGAGGTTGTAGAAGTGGCCACCGATGCGCTCGACATACGGAATCTGGTCGCGGCTGTCCAGCACCGCCAGCAGCTTGTCGCGATTGCCCTTGAATAGCGGCACCGCCTCCAGCGCGGCCTGCGAGGTGGCGTTGCGCGCGCGGGCCCAGGCCAGCGCCTGCTCGCCGTGGACTTCCTCCAGCCACAGGTAGGGGTCCTCGGCCGGCACAGTCTGCGCAAAGGGGGTCGTCGCACTTGCGAACAACAGGCTCATGGTCAGGGTCAAGCGCAGTGAGAGAAGAAGCAGGGTCGATCGCATCCAGGGTGTCTCCGAAGTGGAGCGTCGGATGATACCGGTCGCCCGGCCGGCCAGCGCTAGCGCAAACCCGCGCGCCAGGCCTGCAAAAAAGGCCTGCACCTCTGGCGTGGGGAGGTGCGCCTCTTTCCAATACTCGCTGCAGTCGCTCTTGCGCCCAAGCAGTTTCATGTTGACCAGCTCACGGCGCAGCGTGGCCTGGTCGCCAAAGGTGTGGTGGGGAATGGGGGTGAGTTCAGGCAATTGGGTATCCGGGGGGCTGGCAGTAGTTGGGGCTGGTTTGGGCAGCGGGTGCGCCAATGGCCCGCTGGCGCGCCACACCAGTCTGAATCGCACTCGCGGACACCGCCAGCGCGCACACACGGTGACACACGCCGCGAGGTTTTGGCGGTAGCATGGTTGTCTTCGCCACGCTTTTGAGAGTGATCACCATGACCACTACCCTGGTACCCAGCACGCAATGGACAGAGCAACCGGCAGCGGACGAGGGCGAGCGCTATGCCGACTACGCCAGGCGCTTTGCGATCATTCAGGCGCGCAAGTCGGCCAAGTACGGGGTGGGGCGCACCCTGCATCGCAAACAGGTCTGCGCGGCGCAGGGCACGCTGGAGGTGCTGCCCGATGTGCCCAGCTTTGCCTGGCACGGCCTGTTCGCCGTGCCTGCCAAATACGAGGTGCTGCTGCGCCTGTCCAACGGCGGCATGGACCGCGCCAGAGACCGCACACCGGATATACGTGGCTTGGCCCTGCGGGTGCTGGGTGTCAAAGGGGAGTCCGCGCTGGGCAATGGGCCGGCCAAGAGCCAGGACTTCACGCTGATCAACCAGGAGGCGTTTGCCTTTGCCGGCAGCGCCGAGTTTGTCGACTTTGTCGAGGCCGCGTCGCGGGGCAACGGCGCACTGCTGAAGTTCCTGCTGCGGCGTTACGGATGGATGGGTGGCCCCAGGCAATTGCTGCGCATGCTGGGCATCGCCACCAAGTCCTTTGGCGGCTTCGCCACTGAGCCGGTGTTCAGTGTCTTGCCCATGGCCTGCGGCCCGTATGCGGTGCGCGTGCGCCTGGTGCCCGCCCTCAGCAACGGCGTGGCCGCCGCCAATGCCCGGCAGGATTGGGGCGCCGACTTCAGCGCACGCCTCAAGCGCCATGCGCTGCAGTGGGACTTGCAGTTGCAGCCCTACCTGAGCGAGGCGCTGACGCCGATTGAAGATGCGTCGGTCAACTGGTCCTCACCCTACAGCACCGTGGCCCGATTGGTGTTGCCGCAACAGGACAGCGCTAGCGCCAAGGGCCAGGCCCTGGCCAGGCAGGTGGAGGCTGACGTGTTCGACCCGTGGCATGCGCTGGCCGACCATCGGCCGCTGGGTGATGTGCAGCGCGCGCGTAAGGTGGTGTATTTCGAGAGCCAAAAGGGGCGTGGGGCGGCGTGAGCGCGCTCAGGCGTGCGAATGCAGCCCGATGGTATTGCCCTCGGTATCCTGCGCGATGGCGATGAAGCTGTACTCGCCGACAAAGGACCCCGCCTACGAGCCGGACACTGCTTTGCCACAGCGTGCTTGATATTCATCAACGACGGCTTGCGTGGAGCTGGGCACCATGGGCATGCTGGCGTTGGTTTACCGCTGGTACTTTCGTGCGCATAACGTCAAGTCGCTTGAACGCAACGTCTTGGGTTTTGTCGGAATTGCCACGGTCAATGAAACACTATTGGCTGCACGAGATCGGGCGGCCGGTCAACATGCGGCAGCGGATGGCTAGTTCGGGGCGGGCGCCAAGCCGCGCAGCAGGGCTTCGGCATTGCCCCATCCGATGCGCTGGGCCAGGCTGGCAGGCAAATCCGCCAGCCAGCCGCGTGAATAGCTGGCGTGGCTGCCGACGTAGTGCCAGCGCTCGGGCGTGAAGGTGTCGGTGCCGATCATGAAACGGTCCGGGAACTCCAGGAAGGCGTCGCGCCAGGCCGGCTCCACCTTGGTGCCGGTGGCGTGGTCGCCGCGAAAGGCTAGGTCGCACCACAGGCGGGCGTGGCGACGCAGCAGTTCGCGCACTTTTTCGGGCCGCGCGAAACCCGAATGGGCCCACAGGATGCGGGCCTGGGGCCACTGGCCAAACAGGCGGTCGATGGCATCGGTGTCGCTATGGGCATGTAACACCAGATTGCGCTCGCGCGCCAGCGCCACCATGCGCCGGGGCACTGGCAGCTCGGCGTCGGCGCCGTATAAATGGAATTCGCCAATGCCGACATAGCGGTATTTGGCCAGCCGTTCTTCGAGGTAGCGCAGCACGCCGTCGTCGCGCACCCAGGTGCCGGTCTCGCCCCGGCTGCGGTAGGGCCGCAGTTCGGGCACGATCAGCTCGGGCGCCTCGGCCATCAGCATTTGGGTGCCCTGGTCATTGGACGAGGACACCAAGGCGCCGCGCAGCCCGGCTTGGCGCAGGATCGCTACCGCCTGTTTCGGCGGCACCAGTTCCCACGCGTCGTGGCTGTAGTGGATGTGGGTGTCGAACAGCGGCATGTCGGCTGCCGCCACCAGACCCGGCCCGGCGCCGAGGGTGCCAGCGAGCAGCAAGCGGTTGAACTGACGGCGGTTGGCGGTGTGGGCCATGGTGCTGCTCCTTCAGTGAGGTGTTGAAATCAGTCCGTCCGGGGGACCGCCTTCTTCAGGAACTCCCGCAAATGCTTGGCCTGGGCCTTCAGCGAGGGGATGTGCACGTACATCATGTGCCCGGCCTCGTAGTAGTAGGTGCTGATGTTGCCAGTCAAGCTCTTGTCCAGCGCCATGTGGTTGAGCACGTAGTCGCTGGCAAAGTGCGGCGTGGCCAGATCGTAGTAGCCCGAGGCCACGTAGACCTTCATGTGCGGGTTGCTGCAGATCGCCTTGCGCAGGCTTTCGGCCACGTTAAGGTGTTGGTCCTTGCTGCCGAAGTCCCAGCTCATGTAGAGCTTGGAGATCATGGTGTAGGGGCTGTCGCTCTCGAACTTCAGGTCGTGGCGCAGGTAGTGGTTGATACACGCCGCGTAGGCGCCGTCCAGGTTGGTGTGCGCCGGGTCGAACTCGAAGTTCTCGCCCGCCGCGTCGCGGTCGATGCCCTTGAAGCGGCTGTCCAGCCGACCCACCGTGCGGTGCTCGTTGCGGCACAGCTCCTTGCAGAAGCGGTGAATCTGAATGCGCAGGTTGGTCGAGGCGATGTACTCGCGCGACAGGCCGGTGTACTGCGCCAGCTTGGTGGTGATGGTCTCGCGCTGCGCGGCGGGCAACTTGTCGCCCAGGAACAGCGCGGCGTTGTAGTCACCCTCGGCAAAGGCCTCCACTTCATCCAGCACGGCGCGCAGCGGCTTGGCCTGCAATCGTTTGTCCAACCGCTTGTGGAACCAGGCGGTGGCGGCATAGGTAGGCAGGAACAACACGTGCGCCAGATCGTGCCCGTTCATGAAACGGAAAGTGCTGAAATCCAGCGCGGTGGAGAACAGCATCAACCCGTTGAGGTTCATGCCGTACTTCTCTTGCAGCAGCGACGACAGCCCGGCGGCGCGGGTGGTGCCATAGGACTCACCGGCGATGAACTTGGGCGAGGCCCAGCGCTGGTTGCGCGTGGTGTACAGGCGGATGAACTCGCCCACGCTGTCCAGGTCGCGCTGGTAGCTGTGAAACTCCTTGGTCTTCTCGCCGTCGAGCATGCGGCTGTAGCCGGTGCCCACCGGGTCGATGAAAACCAGGTCGGTGCGGTCCAGCACCGAGTAGGCGTTGTCCACCAGGCGGTAGGGCGGCGGTGGCGCGTTGCCCTCGTCATCCAGCTCCACGCGTTTGGGGCCGAGCAGTCCCAAGTGCAGCCAGACGCTGGATGAGCCCGGACCGCCATTGAACGAAAAGGTCAACGGCCGTTGGCTCGGATCCTTGATGCCATCGCGCGTGTAGGCAATGAAGAACACCGTGGCGCGGGGCTTGTCGGCCTCGCGTTTGCCATCGGTCTCACTGTCTTCCTTCAGCACCACGGTGCCGCAGGTCACGGTGTAGTGAATGGTCTCGCCGTTGATGCGGACCTTGTGTTGGGTGCTGACCAGTTGGTCGGTCGGAGCGACGGCGGGCTTGTTGCTGGTGGGTTCGGGCTTGTCGGGTGGGGTGGTCATGGGTGATTTCGTGTGGTTGGTGCGGGCAGTCTACGTTGGAACGCCTACATGGATACCACCGCCCGTACAGCGGCGACGGCGGCTCTCAGTTTCTGCCGGGAGAAGTAGAGGATTGCCAGCGACCAAGCGAACCCCCAAACAAGCCAAGCACCAAACAGGTAAACGCTCGCATGGTCGAGTCGGATCGGCGAAAGAACCACCGCCAGAATCGCAAAGACCGGGACAGACAGCGCGGCGACGGTCTGGTTCTTGCGAGCAACAAGTGCGGCAAGAGGGAGCCAGACAATGAACAGCATCAGCGCCGGGGTGAAGGGTGCGGCGCCAAGCAAGGCGCAGGCGCCCGCCAAGATTGCGTTTGTTGTGGCGAACATTGGGAGCAGTTTCATGATGAATTTACTGGCTGTTGGCGCTGTCCGGCACGCAGCAAGCGCCGCGGAGCGGCATCCGAATGCCGTGCGCCCGTGACGAGTAATCTGTTGAGCGTTATACGGTAATGAAAAAACAGCGACTCACTACTTGCGTTTTGACCAGTAGCCAGGCCGTCGCCGCTGGTGCGCTACCGCAATGACACGGAGTTCATCAGCGGTGACTTGATAGACGATGCTGTAGGGAAATCGGCGGAAAAGGTAGCGCCGTAGGGTGCCGCGATAGATTGCGCCGAGCTTCGGATGTTCCAGAACAAGTTTTGCCGTTCGCTCAAACTCGGCCACGAACGCGAGGCCAAGCTCGATGTTCGCCTTTGCCGTATAGAAGGCCGCAGCATCATGCAACTCGGCCAGTGCGAGCGGAACAATAACGAGCTTCACTTCAGCGCGGCACGAACTTGGGCAAGAGCTTGGGCGATTGGAATCACCTGAACTACACCGCTTTCGACATCGGCGATTCGGCGTTCGACTTCACTCGCCCACGCTTCCTCAATTTCGGCGTCTTCGTCAAGACTTGCCAGTAGCACCTGCGCGAATGCAGCACGCTCACCCGATGTCAGCATCAGTGCTTCAGCTTCCAGCATTTCGAGTTGATTTCCCATTGCGAGAACCTCCATAACGCCAAGTTTAATCCTACTGCGATTTCGACTTACGGGCACAAGACACCCAACGTGGAGCTAAGGGGCTGCGCGCTTTTGCGCAGTCCCGCTTGAGCGTAGGGTGTGCGCCCAGCATGGGCGCGAACTTATGGGGTGAAAGTCCCCTGGCGGCCAACACGCACCGAGCCTTGAAACAAGACGAAGTGAAAGTGACAACAGAACTGCTTACCGAAGTGCTGGCCAGCGACAACCTGGCGCAAGCATGGAAGCGGGTGAAGGCCAACAAAGGCGCGCCGGGTATTGACGGCATGACCATTGAAGACTTCCCCGACCATGCACGCGCGCGCACTGGTCAGCGATTCGACAGCAGATCAAGGACGGGCAATACCAGCCGCAGGCCGTGCGAAGGGTAGAAATACCCAAGCCCGGCGGTGGCAAACGCATGCTGGGCATACCCACGGTCATGGACCGGGTCATCCAGCAGGCAGTAGCCCAAGTGCTCACGCCGATATTCGACCCGAACTTCTCGGAATCGAGTTTTGGCTTTCGACCAGGCCGCAATGCACACCAGGCGATCAGGCAGGTGCAGCGACACGTGAAGGGTGGCAGAAGCATCGCAGTGGACATCGATCTGGCCAAGTTCTTTGACACCGTCAACCATGACGTGCTGATGAGCTTGCTGGGTCGAACCATTGCCGACAAGCGACTGCTGCGCCTGATCGGGCGTTACCTGCGCGCCGGGGTGCTGGTCGGTGAGCATGTAGAGCCGAGCGAAGTGGGCACCCCGCAAGGGGGGCCACTCTCGCCACTGCTGGCAAACATCCTGCTGCTACCCAACTCGATCTTGAGTTGGAGCGGCGGGGACACCGCTTTGC
>JAUXWC010000261.1 GCA_030685025.1 Rhodoferax sp.
AACGGATAAGGTTAGATCGTGATCGCGAAGCGAGCCGCGATCTGAACCGGTTGTTGGACAAGCCCGGCCGAAGCAACGGTCCCCTGAAAATATCTCCTGCCGCCCCACCGGCAACAACGGACCCAAGCACCACAAAGTCCGGTGCGGCGACGACTCAAACCCCCATTGCAGGGGTCATCAAACCTCCCGGGCTCGCTGACGTTGCGCCGGCAAGCCACTTGCCACCGTTTTCGAGCGAACGATGCCATCACACCCGGCTGGGCGTGCTGGCGCGTTGGCGGCTGCGGTGTAGGTGCTTAGAACGCCAGCTCCGGTTGGCGCACTGCGCCGGGATCATCGAGCTCGGTGGGCAAGATGCGTCGGCGCACGATCACCATCGCAGCGCCGCAACAAGTGCACAACCACGGTGGACGCGGCGTTGGCGTGGCTGGACGCGTTGGCGCCAGCTTGAACACCAACAGTTTGAGCAGCGCCACCAGGCGCTTGCTGTTGGCATGCAAAAAGCCATAGTTGCGCGCTCGGCGAAACCCCTTGGGCAACACGTGCTGCAACACCAGCCACAAGAAAGTGGCCCCGCTGACGGTACGTTGGGCCATCTTCTTGGTCTTGCTATCGCGCCAGCGGTAGGTGACCTGCCCGTTCTCGCAACTGACGATGTCGCGCTCGGCAATCACGCCTCGGTACAGATAGCGCCCCAGGTAGACCAGCACCTTGGCACCACTGCCCACGCCCTTGCAGTCCACCACCCACTTCTCAGGACAATCGGTGGGCAGCGTCAAACCCTCCTCCCTCAGGGCTGCCAGCAACTTGCCTCGAAACACCTTGGCCAGCGCCTTGTGGTTGAACAAATAGCCTTTCGCCTTGGCGCTGGGCAAGCTGCGCCACAGGCCCTGATCGGCGTCCAGCGCCGCCGCTGGCATGGCCAGATGCACATGCGGGTGAAACTCCAGCCGTCGCGAATGCGTGTGCAGCACCGCCACCGCGCCCGGGCTGCCTGCCAAGTGTTTGTGGTTTAGGCTGAAGCTGCGCAGCGTCTCCCAAGCACACTGCATCAACTTGGCATACACGATGCGCTGATGCTGCCAGGCCAGCGGTCGCAGCTCGGCCGGCAGGGTGAAGGTGATCAGGAAATAGTTGCCCGGCACCAGCAGCCTGGTTTGCCGCTCAATCCACTGCTGGCTCTCAAAATGCTGGCAATGCGGACAATTGCGGTGCCCACAGGAGTGCGGCACAAAGCGCTGTTCGTCACAGCCGCTGCACTGCGCCAGCATGTGCAGGCCTGAGCTGGAGCGGCACCGCTTCATGGCTTCGAGTGCCTGGCGGTGGCTGGGCAGCACGGCGTTCTGGTATTGCCTGAGGTAGTCGGCCTCGAAGCGTTCGATGAGGGTGGCCATGGCAATCACTTGACACCGGCCCAATCCAACTGGAAGCGACTCATCAAGGCGTCGATGCGAACGCTGGCCTGAGCGTTGGTGTGGCTGGTCAGGTGGGTGTAGCGGGCGGTGGTGAGAATCGAGTAGTGGCCCAGAATCTTCTGCACTTCGAGCAGGTCGACCCCGGACTCGATCAGGTGGGTTGCATAGCTGTGGCGCAGGCTGTGTGGGGTGATCTTTTTTTTAGGCCGCAGGCGAGGGCAACTTGGTGCAAGGTCTTTTGCACACCACCCCGGTCCAGCGGTGTGCGAGCGCTACTGGCGCCGCTCAAGCCGCCATGGCGATTGGGAAACAACAGCTCAGGGTTGTGGTGGGTCTTCCAAAACCGCCGCAACACGCCCAGGGTTACCTCGGGCAAGGGCACAAAGCGGTCCCGATTGCCTTTGGCGTCGCGAATATGGACACGGTGGCGCACCGCATCAATGTCAGCGACCTTCAAGGCCAGCCCTTCGCCCAGGCGCAAGCCCAGGCTGTACAGGGTGAAGAAGAACACCCGGTAGCTCAGCGTGCGGGTGGCACAGAAGAGCGCTTGGGCTTCTTCGACGGTGACGATGTCGGGCAGACGTGAGACCTTGGGTGGTTTGATGAAGTTGGGCATGGCCCAGGGCTTGCCCAGCACATGCAGGGTGTAGAACTTCAAGGCATACAGGTCGAGCTTGACCGCGCTCCAGGAGTGCGTGCCAATCAGATCGCTGAAGTAGTCGGTCAGTTGCGCGCTCGAGAGGTTGTCGATTTGGTGCTCGAAGTACTCGCCCATGCGCCGGATGCCACGGGCATAGGCGTCAATCGTCTTGGGTTGCAGGCCTTTGAGTTTGAGGTGCTTGAGGTGGGTCTGGTACTGCTGATCAAAGTCAGCAACGGTGCTTGTCTTCATGCTGTTGAGTCCTCACGAAATGTTGCAGAATCACCCCATCGGAATTGAAAGGGGTGAGGGTGCAGAATAGATCGTGTCAGCTCGGGGGAGGACTACTCCGCGTAGCGGCTTCGTCCAAC
>JAUXWC010000264.1 GCA_030685025.1 Rhodoferax sp.
GTCGATGCCGCCATAGAGTTCCTGGTTGCCCTGAGATGGCGCAAAACGGACGTTCATTTCGTCCAGCAAGCTACCGATGTAGATGTCGTCTTCCTTCATGTACCAGCCCATATCGCTTGCTCCTCAATAGTTGGAATGTGGCCCCACCGGGACCGCACGCCATCTGGCCAGAAGTGTGCATCCCTGCGTCGTAGTGTAAACACAAGTGGCAGACTGCGACGTTTTGGGAATCCGTTGTCAGAAGCGCGGGCGCCATGCGGGCAAAACGCTTTACTCGCGCCTGAATTGATGCTGCAATCACGGATTCCGTGAAGATGTTCCGCGAACAGTGTGTTGGTTGACGGAGACTGCCCTGACCGGGGCGAGTCCCTCCTATAGTGCGGTTTGGTCATTTTTTGCAAGTCCACGCCTGACCAGCGTGATAACGAGGAGGTAATTGAAATGAATCTGGTACAGCGCGTTCAAGACATTTTGCTCAAGCCCAAGGACACTTGGCCGGCGATCGCCACCGAGCCGGGCGATGCCGCGACCATCTACAAGGACTACCTGATCTATCTGGCGCTGATTCCCGCGGTGGCCGGTTTCATCGGCATGTCGTTGTTCGGCATCGGTGCCTTTGGTTTCTCGATTCGCGTGCCCATCGTTTCGGGCCTGATCAGCATGGTGGTGGGCTTTGTGCTGTCACTGGTGGCGGTGTTTGTGCTGGGCTTGATCGCCAATGCCCTGGCGCCCACTTTCGGCGGCACCAAGGACCCGGTCAACGCCCTCAAGCTGGTGGCCTATGGCAGCACGGCGGGCTTCCTGGGCGGTGTCTTCAGCCTGGTGCCGCAATTGTCGATCCTTGGCCTGCTGGCATCTCTGTATTCGGTCTACCTGATTTTCACCGGCGTGCCAGTGCTGATGAAGTGCCCGAAAGAGAAGGCAGTTCCCTACACCGCCGTACTGATTGTGTGTGGCATCGTGGCGATGGTGATCCTGGGTGCGTTGTCGGCCCTGTTCACTGGCGGTGCGGGTCGCGGCATGATGATGGGCGGTGGATCGGGTTCGTCTGACGTGTCGATCAACACTCCGGGGGGCTCGGTCAACATCAATACGGCCAAGCTTGACGAGATGGCCAAGAAGATGGAGGCGGCGGGCAAGCGCATGGAAAGCGCGCAAGCCTCCGGTGACGCGGCCGCGGCGGGCAAGGCCGCCGCCGATATCATGGGCGCGATGACGGGCAGCACCGGCGTGCCGTTTGCCGCGCAAGACCTCAAGAGCTGGATACCCGAGAAGCTGGGCGGCTTGGCGCGCGAGAGCTTTGAAGTCCAAAGTGGCGCCGCCATGGGCATTGCCGGGTCGTCGGCACGTGCCACCTACACCGGCGGCGAGCAGCAGATCCGCCTCTCCATCACCGACATCGGCGGTCTCGGCGGGCTGATGGGCTTTGCGGCCTGGGCCAACATGACGGTGGACAAGGAGTCCAACGGTGCGGTAGAGAAGGTCTACAAGCAGGGTAAGCGCACCATCCGTGAAGAGTACCGCAAGGATGGTAGCCAAGCGGAATACACCGTGGTCCTGGAGAACGGCTTGATCGTCGAGCTGCAGGCCGATCAGTCAAGCATTGACAGGGTAAAGCAGGCCATATCTGGCATGGATCTTGGCAAAATGGAAAGCGCCCAGCGTCCGCCTAAGTCTTGACGATGACATGTATAAGTATTGGGCAAATGATCATAAATCAGACATTTATTTGTTGATAAATTGGACGTTTTTCTGCGTGAACTGGAAATTAGTTAGTTAAATCAATGTGCTTCCTGTTGGCACGATCTGTGCTGAAGTGACATAGATCATCATTACAACAGGAGACTCCCATGCACCGTCGAACTTGGATCGGCCACTTTGCGCTGGTCGCCACCGCTTTCGCCTCCGCTCTGTCGGCCCCGCTGGCCTTTGGTCAAGCGAAAGAAATCAAGATCGCCCATATCTACAGCAAAACCGGTCCCTTGGAGGCCTACGGCAAACAGACTGCCACGGGTTTCATGATGGGCCTGGACTACGCAACCGGTGGCACCATGACGGTCGCCGGCAAGAAGCTGGTGGTGATCGAGAAGGACGACCAGGGCAAGCCCGACATTGGCAAGAGCCTGCTGGCGGCCGCGTATGGTGATGACAAGGTGGATCTAGCGGTCGGGCCAACTGCTTCACCCGTCGCATTGGCGATGTTGCCCGTGGCGGAGGAATACAAGAAGATCTTGTTGGTGGAGCCCGCTGTAGCCGACTCCATCACGGGAGACAAATGGAACAAGTACATTTTCCGCACCGGCCGCAGTTCCAGTCAGGACGCCGCTGCCAATGCCGCAGCACTGGATAAACCGGGCAACGTGGTTGCGATCCTGGCCAACGACAACGCCTTTGGGCGTGATGGAGTGAAGGCAACCCGCGAGTTCCTCAAGCACGCCAAGATCGTCCATGAGGAGTACCTGGCGGTAGGCACCACCGACTTCACGGCTGGCCTGCAACGTATTGTGGACAAGCTCAAAGACCAGCCGGGCAATAAGTACATCTCGGTGGGCTGGTCCGGCGCACCCACGCCATTTGGCAAGATCGCCGATCTGGATCTGAAAAAACGTTACGGTATCGATTTGGCCACCGGCGGCAACATCTTGCCGGCCATGGTGGCTTACAAGCAGTTCCCCGGGATGGAAGGCGCGTTGTACTACTACTTCGGCATTCCGAAGAACCCTATCAATGATGCCATGGTGTCGCGCCACTACAGCCAATTCAAGACACCGCCGGACTTCTTCACGGCGGGTGGCTTTTCAGCCGCCATGGCGGTGGTGACCGCGCTCAAGAAGTCCAACGGCGATGCGTCGGCCGACACGCTGATCAAGACCATGGAGGGCATGAGCTTTGACACGCCCAAGGGCGTGATGACCTTCCGCAAGGAAGACCACCAGGCCATGCAAAGCATGTACCACTTCAAGATCAAGGTCGACCCGGCCTTTGCCTGGGGCGTGCCCGAGCTGGTGCGCGAGATCAAGGCCGAAGAAATGAACGTGCCGATCCGCAACAAGCGCTAGGCGGGTTTGAGGTCGTTTGGCATGTAAGCCGTGCCAAACCTGCCTTGCGGGGTGGCCGCCCCTTTTTTTCAAGACTGTTCAGTAGCGAACCCCCGGATACACGGGGGCCGGATGTGTTTTTTCTCAAAACGATCAGGAGACAAGCGATCATGTCTTTCAAAATGCTTCATGCCGTTGTCGCGACCACCGCTTTGGCCAGTGGTCTGGCTGGCGCGGCCGTCAATCTACCCCAGCTCAACATCGACAAGACTCAGACGACAGTCTCGGGTTTGTCCTCGGGCGGCTTCATGGCGGTGCAGTTGCACGTGGCCTATTCGGCGACGTTCCAGAAAGGCGCTGGCGTGGTCGCTGGCGGACCGTTCTATTGCGCCGAGGGGTCTGTCAGCAATGCCACCGGGCGTTGCATGGCCAGCCCGGCCGGTATCCCCACCAGCACCTTGGTGAGCACCACCAACAACTGGGCCAGCCAAGGACTGATCGACCCGGTTGCCAATCTGCAGAGTTCCAGGGTCTACATGTTCTCTGGCACGCTCGACAGCGCCGTCAAGACCGGCGTGATGGATGCGCTCAAGACTTACTACGCCAGCTTTGTACCGACTGCCAATGTGGTCTACAAGAAGGACATCGCCGCCGAACACGCGATGGTCACCGATGATTACGGCAGTGCCTGTTCCGTCAAGGGCGCGCCCTACATCAACGACTGCAACTTCGACCTGGCCGGCACCATGCTGGCGCACCTGTACGGCACGCTCAACGCCCGCAACAACAACGCGCTGCCGGTTGGCAACTTCGTGGAGTTCAACCAGAGTCAGTTCATCACCAACCACGGCATGGCCACAACGGGCTGGGCCTACGTTCCTCAAGCCTGCCAAGCCGGTGGCAGCGCCACCTGCCGCTTGCACGTGGTGCTGCACGGGTGCAAACAGAACGTGGGCGACGTGCAGCAGCAATACGTGCGCAACACCGGCTACAACCGTTGGGGCGACAGCAACAACATCGTGGTGCTGTACCCGCAGACCAGCGTCGCGGCCACCAACAGTTGCTGGGACTGGTGGGGTTACGACAGTGCCAACTACGCCAAGAAGTCCGGTCCTCAAATGGCCGCGATCAAGGCCATGGTCGATCAGGTCTCGGCCGGTGGCGTCACGCCGCCGCCGCCCGCCGCGTTGCCCGCACCCACCGGTGTGACGGCGTCCAACGCCACCGCCAGCAGCATGACGATCAACTGGAGTGCCGTGACCGGCGCGGCCAGCTACAACGTTTACCGCAACAGCAACAAGACCAATGCGCTGCCAGTCACTGCCATCAGTTTCAACGACACCGGCTTGGCCGCCGCCACCACCTACAGTTGGAGCGTGAAAGCCGCCGACAGCAGTGGCGCCGAAGGTGCGGCATCGGCCTCCGTCACCGCCACGACCTTGGCGGCGCCACCGCCAACGGCGACCTGCTACACCGCGTCGAACTATGGCCACACGGTGGCCGGACGCGCCTACGCCCTGTGGGGATGGACCTACGCCAACGGTTCGGGCCAGAGCATGGGACTGTGGAACATCTTTACCAGCACCACGCTGAAGAAAACTGGCGACAACTACTACGTGATTGGCACCTGCCCATGAACTGCGGTGGTGGCGTCAACCGGGGGATTTGACTTTGTTGGTGACCAAAGACCTGACCATCCGTTTTGGCGGCCATGTGGCCGTCAACGCGGTGAGTTGCACCTTCATGCCCGGCACACTGACGGCCATCGTGGGGCCCAACGGCGCGGGCAAGACCACTTATTTCAACCTGATCTCGGGGCAGCTCAAGGCAAGTGCTGGCGAGGTGTTCTTGAACGGCAACAGCCTGGCCGGCATGAGCCCCTCGGCGCGCACCCGTGCCGGGCTGGGGCGTGCTTTTCAGTTGACCAATTTGTTTCCCAACCTCACGGTGCATGAAAACGTGCGCCTTGCAGTGCAGGCCGCGCGCAGTGGCGCGCACCTGCGCGGCTTGAATCTGTGGTCGATCTGGAGCGACCACAAGGCACTGACGCAATTGGCCGACGAAGTGCTGCAGGCGGTGGCCATGAACGACAAGCGTCACACCATCGTGGCCAGTTTGCCGCATGGCGACCAGCGCAAGCTGGAGGTGGCCTTGCTGATGGCACTGGAGCCCGACGTGTTCATGTTTGATGAGCCCACCGCCGGCATGAGCGCCGACGAAGCACCGGTCATTCTGAACCTGATTCGCCAGCTCAAGGGCGACAAGACCAAGACCATCCTGCTGGTGGAACACAAGATGGACGTGGTGCGCGAACTGGCCGACCGCATCATCGTGCTGCACAACGGAGCGCTGGTGGCCGATGGCGACCCGGCCACGGTGATCGCCTCGCCGGTGGTGCAAGAGGCTTACCTCGGCATTGCACCAACGGCGACAAAGGAGGCGGCATGAGCGCCGCGCCGGGCCGTCCCCAAGCAAGCTCGCACCGCAGTGCGCAGCACGAAGGTACTCCAGTGACAGATGCTTTGTTGACATTGAGCGGCGTGCACACGCACATCGGCGCGTACCACATCCTGCACGGCGTGGACCTGGTGGTGCCACGCGGCCAGCTCACCATGCTGCTGGGGCGCAATGGCGCCGGCAAGACCACCACGCTGCGCACCATCATGGGTTTGTGGAAAGCCAGCCAGGGCCAGTTGCGCTTCAACGGACAAGACACCACCGCCTTGAGCACGCCCGATATTGCGGCGCTGAACATTGCCTACGTGCCCGAGACCATGGGCATCTTTTCCGACCTCACGGTGCAAGAGAACATGTTGCTGGCCGCACGCCAGGCCAAACGTGCCAGCCAAATGGACGCGACGCGCCTGAAGTGGATCTTCACGCTGTTCCCGGCGGTCGAGAAGTTCTGGCACCACCCTGCGGGCAAGCTCTCGGGCGGCCAGAAGCAGATGCTGGCGGTGGCGCGCGCCATCGTGGAGCCACGCGATTTGCTGATTGTCGACGAGCCCAGCAAGGGCCTGGCGCCGGCCATCATCAACAACATGATCGACGCCTTTGCCCAGCTCAAGGCCAGCGGCACCACGATCCTGGTGGTGGAGCAGAACATCAACTTCGCCAAACGCCTCGGTGACCAGGTCGCCGTGATGGACAACGGCCGCGTGGTCCATGCCGGCAGCATGCAGGCGCTGGCCGAAGACGAAGCATTGCAGCACTCGCTGCTGGGGTTGGCGGTATGAAACAGCTTGCGTCTTTCCAAACGCCGTCCACCAGGGCGAGCGCGGTTTCATGTCATCCCGGCGCAGGCCGGGATCCACGGTTGTGCTGCAAGTCCATCGGCTCGCGAGCAATGGATTGCGGCCTGCGCCGCAATGACAAGTTCCTTCCCGAGGGGGCGCCATGAAGTCACTCGACTTCGACTGGAAGCCGCTCGCGCTGGTGCCGGTGCTGGCGCTGCTGGTGTTGCCGCTGATCGGCTCGCCCTCGACATGGCTCACGCTCACGGTTGCTGGCTTGGCCATGGGCATGATCATTTTCATCATTGCCTCCGGCCTGACGCTGGTGTTTGGCCTGATGGACGTGCTCAATTTCGGCCATGGCGTGTTCATTGCGCTGGGCGCCTTTGTCGCGACCACCGTGCTGGGCCTGATGGGCGACTGGACCGGCTCGGGCGAGTTGTGGCGCAACCTGGTGGCGGTGTTCCCGGCCATGCTCATTGCGATGCTGGTGGCCGGCGCCGTGGGGCTGGCGTTCGAACGCTTCATCGTGCGTCCGGTCTATGGCCAGCACCTCAAGCAGATCCTGATCACCATGGGCGGCATGATCATTGGCGAGGAACTGATCAAGGTGATCTGGGGTCCGGCCCAAATCCCGCTGCCGCTGCCCGAGGCCTTGCGCGGCTCGGTGATTTGGGGTGACGCCGCCATCGAGAAATACCGCTTGCTGGCCGTGGTGGTGGGCCTGGGTGTCTTTGCGGCGCTGGCCTGGACGTTGACTCGAACCAAGATCGGTCTGTTGATTCGCGCGGGTGTGCAGGACCGCGAAATGGTCGAGTCGCTGGGCTACCGCATCCGGCGCCTGTTCATTGGCGTGTTTGTGCTGGGCAGCGCCTTGGCCGGTTTGGGCGGCGTGATGTGGGGTCTGTACCAGCAGAGCGTGACACCGCAGATGGGGGCGCAGGTCAATGTGCTGATCTTCATCGTAATCATCATCGGCGGGCTGGGCTCAACCGGCGGTGCCCTGATCGGTGCGCTGATGGTTGGCCTGATGGCCAACTACACCGGTTTTCTGGCGCCCAAGGTGGCGATGTTCTCCAACATCGGTTTGATGGTGGCGATCCTACTTTGGCGCCCGCAGGGCGTCTATCCAGTCGCCAACCGTTAGGAAGAGCATGAACCCCCACGCTTACATTCGTTCGCTGCCCCCCGAGGGGGCGTTGCCTCCTTTGAGGCGGCTCGGCAGGAGGCTGCCATGTTGACCCGACTTCTTTCCAATGACTTACCACGCAGCCGCGTGCTGACGGTGGTGCTGGTGCTGTTGCTGATTGCCCTGGCGTTTGCGCCTTTCTTGTTCCCGGGCGTCAAGGCGCTCAATGTGGCGGCCAAGGTGCTGGTGTTCGTCGTGCTGGTGGCCAGTTTCGATTTGCTACTGGGCTATACCGGGATCGTCAGTTTCGCGCACACCATGTTCTTTGGCATCGGAGCCTATGGCGTGGCGATTGCCAGCACGCACATGGGCGCCACCTGGGCGGCACTGGGTGCCGGGATCGGCCTCGCGCTGGCGCTGTCGTTTGTGCTGGCGCTGGTGATCGGCTTGTTCTCGCTGCGCGTGCGGGCGATCTTCTTCGCCATGATCACACTCGCCGTGGCGTCGGCGTTTCTGACGCTGGCCTCGCAACTGTCCGACTTCACGGGTGGCGAGGACGGCCTGACCTTCAAGGTGCCCGCGGTGTTGTCGCCGAGCTTTGAGTTGCTGGAGCAACCGCTGCTGGGCGTGACTGTCGATGGCCGGCTGCTGTGTTACTACCTGTTGTTCATCACCGCAACGGTGCTGCTGCTGGCCATGCTGCGCATTGTCAATTCGCCGTTCGGACGGGTGCTGCAGGCGATTCGCGAGAACGAGTTCCGCGCCGAAGCGATCGGCTACCGGGTGGTGGTGTTCCGCACCACCTCCAGCGTCCTTTCGGCCCTGTTTGCCTGCATGGCCGGCGCCATGCTGGCGCTCTGGCTGCGCTACAACGGACCGGACACCTCGCTGTCCTTCGAAATCATGATGGATGTGCTGCTGATCGTGGTGATTGGTGGCATGGGCACGATCTATGGTGCTGCCATCGGCTCGGCGCTGTTCCTGGTGGCGCAGAGTTATCTGCAGGACTTGCTGCGTGTGGGGCACGAGGCGACGTCGGCCGTGCCCTGGCTGTCGGCGTTGCTGTCACCCGACCGCTGGCTGCTGTGGCTCGGTGTGCTGTTTGTGCTCTCCGTTTATTACTTTCCCACCGGCGTGGTGGGGCGTTTGCGGGCCCGCCGGATTTGATCCGACGCGCGCTCTTTTGCGTTTCAAAGAGCCATGAAGGAATCTGTGATGAAGAAGACCATGCAACTCAACTCCCGGCCCGTGCCGACCTTGTTGGCGGCCCTTCTGGGCAGTGCCACGCTGATTGGCTGCGGTGGCGGCGGTGGCGATCCCGAATCCAACCTCCTGCCCAGCGGGGTCACGCAATTGAGCCGTGTCGCTTACCGGGCCACGGTGGCCGGCACCGGCAGCACGGCGGCGGCGCCGGCCTATGCCAACCCGGCCGCGCCGACGGCCGACGAACTGCGCCGCAACGCGCTGATTGCCAACTACCGCGGGCTGGTGGACAACACCGTCAAGGGCGGCTATGGCGTGCTCTATGGGCCCAACATCGATCTCAGTGGCAAGGATACCTTGGGCGAAGGCCTGGTGCCCGGCCTGGAATACGTGGGCGTGCTGGACGACGGCTCTGGCAAGAAGAACGTGACCATGGCGATTCAGATTCCGGACAACTTTGATGTCAACGCGCCCTGCATCGTGGTCGGCCCCTCATCCGGTTCACGCGGGGTCTATGGCGCCATTGCGGCCTCAGGCTACACCAACGCCTTTGGCCGCTTCTCGGTGGCCGACAACATCTGCGGCATGAGCGCGGCGGCGGTCGATGCCACCGGCTCGCCGGTGGCCATCAGTGCCAACGCCAAGGCCGCCAGTTTTGCCACGGGAAACGGCACCGTCAACGGCACGCCCGCCACCGTGGTCTACAACGACTCCGTCGGGGGCGCCAAGCCGGTAATCGTCGTGGCCGGTCGCAGCGACGCGCTGCTGCCGGTCAACAACTCGGCACGTGCCTACACCGCTTACAACCGCGTGGCCGAAGGCGCGGCAACCAAGCTGCGGTACATCGAAGTCACCAACGCCCAGCACTTTGACGCGTTCATTGCGTTCTCTGGTTTTGACACGCGCTACGTGCCATTACATGCCTACTTCACGCAGGCCATGAATGCCATGCATGCCCACCTGAAATCGGGCGCCGCCTTGCCAGCCAGCCAGGTGGTTCGCACCACCGCGCGTGGCGGCGCACCGGGCGCCGCGCCTGCGATCACGGCGGCGCAAGTGCCACCCATCAGCGTATCACCGGTGGCGGGCGATCAGATCGGCTTCAGTGGCACCTCGGTCAACGTGCCCAACTAAGCAAACGGGTGGTCGCTTGCGCCTCCAGGTGTGCAGTTTGCTGCTCGCGCCGGGCAATCTCACAACAACAGGAGGAAAGAAGTCATGTCATTCACATCTCACTATGTGACGTGTGCCGGGCGCGAGATCCACTACACGCAATGGGGCGCGCAGCACGCCGACACGGTGGTGGCGTGGCATGGTCTGGCGCGCACCGGGCGTGACATGGACGAACTGGCTGAGCACCTGAGCACGCGCTACCGCGTGATCTGCCCGGACACCATCGGTCGGGGCCTGAGCCAGTGGAGCCCTCGCCCCGCTCACGAGTACTGCTTGAGCTTTTACGCTCGAATTGCTGCGGATCTGTTTGATCAGTTGCGGATCGACACCGCGCATTGGGTCGGCACCTCGATGGGCGGCGCCATTGGAACCGTCTGCGCGGCCGGTTTGATGCAGCCCCGCATGAAAGGCCGCATCCGCAGCCTGGTACTCAACGACAACGCACCCAAGCTGGCCGACGCGGCGTTGGCGCGCATTCGTGCCTACGCTGGCGAGCCCCCGGCCTTTGACACCGTGTGTGAGCTGGAAACCTACTTTCGGCAGGTCTATGCGCCCTATGGCTGGCTCAGTGACGCGCAGTGGCGCCGTCTGACCGAGACTTCCACGCGCCGCCTGCCCGACGGTCGCGTGACACCCCACTACGACCCGGCGATGGTGCGTCAGTTCATTGATCATCCGGATGATTACCTGATCTGGGAGCACTACGACGCGCTCACCATTCCGGTGCTGTGTTTGCGGGGCACCCAGTCCGACCTGGTGCTGCGCGAGACCACTGCCGAGATGCTGCGGCGTGGACCGGGCGCGGCGGGGCTGGCGCAGGTGGTCGAGATTGAAGCGTGCGGCCACGCTCCGGCGCTCAACGTGCTCGACCAGTTGGAGCGAGTGAGCGCGTTCATCGATGCCGCGCACGACGGTTTCATCACGGCACGTAGTACTACCTAAGTTCTAACCCGCTTACCGAATGCGAGCTTGTTCATTAATCTTCATGTCCTTGACGCATGCTTCGTGTTGCGTCAATTCCTTCTCTTTCGCCGGAGCGCAATTTGTCAGATGAGTTCATTCTCGATACCTGTGGTTTGACCAAGGAATTCAAGGGGTTCGTGGCCGTCAACAAGGTCGACCTTCGGGTTCAGCGCGGGCACATCCACGCGCTGATCGGACCCAATGCTTACTTTCCGCAGGTCGCCAAACGCATTTGGAGCGAATTTCGCGATGGTCGCGGCTGCTTAGGGTTTGCGCGGTGCCTGCGCGTCAAAGAGCCTTTCGGTTTCGTCCTCCCAAGCCAGCATGAGCTTCTTTGCTTTTCGGTAGTTGGCGATGGCCAACTGCAGGATGGCTGCCTGCTCGGGTGAAACGGTGCGGTGCACCAGCCGGCCGTCCTTCATGTGGCCCCACTCGTAGTAAGGACCGTGGCGAGCGCTCGGGTCCTGGGCGCAGCGGCAGCCTGGCTTGCCACAAACCTTGGTGCGACACAACAGCGTGCCCGAGCACAGATAGTCCATCGCATTGAGTGCTACTCGAATGCGCGCGATCTTCTCGCGTGCCTTTTTGATGGTGGTTTCTGGGCGGGGTGACACAAGAGTTTGACTTTTGATGATCTGGCGCTAATATTAACGCCAGAATGATCAAACTGCAAGCCCAAGCTCCGCACGACGCTCGCTTCGACCTTCTAAGCGAGCGCCTGGGTCCATTGCCGTTGGTCAATCACTTCATCGAGCGCATTGGCCTGCAAGAGGCGCTGCACCGGCATGTGCCCTCTGATGGCCGTTGCGCCATTTCACATGCCAAGGCCGTGGGCGTGCTGCTGCGCTCGTTGATCGTCGAGCGCGAGCCCATCTACCGCCAGCAAGAGAGCGTGCATGGCTTTGCCAGCGACATGTTTGGCATCGGCTCGCCCGAGATGGCGCGCCTCAGCGATGACCGGCTCGGGCGTGCGCTGGACCGGCTCTTCGATGCCGACCGCGCGGCGCTCTTGACCGAGGTGGCGCTCT
>JAUXWC010000269.1 GCA_030685025.1 Rhodoferax sp.
CCCCACCGACGACCCCGCCATCAACGAGCGGCGCGCGCGGGTGCGTCGCGCCATGATGGCAACCCTTTTGTTGGCGCAGGGCACCCCCATGCTGTGCGCCGGCGACGAATTCGGCAACAGCCAGCAGGGCAACAACAACGCTTATTGTCAGGACAATGCCACCGGCTGGTTGGACTGGCCGCACGCGCAGAGGGACTTCACGGCCTTTGTGGCGCAATTGACGGAACTGCGGCGTGTCGAGCCCTTGCTGCGGCGCGCCGATTGGTTGGCCCCGTCATTCAGCGTGGCCACCGACAGTGTGGCCTGGCTGCGTGCGGATGGCGCGGCGATGGGCGTGGACGATTGGCACGGCGTGCAGCAATCCGCGTTGGCTTGTCTGCTGAGCGCATCGACCGCGACCGGCGACTCGCAAGGCGCGCCGCGTCTGTTGCTGCTGTTCAACCCGGCGTCGCGGCCGACGGCCTTTTCTCTTCCCAAGGGTCGCTGGCAAGTGGCCCTCGACAGCAGCACTGCGACCGATGTCGCCAGCATGGCGGTCGATACGCTGTTGCTGAGCCCCCATACGCTGATGGTGCTGCGATGCACTCCGACCTAGCCATGATCCGCCAGCAGTTTGAAAACAAACTGCCGACCAATGAGTTCTCAACCCTGGATGAAAGCCTGACGATGATCGACCTTCAGCAACGCAGCGCCGGAGTGCTGCTGCACATCACTTCCCTGCCCAGCCCGCATGGTGTGGGCGATTTTGGCCCCGGCGCCTACCAGTTTGTCGATTGGCTGGTCAGTGCCGGGCAGCGTATCTGGCAACTGTTGCCCACCACGCCCATTGGCCCCGGCGATTCGCCCTACCAGAGTGTCTCGGCTTTTGCAGGCAGCCCCTTGATGGTGGCGCTGGAGCCCTTGGTTGAAGCCGGTTGGCTGGCGAGCCCGACCCTGCCTGCGGATGGCTTCGACGCCGGCCTGGTTGACTTCGCCAAGGTGGTGCCCTGGCGCATGGCCCAGTTGCGCGCCGCTGCGCAAGGCTTCTTTGCCACCGCCAGCGCCGAGGCACGTTCGAGTTTTGAGGCCTGGTGTGTGCAACGCGCCGACTGGCTGGACGACTACGCCGTTTTCATGGCGCTGGAGACCGCGCACCAGGGGCAACCGTGGTGGCAGTGGGATGCGCCAGTGCGTCGCCGTGATGCGCAGGCCTTGGACGCGGCACGTCGGCAACACGTCGACGAAATGCGCTTCTGGCAATTTGTGCAATGGTGTTTTGACAGCCAGGCCGCCGCGCTGAAGGCCTATGCCAACGGCAAAGGTGTGGCGATCATGGGCGACCTGCCGATCTTCATTGCGCACCACAGCGTGGACTGTTGGGCGCGCCCGGACCTGTATTACCTCGACGAGCAGTTCCAGCCCACCGTGGTGGCCGGCGTGCCGCCCGACGACATGGGGCCGGACGGCCAGCGCTGGGGCAACCCGCTGTACCGCTGGGACCGCATGGCGGCGGAACACTTTGCTTGGTGGACAGCCCGCGTGCGCCGCGCGTTGGACCACGCCGACGTGTTCCGTATCGACCACTTTCGCGGCTTCGCCGGTTATTGGGAGATCCCGGCCACTTGTCCCACGGCGAAAGAAGGCGTCTGGCAACCCGGCCCCGGCAAGCCCTTGTTCGATGCCATCGCGCGGGCCTTGGGCACCTTGCCGATCGTTGCCGAAGACCTGGGCCTGATCACGCCGGACGTGATTGCGTTGCGCGATGGCTGCGGCTTCCCTGGCATGAAGATTTTGCAGTTCGCGTTTGGCGGCGACGGCAGCCACGAATTCCTGCCGCACAACTATGTGCCCACTACCCTGGCCTACACCGGTACCCATGACAACGACACCGTCAAGGGCTGGTGGCACAGCGCCAGCGCGCGTGAACGCGCTTACGCCGGCGCCTACCTGGCCGCTACCGAAAACGACATCCACTGGGCCATGATCCGCGCCGCCTGCAATTCGGTGTCTCGCCAGGCGATCTTCCCGTTGCAAGACGTGCTCGGGCTCGATAGCAGCCACCGCATGAACGTTCCCGGCACCTGCGGCGGCAATTGGGGCTGGCGGGTTCGCCCGGAGATGCTGGGCAGCGAGCCGGCGCGGGTGTTGGGCCTGATCACCGCCGCCAGTGGCCGTGGTCCGTTTGAGCTGATGGCAAAGGCGTTCAACGTTGGCTGAGACCTTCGCTGAGCGCGCATCAACCGGGCCGACCGAGCGAGCGCGTCCACGGCTGCTGGCGATCGCATGGCCACTGCTGGCCGAACTGTTGCTGGGTTTTGGCGTGGGCTTGCTGGGCCTGTGGTTGGCCTCCCAAGTGTCCGACACCGCGTCAGCCAGCTTTGCCTTGTCCAACCAAGTACACGCGACCTTCTTTTTGCTGTTTCGCATCATCAGCATGGGCGTGAGCGTGGTGATCACGCAGAACCTCGGTGCCGGTGATCGACTGGGCGCCGAGCGCACGGCGCGCGCGGCCCTGGGCGCCAGCACTTGGCTGGGCTTGGGCACCGGCCTGGCGGTGTTCTTTGGCGCGCGGCCTTTGTTGTCACTGCTGAACGCGCCGGGCGCGGTACAGGACCTGGCGCAGCCCTACCTGCAAATGCTGGCCTTGGCTCTGGCGTTGGACGCATGGAACGCCAGCATGTCGGCCGTGATGCGTGCCCACCTGCGCCCGCGCGAGACCATGTTCAACATCCTGCTGATGCATGCCGTGCACCTGCTGCTGTGTGTGCCCTTGATGCGTGGCTTCGGACCGATTCCTGCGATGGGGCTGGCGGGCTTCGCGCTGGCCATGGCCATCAGTCGCGTCGTCGGCTTGTGGGTGCATCTGGCTTTGTGGCGCTGGCGCCTGGAACTGGTGCCGCGCGGCTCCGACTGGTGGACGCTGCGTTGGGCGCGCCTGGCGCCGGTGCTGCACATTGGTTTGCCGGGCGCCGCCGAGAACGTGGCCTACCGCGTGGCCATGTTGATGTCGATGACGGTGGTGGCAGGCCTGGGTGTGCCGCAACTCGCCACCCACAGTTATGCCTCGCAGGTGATGAACCTGATCGTCCTGTTCAGCGTGGCACTGGGTTTTGCCTGCGAAATTCTGGTCGGTCACCTGATCGGCGCCGGCCACTTGCACCAGGCCAACCGCCTGGTGCGCAAGTGCCTGGCCTGGGGTCTGGGCGTGTCCACCTGCATCGCCTTGCTGGCCGCCATCACCGCGCCCTGGTCGCTGCGCCTGTTCACCAGCGACGCGGCCATCATCGCCAGCGCCAGCACCTTGCTGTGGCTGACCGTGTTGCTGGAGCCTGGGCGCACCTGCAACGTGGTCGTTATCAACGCCCTGCGCGCCACGGGGGATGCGCGTTTTCCGGTCATGGCCGGTGCCCTGTCGATGTTGTTGGTGATGGCTGGTGGCTCCTGGCTGCTGGGCATCTATTTCCAGCTCGGTCTGGTGGGCGTCTGGATCGCCTACGCGGTCGACGAATGGCTGCGCGGCCTGATCATGGCGGCGCGCTGGCTCAAGCTCGGCTGGGTGCCGTCGGAGGTGGCGACGCGCAGGCGGATTGTGCGGCAGGGCTGTGGAACAGGGTGATCCTTCAAGCCGCGATTGATCGTGGCCTTGTCGAAGGGCGCTTTCACTGATGGGCTTGTGCCGTGGCGGACGAATGCTGGTTTGTTGACGGGGCTGAGTAGAAACCCCTTTCCTATCAGCCCATTGCACCGAAGCCAGGCGTTGCGAATCAGGAATCGAGGTCGAACGCTTCACCCCCGCCTGTGTGCCGCATTTCTGACCTGGGTTCGAGCAAGAAGTGCTTGTACTGTGCCTTGCAGGCCGTTTTGGGTCTGCACACCGCGTCTGCCGGGTATAGCCATCGTGCGCCAGCTTCTCATTGTTGTGAACCAGGCAGTACAGGCTTCACTGCGTATTGACTCTGGTCATGCCGCGCAGCGTGAAGCGGTTCAAATGCTTGCATCACCGGGCTCGGCCGTTGACAGCCACCAGCCACTACCAATGCACCACGCCGATTCATCTGGTGGCGTGCCTCTGCGAAGTGAGCGAACTTCCTTCAGCGACTGACGTTCAAGTGCGGCAGTGAGCGATGCTGACGCTACAGCGTCGCGGGCGCCGATGCACGGGATGAAGGCAACGCGGGTGACGGCGCTCGCAGAGAAGGTTGCAGGGCTCTTGCGGACCACCTTGAGCATGACGCCGAAACCCTCGTTGGGTGTGAGCGGAAACACCAAACGACCTCCAACGGACAGGGCGTCCAGCCAGGCAGAAGGTGGATGAGTGGCCCCTGCGTTGACATAGATGACATCGCACGCCGGGATACTGGCTTCGGTTGCCGACTCAGCACGGACTTCAACGTTCGAAAGATGCTTCAGGTTCGACGCCGCCCGTTCGGCTATGTCCGTCTCGCGTTCAAGGCCCACGACTCGACCAGTGGGCCCAACGAGCGCAGCGAGCACGGCCGTGTAGTAGCCCGTTCCTGCGCCAACGTGAACGACGGTCTCGCCGGCTGACGGTGCGGCCGCGGCGAGACAGCGGGCGTGAAGCGTTGGTTGGCCGTTGTTGATCTTTCGGTCCGTGGCCAGGCCGATGAGGATGTCTTGGTATATGAGACTCGGGTCGTTTGAGATAGTCGGTAGGTAGCCGGACCCGACAAAGACGGGCCATGGACCCTTGCCGACATAGTCCTCGCGTGGCACGGCTGCGAATGCCTCTATGAGCCGCGCGTCTGTGGAACCAATGCTTCTGACGATGAATTCCGCGTAGAAGTGCCGGTGTTCGGCTGTTGTGTTC
This sequence comes from Rhodoferax sp., assembly GCA_030685025.1. Lineage (GTDB taxonomy): Bacteria > Pseudomonadota > Gammaproteobacteria > Burkholderiales > Burkholderiaceae_C > Rhodoferax_D. Next base: position 4,808 of record JAUXWC010000269.1, read on the forward strand.
ATGGTCGCTCGAGTTGAAAAGAGTGGGTTTGAGAAGCCTACCGAGGCGGTGCAAAGACCACCGAACCCATTCGAATGATTGAAATGTACGGGTACTTCACTCTTTGCCCAACGAGCGTTCGTCGATTGTGGCGCGATTTGAGAGGTCGAGTTTTTGGGTTCACAAGCGTCTTCCGATCTGAAGGGGTTTTTGCACAGCCTCAACGGCGGGGGCCACCGGCCGTGCGTGGGCCAGTCAAAATCTCGATGCCGGTCACTTCAGAGAAGTCGCGGTCATGTGTCACAAAGGCTGTGGCACCGCTGTCCAGCGCCGTCGCCAGTTGAATCGCGTCGGGCAAGCGCAAGTGATACTGCGCGCGAAGTTGCGCCGCCAGCACCGCGACCGATGGCGTCACGGCAAGCAAG
>JAUXWC010000273.1 GCA_030685025.1 Rhodoferax sp.
TCGGCTTCCAGCGCGGTGCGAACGAAGCGGCGGATCTGGGGCTCGTCCTCGATGACGACCACGGTGGGCGAAGCGGCGCGCAGGGTTTCCATCAGATCTCCGGAAGGACAATGGGCGGCTCGCCGGCAGGCAGGGTGATGATGAAGCGGGCACCGCCTTCTGGACGGTTCTCCGCCCTGACCGTCCCCTTGTGCGCCTCGACGATGGCACGCACGATGGCGAGGCCGAGGCCAACGCCTGCTACCGGGGACTCGTCCTGGCCGCGCGTGAATTTCTCGAACAGACTCTCCTCTTTGCCGGGCGGCAGCCCTGGTCCGTTATCGGTGACCGTGATGGTGGCGCGGTCGCCTTCGCTATGCGCGGCGATCTCGATGCGGCTGCCTGGCGGTGTGTATTTCGCGGCATTCTCCAGCAGGTTGCAGAGCACCCGTTCCATCAGCACGCTATCGAATTCCAGCAATGGCAGATCCGCCGGCAGGTCGACGTGCACCTCGTGCCGCGCCAGCGGGCCCGCCATGCTTTGCAGGGCGGCGCCCACCACTTCCTCCAGCGGCTGCCATTCCAACTTAAGCTGGACATGGCCTTCCTGCAGGCGCGCCATGTCCAGCAGGTTGCTCACCAGGGTGTTGGTGCGCAGGGACTCGGCGCGGATGGCCTGGGCGATCTCGGCCTGGGCTTCAGGCAGCGGGGGGCCGGCCAGCGGCAGAGAGTCGGCCAGACCCGCCAGTATGGTCAGCGGGGTGCGCAGGTCGTGGGACAAGGCGGACAACAAGCCGTTGCGCAGCCGTTCGGATTCCATCCGCACCAGGGCGTCCTGGGCCACTTCCACGAAATGCACCCGCTCCAGGGCCAAGGCGATCTGGCCGGCCAGGGTTTCCAGCATACGTGCCTGTTCCGGCAGGAACAGCAGTCGCTTCTGGCTCGGCTCCAAAGCAAGTACGCCCCGCGTGCGCATGGGCGCTTTCAGAGGCAGGTAGTACATGGGCGCGCCTGCCAGGCTCTGGGTGCCCATCCCGGCAGGTTGCTGGTGGTCGTAAACCCACTGGGCGATGGCCGGGTCCAGGGGCAGCTCCTTGTGGTTGGGCAATGAGGTGGGCGAATGCAGTTTTTCCTGGGCGTCCGGCAGCAGGAAGCAGGCTTTCGCCTGGAACAGGCTTTCCAGATGGTGCCTGGCCGTCTCCACGATCTGCTCCGCCATCAGGGCGCCGGCCAGCTCCTTGCCCAGTTCGTTGAGCGCCCGCGTGCGGCGTTCCCGGTACATGGCGATGCGGGCCTGGTAGCGCAGGTTGGCGGCGAGGGTACTGATGGTCAGCGCCACCGCCAGCATGATGAAGAAGGTCAGGAGATAACGGGTATCGGCGATAGTGAACGAGAGTGGGGGCGGAACGAAGAAGAAGTCGAAGGCCAGTACGCTGAGCACGGATGCCAGGATGGCCGGCCCCCGCCCGTAACGCGCGGCCACCCAGACCACCCCCACCAGGTAGAACATGATCAGGTTGGCCAGATCGAAATAGGGCAACACCAGCTTGGCCAGCACGGTGGTCAGGGCACATACGCCGCCTGCCCAGGCATAACCTTGCAGCTTCCACCCGCGCGTGGGCTCCAGCTCCAGATCGAACGGCATGGCGACCACCTCGCCGGCGGGCGGTGCCTCCTCCTCGTGGGCTACCACGTAGACGTCCACGTCACGGGCCAATGCGGAAAGCCGATCCGAGAGCGGGGCATGCAGCATGCGCGACAGCCCGGTACGCAAACTCTTGCCCACCACCAGTTTGGAGGCGTTGCGGCTTATTGCATAGGCCAGCAGGGTCTGTGCGTCCTCCTGGCCGGCCAGGGTGGCGGTCTCCGCACCCAGTTCGCGGGCCAGGGCCAGGGTTCTGAGAATCTTGTCGCGGTTGGCCTCGGACAGACGCTGCAGCTGGGGCGTTTCCACGTAGACGGCAATCCAGTCGGCGTGAAGGTCCGCCGCCAGCCGGGCCGCGGCACGCACCAGGCGGTCGCCGCCGGCGCCCGGGCCGACGCAGACCAGCAGGCGTTCCTTGGCCTGCCACACCGACTCGATGGCCTGGTCGGTGCGGTATTCCCGCATCTGCGCGTCCACCCGGTCGGCAGTGCGGCGCAAGGCCAGTTCGCGCAAGGCGATCAGGTTGCCCTTGCGGAAGAAGTTGCGGATGGCGCGCTCGGCCTGTTGGGGGAGGTAGACCTTGCCTTCCTTCATGCGCTGCAGCAGTTCGTCCGGCGGCAAGTCAACCAGGGCAATCTCGTCGGCCTGCTCGAATACCCGGTCCGGCAGGGTCTCGCGCACCTGGATGCCGGTGATGCCGCCGACGATATCGTTGAGGCTTTCCAGATGCTGCACGTTCACCGTGGTCCAGACGTCGATGCCCGCCGCCAGCAGTTCCTCGACGTCCTGCCAGCGCTTGGGATGACGCGAGCCGGCGACGTTGGAATGCGCCAGTTCGTCCACCAGGATCAGGGCAGGGTTGCGGGCCAGCGCCGCGTCGAGGTCGAACTCGCGCAGCTCCCTCCCTTGGTATGGAACGATCTTGGGCGGCAACAGCTCGAGCCTTTCCAGCAGTTGCGCGGTTTCGG
>JAUXWC010000288.1 GCA_030685025.1 Rhodoferax sp.
GCAGTGCCCCATCCTCCCGCCTTGCAGCGGTTGTCTAGGCGCGTGCAGGAAAACAGCGCAAGTCCCCACCATTCGAGAAGCCAGGCGGGCTGGGTGAGTGGCGCCGTGAGGTCAAGGAGGAGCCCGGTACGGGCGGGGGACACGAACGGAGTCACTTACCCAGCCCGTCTGGCTTCGGCCCCCCCAAAAGCGCCTCCCGTGTGATGACCACGACTTGATCCGCCCCCGCACTGGTTTCCAGCCAGACCGCTTCCAGGTTGGGAAAGGCGGCTTCAAAAAAGTTTCGTTCGTTGCCGATCTCCAGCGCCAGCACACTGCCGGGGGCCATCAGCGCGGGCGCCTGGGCCAACAGGGTTCGTACGAAATCCATGCCATCCGTCCCGCCGGACAGGGCCAGTACCGGCTCGGCTTGGTACTCCGCCGGCAAGGTGGCCATGCTGTCGGCGTTGACGTAGGGCGGGTTGCACAGGATCAGGTCGAAGGGGCCTCGCGCCTGCAGTTCGGGCGCGCGCAGGCCGTCGGATTCCAGTAGGGTGATGCGGTCCTGCAACTGGTGGCGATCGACGTTGATGCGGGCCACGGCCAGGGCGTCGGTCGACAGGTCGGCACCGGTGATCACCGTGTCGGGGTAGCTCAGGGCGGCGATCACGGCCAGGCTGCCGTTGCCGGTGCACAGGTCCAGCACGCGCTGCGTGGATTCGGACAGCCAGTAATCGATACCACCGTCGGCAATGACCTCGGCGATCAGCGAGCGCGGCACGATGGTACGCTCGTCCACATAGAACGGCACGCCCTGCAGCCAGGCCTCGTGCGTCAGGTAGGCGGCGGGCTGGCGGGTGGTGATGCGTGCTTCCAAAAGTGTAGCAACTCGCGCACTATCGGTGGTGGCTACAGGCCTGTTGGCGTCGGAGTCTGGGCCGTCCAGCGGGGTGTCGAGCGGCAGGCCCAAGGACCACAACACCAGCCAGGCGGCCTCGTCGAAGGCATTGGTCGTGCCGTGGCCAAACACCACCTTGGCGTCGGCCAGCCGTTGTGCGCCGGCTTCAATCAGTTCCAGGATAGTCATGCGTGAGGAGCGTGTTCGAGTAGTTCGAGCGTGCGCCGGTAGATGTTCTTCAAGGGCTCGATGTCGGCCACACAGACATGCTCATTGATCTGGTGGATGGTCGCATTGGGCGGGCCCAATTCAATCACTTGTGGACAGATCTTTGCGATGAAGCGTCCGTCGCTGGTGCCGCCGGTGGTGGACAGCACGGTGCTCAGCCCGGTCTCGGCCAGGATGGCATCCCGTACTGCATTCACCAATGTTCCGGGGGGCGTCAGGAACGGCAGGCCGCCCAGGACCCAATCAACTTGGTAGTCCGGTGCGTGGCGATCAAGCACGGCGCACAGCCGCTCTTGCAACGACTCTGGGCTGGATCGGGTCGAGAAGCGAAAGTTGAAATCAATCACGATGGAGCCGGGAATCACATTGCCCGCGCCCGTGCCGGCGTGGACGTTGCTGACTTGCCAACTGGTGGCCGGAAAGAATTCGTTGCCTTCGTCCCAGTGCATGGCGACCAGTTCTGCCAGCGCCGGGGCGATCAGGTGGATCGGGTTCTTGGCAAGTTGCGGGTAGGCGATGTGGCCTTGAATACCGTTGACGGTCAGTCGCCCGCTGAGCGAGCCACGTCGGCCGTTCTTGATCATGTCACCGGTACGTTCGACCGACGTCGGTTCACCTACGATGCAGTAGTCGATCTGCTCGCCACGCTCCTGCAGGGCTTGGCAAACAACCACGGTGCCGTCATTGGCGGGCCCTTCTTCGTCGCTGGTCAGCAAGAAACCGATCGACAATGGGGTGCTTGGCCGCTCGGCCAGGAATTCTTCGACCGCGACGACGAACGCCGCCAGAGACGTCTTCATGTCGCTGGCGCCACGGCCATACAACTTGCCGTCACGGTGGCTTGGCGCGAACGGGTGGCTGTGCCACTGTTCCAGCGGCCCAGCGGGCACCACATCGGTGTGGCCGGCGAATACCAACAGCGCTGCGCCCTGGGCCTGATCACCGGTCGCGCTGCCGGCGCGTTTGGCCCACAGGTTGGTGACCCGAAAATCCTCCGGGCCACGGACCATTGTCTCGCACACAAATCCCAACGGCGCGAGTCGCGCCGCAATAATCGACTGACAGGACGCATCGTCCGGCGTGACCGAGGCGCAGGAGATCAGTTGTTCGGCCAGGCGAAGCGTAGTGGTCATCATGCCCCCACGTTAGCCATTGCGTTGGCGGCGCTGCCCCCCGAGGGGGCGCGATCTTGCTTGAAGCGGTTCTGCGCGGCGATCATCAATGTTTCACGTCCAGCGTGATCTCGGTGAACGAGGGTTGATCATCCGGGTCTTCCTGCAATTCACGAGACGGGGCGGCCACGTTGAAGTCGTTTTGCATGCGCCACATCAGGTTGGTGGGCGAGTCGGAGTTGGCCAGGCCTTCCTTGCGGTCAACGCTGCCGCTGACAATCAGGCGCGCGATGTCGGCCTCGAAGGTCTGCGAGCCTTCGGCCATGGATTTCTCCATCGCTTCCTTCATGCCCGAGAAATCGCCCTTTTCGATCAAGTCGGCGATCAGCTTGGTGTTGAGCATGATCTCCGCCGCTGGAATGCGACCGCCGGTAGTGGTGCGCATCAAGCGTTGGGACACCACCGCCTTGAGCGCCGCAGCCAGGTCGCCCAGCATGGTTTGGCGAACTTCCACCGGGTAGAAGCTCAAGATCCGGTTGAGCGCCTGGTAGCTGTTGTTGGCGTGCATGGTGGCCAGGCACAGGTGACCGGATTGGGCGTAGGCAATGGCAGCCGACATGGTCTCGCGATCACGGATCTCGCCAATCAAAATCACGTCCGGGGCTTGGCGCAAGGCGTTCTTGAGGGCCACTTGCAGGGACTGGGTGTCCACGCCTACTTCACGCTGGTTGATGATGGATTTCTTGTTCTTGAACAAGAATTCGATCGGGTCTTCAATCGTCAGAATGTGCCCGGAGTAGCTTTCATTGCGGCAGTCGATCATCGAGGCCAGCGTGGTGCTCTTGCCCGAGCCGGTGGCGCCCACCATCAGGATCAGGCCGCGTTTTTCCATGATCAGCTCGCCCAGAATGGCGGGCAATGACAGGGTCGAGAGCGGCGGAATCTCGTTGGGCACGAAGCGGATCACCGCCGCGATGGAGCCACGCTGGCGCATCGCGCTGACCCGAAAGCGCCCCACGCCAGCAAGCGGGAAACCCATGTTGAGCTCGCCAAGCTCTTCCAGTTCTTCAATGCGATCTGGCGGTAGCACCTCGGCCAGCAGGTTGCGCGGCGCGTCAACCGGCAGGGTCTGGTTGTTGATCGGCACGCACTGGCCATTGATCTTGATCAGTGCCGGGGAATGACCTGACAAGTAAACGTCGGAGGCCTTCTTGTCGCTCATCAAGCGAAGGATTCGCTCCATCGTGCCCATCGTGCCGTTGCTTGCCATGGTGTGTCTCTCTGATACTTTGCGGGACAGACCTTTAGCTCTGTCCTCAACTGATTGTCGGATGTTGGATGTTCTCTGGAAAGACTCAGTCGCGCAACAGCTCGTTGAGGCTGGTCTTGGCGCGAGTTTGCGCGTCGACTCGCTTCACGATGACGGCACAGTAGAGGCTGTACTTGCCATCGGCCTTGGGCAGGCTGCCGCTGACCACGACCGAGCCAGCCGGCACGCGGCCATAACTGACGGTGTCGCTGGCACGGTCGTAAATGGGCGTGCTCTGTCCGATGAAGACGCCCATTGAAATGACCGAGTTCTCTTCGACGATGACGCCTTCGACTACTTCGGAGCGGGCACCGATGAAGCAGTTGTCTTCGATGATGGTGGGGCCGTTCTGCATCGGTTCGAGTACGCCGCCGATGCCAACTCCACCGCTCAAGTGCACGTTCTTGCCGATTTGCGCGCAGGAGCCCACCGCCGCCCAGGTGTCCACCATGGTGCCTTGGTCCACATAGGCACCAATGTTCACGAACGACGGCATCAGCACCACACCCTTGGCCACGAAGCTGCCGCGCCGGGCAACGGCTGGTGGGACCACGCGCACGCCGCTGGCGCGCATATCGTCTTCGCTGAGGTCGGCAAACTTGGTTTGAACCTTGTCGTAGAAGCCGAGGTCGCCCGCGCGCATGACCGTGTTGTCGCGCAGCCGAAAGCTCAGCAATACTGCCTTCTTGATCCACTGGTGGGTGGTCCACAGCCCGACCCCCTGGCGGGTTGCGACGCGAAGCTGGCCGCTGTCCAACTGGTCGATGACGTGTTCGATAGCCTCAATGATTTCCTTGGGCGACGATTGGGCGGACACGTTGGCGCGGTCTTCCCAGGCGTTGTCGATGATCTGCTGCAATGGTTGGGTCATGAGCGGTCGGGCATTTCTTTAGTTGAAGGATCGGACAAATTGGGCGATTCGCTGCGCAGCCTCGACACACTCCGAGGTTTCGGCCACCAGGGCCATGCGCACGCGCTGTGCGCCGGGGTTGACGCCGTCGACCTCGCGGGCCAAAAAACTGCCCGGCAGCACGGTGACATTGTAAAGAGCCAGCAATTCTCGGGCGAAATCCGTGTCACTGCGGGCGCGCGCCTGGCGGCCTGTGGGCACCTGCGCCCACAGGTAGAAGCCTGCATCGGGCAAGGTCACTGGCATCACCGCTGCCAGGATCGGTGTCACCTGCTGGAACTTCTCGCGGTACAGGGCGCGGTTTTCAATCACATGGGCTTCATCGCCCCAGGCGGCCAGACTGGCGGCCTGCACCACCGGGCTCATGGCGCTGCCGTGGTAGGTCCGGTAAAGCAGGAACTGACTGATGATCGCGGCGTCACCAGCGACGAAGCCGCTACGCATGCCGGGCACATTGCTGCGCTTGGACAGGCTGGTCAGTGAAACCAGGTTCTTGAAGTCGCGGCGACCCAACAAGGTCGCTGCTTGCATGCCGCCCAATGGCGGTTCATCACGAAAATAGATCTCGCTGTAGCATTCGTCGGACGCGATCACAAACCCATGTCGGTCGCTCAGGTTGAACAGTTTTTCCCACTCGGACAGCGGCATCACCGCACCAGTCGGGTTGCCGGGTGAGCAGACAAATAGAAGCTGAGTCCGCTCCCACACCATTGTCGGCACGCCGTCCCAATCCACTGCGAAATTGCGTGCCGGGTCACTCGCAACAAAGTAAGGATCGGCGCCGGCCAACAGCGCGGCGCCTTCATAGATTTGATAGAACGGATTGGGGCACACGACTAGTGGCCGTTCAAGGGGGCCAGGGTCCGGGTTGGGCGCGCCTGGATTGACCACGCTCTGAGTCAACGCGAACAGCGCCTCCCGCGAGCCATTGACAGGCAGCGTCTGCGTGGTGGGGTTGACGGTCAGACCGTAGCGGCGTTGCAGCCACTGCGCAAACGCGTCGCGCAGGGCGGGCTCGCCGGCGGTGGCAGGGTAGGCCGCCAAGCCGCTGGGCTGGCGCGTGATCGCTTCGATCATGGCCTGCTGAATGAAGGCCGGGGTGGCATGCTTGGGCTCACCCATGCCCAGACTGATCGGGTGCAACTCGGGGTTGGGCGTGACGCCGACGAACAGTCGGCGCAAACGCTCGAACGGGTAGGGTTGTAGGCGGGAAAGCAAGGGATTCATAAGGCTCGATTATCCCGCCTTGTGTTGAGCCGCCTGGCGGCTTGTTAGAGCAACTGGCGCCTGGCAGTTGCTGCTACTTCTTGGGCTTCTTTTCGACGCTGTCGGTCTTGCGTGCGGCGGTCTTCGGTGCGTCGCCCAATACCGTCTTGAGTGGACAGATCTTGAAGGCGGGGCATTTTTGGCAGCCAGCAACGATGGCGATGGGGCAGATGGTCATGGGCAATCCTGGTGAGACGCTTGCGCGCAGAAGCCGCAGTATGCGCCGTTCGACGACACCCGGCGCAGCTCATCTGTTGCCCGGCGCGCCCAGCCAGGTCACCCCAGAATGTCGCGCAACGCGTCGTCGTAGTGGCCGGTCAGATTGTTCATCACCTCAAGCAGGCGCTCGCTGGTGGTGGCGACCGCGCCCAGGCCGTCGGCATCGGGCCTGCGGGCGATGGCGGATTCGAAGAAGATCCATTGGGATTCGCCCAGTTCCATCTCGTTGCGAATCGCCACGGTCGAGATCGGGGCCGCTTTCAGGGTTGCGAGCGCCTGTTTGAAGGCGTTGGCGTCGACCTTCAACTGGTCCCGGATGGCGCTTTGGCTGAAATTGGCGGCCAAAAGGAAGTAGTTCTTGGCCAAGCGTTGGGACAACATGCGTTGCCGGCCGGCCAGGTTCACCAGCTTAAGGGAAGCGTTCTTGGACAGGCTTTCCAGCGCTTGCGTGGTGCCGTCTGCCAGGGTCAGCACGTTGTTCGCCTGTGCATTGACCAAGCCCACCTGCTCTTTGGAGGGTGATCTGGCCACCAGGTCGTGCAAGGCGTTGACTTGGGTTTGTATGGCCAGGACTTGTTTGACCAGATCGGTGGACAGGTTGGCTCTGGCCAAATCAGCGAAGCCGTTGTCAAACAGCTTTTGCGCCGTGCCCAGCACCAACTTCGCCTGGTCCGGCATGACGTTGAGGTAGGACTGGCAGTAGGCCTTGGCGGTGCGCTGCGAAAGCGCGCGAAAACGGGCCGTGCGATTGATGGCGGTTGGCAGGCTGAGCGGTGCGTTGGCAGACCGGGCCGATGGCAAGAATGCCAGTCCAAACAAGCCTTGGACAATGGCGCGGCGGGACGGGGAAGGAACTGATCTGGATGGCATACCGGGCATTCGGGTTAGTAGGGATTGTCTATGATGCATGCGCATTGTATGAATTCACTACCAATGAGCCTATGACCTAGGTCAAAGTATCGGCGCCACTGCCGGTGGTGCCTGCGGGCGCTCACTAAATCCAGTAGGTAGTGCCTGACCGGAAACCCCATTTTTTCGAGAAACACCACTGCCTAAATTTTAAGCACAGGCAGTTTTTTCCGTCTTTTCCCGCTGAGTGGACCAAAGGCCTCCACTTATCGTACGGGACTCACAGGTTTTCGC
>JAUXWC010000002.1 GCA_030685025.1 Rhodoferax sp.
TGCGCCGCAGCACCAAGGAGCAGGCCGAGAACGTGATGATCGTGGACCTGCTGCGCAACGACATGGGCCGCGTCGCGCTGCCCGGCAGCGTGCAGGTGTCCCGCTTGTTCGAGGTGCAGTCTTTGCCCACGGTGTGGCAGATGACGTCCACCGTCACGGCGCGTACCCGCCCTGGCGTGGGTTTGCCCGAATTGTTTGCGGCACTGTTCCCCTGTGGTTCGGTCACCGGCGCGCCCAAGGCCCGCGCCATGCACTGGATTGCGGCGCTGGAGAAGGGTCCGCGCGGTGTTTACTGCGGGGCGGTGGGCGTGGTGCGCCCCGGCGGCGCGGCCACTTTCAATGTGCCGATCCGCACCGTCGCCCTGGGGCGAGACCACGCCCCGACAACGGCCTCGGCCCAGCCCGGCTGGCGGGCGCGCTATGGCGTGGGCAGCGCGATCACCTTCTACGCCGAGCCAGGCGCCGAGTGGCGGGAGTTGGCGGCCAAGACCCGCTTCCTGCAGCGCGCCGGGGCTGACTTTGATCTGCTGGAGACGCTGCGCCTGGAGGACGGAAGCTTCTGGCTGCTGGATCGGCACCTGGCACGCATGGCGAACAGCGCCGCCTACTTTGGCTTCGACTGGCAGCCCGAGGCGGTGCGCGCCTGCCTGCTGGCCTTGTTGCCCGGTCGCGCGCAGGGCATCTACCGGGTGCGCTTGACCTGTTCTGCAGCGGGGCAGCCAGCCGCGCAGGTGGCCGATTTGGCGACGACGCCCGAGCCGGTGGTCTTCAACCTCAGCGCCGATCCGCTCGCCACCCAGGGGACCGAGCACGAGTTCGTGGTGCACAAGACCACCCGGCGCCAGCACTACGACACGCGTTTGCTGGCGGCGCCGGGCGTGTTCGACACGCTGCTGCACAACGAGCGCGGCGAGCTGACCGAGTTCACCCGCGGCAACCTGGCGCTCAAGCTGGGCGGGCGCTGGCTGACGCCGGCCCTGCATTGCGGCTTGCTGGCGGGCACCTACCGTGCCGAACTGCTGGCCAGTGGCGAGATGGCCGAGGCGGTGCTGACGCTGCCCGATCTGCATCGGGCCGAGGCGGTGGCGTTCTTCAACAGCCTGCGCGGCTGGTTGGTAGCGTCGTGGGCCGCGAATCCGCGCGGCCACGGGGCCAAGGTGGTGGGACGCGCCCCGTGCAACGCAGGCCACTCTGTTGGACAGGGCTTTCCAGGGTAACGCTGTCATTCAGGGTGTCAGAATGAGGGTTTTCACGCAGCTTGATGGCTGTTCCACGGGGCCATACTGGGGCTTATGCGGTTGAAATGCCTTTCTGTCCTGCTGATCCTGTGGGTGCTGTCGCCCGGCGTCGCTTGGGCGGGCAAAGAGGTCTACGACCTCATCCACTACGCACCGCCCGCGCCGTGGAAGGGCACCGCGTGGCAGCGGGACGACTCGATCAAGAACATTCTTGGCTACACGATGACTGACCCGGCGACTCGCTCCTACTGTCAGATCTTCCTCGTCCGCAGCACTACCAGCAAAGGGAGCGTGGACGCCGACTTCGCCAGCGAGTGGCAGGAGCTCGTCGTCAAGAATTACAAGGCCACCGAGCCCGCCCGGGTGACCGACACCGCCGAGGAGAACGGCTGGAAGGTGAAGTCCGGCGTGGCCACGTTTGCTTTCAGCGGCGGTACGTCGATTGCGATCCTCACCACCATTAGCGGCTACACCCGCGCGACGAGCATCGTCGCGGTGACCAGCAGCGAGCAGTTCACCCCGGCGATCCAGGAGTTGTTGGGATCGGTCGAGCTGAAGCGTCCCCCGGTGACCGCCGCGGCGCCGGCCAAGGCCGGGGCGACGGCGACCGCGAAGCCCACCGCGCTGCAGGGGTACATGGACTACAGCCCGTTCACGAAGACGTGGACGTGGAAGCTGCGTTACCCGCCGCCGCAGTAGTCGCGGTCGCGCCTGGGGCGCGGCCTGAAAAGCGTTTGGCGACATGCGCAAAGTAAGTCTTGAGCGAGGCGATTTGGCCTTTTTGTCGGGCAGCACTCTCCAGCGGTAAGTCTTCCTATCAGGCCGTTGCCGTGGGCAAGGTGGGGGCCTTCACGCGGATCTGGGCTTATTCGAGGTGCGATACTGGGTGCGATGCCGATCCGTTCAACTGTCTCAGGGTTTCATTCCAGGCCGTCCCCGCATTCGCCACGGAGCCATGAATGGTATTTGCCGCCAGCACAATCGAGAAACTGACGCGAGCGCGACATTGGGTGCAAAGCCCGGTGCGCGCCGTGCTGCTGCTGGGCACCATCGCCGCGAGCATGGTTCTGATCGCGACCGAAATCTACCTGCTTGACCTGAGACGGCATGAAATCCGCCATGCCGCCGAGGAAGCATCCAGCGTAAGCCAGATCATCGGCGACCAGACCGCTCGTGCCCTACAGGGCGTCGACCTGGTAGTCAGCGGCGTTGCGGAGCGGGTCGGCAGCCTGGAGAAAGACCAGCTCTTCGCCAGCGACTTTCTGATCCATACCATGCTCAAGGCACGTATCGGGGGCATGCCGCATATCGGCGCGTTGTTTCTGGTCGATGCCGAGGGCAAGGTGATCAATACCTCCACCGATTTCCCGATTCCCCAGGTGGAGGTGGCGGATCGCGACTACTTCCAGTTTCACCGCTCCCACAAGAAGGGTGAAGTGCTCGTCGGCCGACCACTGGTGAACCGGATGGGCGGCCAATGGACGGTGCACATAAGCCGCCGCATCGAGCGCGACGACGGACAGTTTGCCGGTGTCGTCGTTGCGGCATTGAATCTCGACTACTTCGAGCAGTTGCACAATCTCAAGCTCCATTACATAAGCCCGGTGGCCCTGTACCTGAAGGACGGCCGTCTGCTGACGCGCACGCCGCGCGACGAGGAGATGATCGGCCGCGCCTTCCCGCTACCGGCGTCGCCGGCGGGGTCCACGGATAGCTTGCGCAGCGAACGCATCGATGGCGACGCGCCGGGCGTGGTGGTCTATCGCGATATCGCCGAATTTCCGCTGACACTGGCAGTGTCCAGCCTCGACGCCGCCGCGCTGACCGACTGGCGCCGTAACGCATTCACCCTATGGGTCAGCGCCGGCGCCATGGCGTCCTTTATTGCCCTGATCACGCTGCTGTTGGTCCGCGAATTAAAACGGGAGCAATTCCTCGCCGACAACTTGGCGCAGACCGGCGAGACCCTGCGCGCACTGGTCGACACGGCCATGGACGCCATCGTCACAGTCGATATGGAGCAACGTGTCGTTCTGTTCAATCCGGCCGCGGAGAAGATGTTTGCCTGCACTGCCAGCGAAGCAATCGGCGCGCCGCTCGCGCGCTTTTTGCCCGAACGCTATCGGTCTGCCCATGAGCGCCATGTCGGCGGGTTTCATGAGAGTCGAACCCCGTCGCGGGCAATCCGCGGCGATGTCGTCGGTCTGCGCGCCGGCGGCGAGGAATTCCCGGTCGAGTCCACCATCTCGCAAGTTACCGTGGGCGGTCGCACGCTGTTTACAGCGGTTCTGCACGATATCTCGGAACGGCGTCGGGCCGAGGCCACCTTGCGTGCCACCACTACCGAATTGCGCAGACTGTCGGAGTCCCTGATCATGGTGCGCGAATCCGAACGCAGCCGCATCGCGCGCGAACTCCATGACGAGCTGGGCCAGCACCTGATGCGTCTGCGTCTTGATCTGTCATCACTGGCCGAACACCTGCGCAGCTCACACCCCGAACTGCAAGGCAAGGTCAACGTCATGAAGGGCCTGCTCGCCGACACCGTTAGCTCGGTCCGGCGCATCACCACCGAGCTGCGCCCGCTCTTGCTCGACGATCTCGGCCTGGTCGCGGCCGCCGAATGGCTGTCCAACGATTTTTCGCAGCGCAGCGGTATCGCCGTCGATGTCGACATCGATCCCGCCGCCGACGAGTGCGCGGCGGACATGGCAACCGCCGCCTATCGCATCCTGCAGGAAGCGCTGACCAATGTTGCGCGTCATGCGTCGGCCAGTCAGGTGTCGGTGACGCTGCAACTCGAGGACGAAGTTCTTTGTCTTGCGATCGAAGACAACGGCCGCGGCATGCAGCCGTCGGCAAGCCCGATGTTTCGTGCCGGCAACGGCCTGGTCGGCATGCGCGAGCGCGTGCTGATGTTCGGTGGCCAGCTTGAACTGGGTCGCTCCGCGTCGGGCGGTGTGGCGATCGACGTGCAACTGCCGCTCAAGCATCTGCCTGCGGCTTCCTGAGAAACACTTGGATGAAACGCGTCTTTCTGGCCGACGATCACTCCATCATTCGTGATGGCCTGAGGCAGATACTGGCTGATACCGAAGACTTGACGGTGGTCGGCGAAGCCGCCAACGGCAACGAATTGTTGTCGCGCCTGCAAACCCTGGAGTGCGACATCCTGGTGCTGGACATCTCGATGCCGGGCAAGAGCGGCCTGGAATTGATCAAGCTGGTGCATCGCGACCAGCCCCGCCTGCCGATTCTGATTTTCAGCATGCATCACGAAGACCAGTACGCCTTGCGTGCCTTTCGTGCGGGCGCTGCCGGCTACGTCACCAAGGAGAGCGATGCCGAGTTGCTGGTGGCGGCCATCCGCAAGGTGGCCGCTGGCGGCATCCAGGTTAGCCCACATGTGGCCGAGCTCATGGCACGGCGGATTGGCACCGACAGCGAGGCGCTGCCGCATACGCTGCTCTCCAACCGGGAATACCAGGTGTTCGAAATGCTGGTCGCCGGCCAGGGACTCACCGAAATTGGCGTCGCGTTGTCGCTCAGTGTCAAGACCGTCAGTACGCACAAGACCCGCATCATGCAAAAGATGGAGATGACGACAACTTCGGAGCTGGTGCGCTACGCGATCGCCCGTGGCCTGAGTGCCCTGCCGGACTGACGCGCGCCTGATCCGCGCTAGCGGCGATAGGATATTTCCTATAAGAACTTTAAGCACTCGCCGATATGGTGAAGTGCCGAAAAAGTTCAGAATCACCCTCAATAAGTGCAATTCAATTGAGGGATTCAGGATCATGAAAAACCGCCTGGCAGGTCTGGTCTGTTGTCTGACCATCGCAGTTCCCGCGTACGCCATCGACGACGACGCCGCGATGAAATTGCTGGAAGACAGCAAGTGCATCAAGTGCCATAGCGTCGACAAGAAAAAGGACGGCCCCTCGTTCAAGGAAACCGCCGCCAAGTACCGGGGCAAGGCGGACGCGGAGGCCAAGCTCACCAAGCACGTCACCGTGCCGAGCAAGGTCAAGATCGACGGGGTCGAAGAAGACCACGGCGCGGCCAAGACCCGCGACCCTGAGAAGGTCAGGAACCTGGTGCAGTGGATCCTGTCGCGTTGACCAGCCCAGGAGAGAACGTGAAAGTCGCCTGGCTAGCCCGCTTCTGGGTCACACTGCGCACCCCATGCGTCAAGTACTCGCTGCTCACGGTGGCCAGTTTCTTCTTTGTCGCCGGCATCATTTTCTGGGGTGGTTTCAATACCGGCCTGGAAGCCACCAATGCGATGGGCTTCTGTACCGGCTGTCACGAGATGCGCGACAACGTCTACCAGGAATATAAGAAGACCATTCACTACTCGAATCGCACTGGCGTGCGCGCGAGCTGTTCTGATTGCCACGTGCCGAAAGACTGGACGCACAAGATGGTGCGCAAGATCCAGGCGAGCAAGGAAGTGTTGGGCAAGATCACCGGCGTCATCGACACCCCGGCAAAGTTCGAGACTCATCGCTACGCAATGGCCACACGCGAGTGGACGCGCATGCTGACCACCGACTCGATCGAGTGCCGCAATTGCCACACTCTGGAAGCCATGTCGTCCGACCTGCAAACCGAGAAGGCGCAACGGCGGCACACCAAGGCCAAAACCGAAGGCATGACCTGCATCGAATGTCATTTCGGCATTGCACACAAGGAACCGGTTGGTCCGGATGGACCCTCGGAGTTGAAGGCAAAGCTTCTCGCGGGCAAAAGATGACCGGGTATTTTGAAAATGAATGACAGCCCCTGCCATCGCTGCTTCGCGGCAAGGGGCTTCGCGGTTTTGAATGACTTGAACTTAAACAGGAGGAGTAAGCCATGAGACGTCTTGCCGTGTTGCTGGCGGTTATTTTGGGGGGTGCCCTGCATGTTGGCGCGTGGGCCGCCGCCCCCACGGCGGCCAAGGCTGCGCCGATTAGAGGTGACCAGTGCGTTGAATGTCACAAGACCGAGGCGAAGACATCCCACGCCTTTCATGGCGAGTGCAACAGTTGCCACGTCAATGCGGCAGATCACGCGAAGAACCAGGAAGATCGGGAAAAGGCCAAAGGCACCAAGCCGACGGCGGTGGTCGCCACCAAGCCTGAATCGAAGGAATGCCTGAGCTGTCACGAAGCCGACAAGCGCCGCATGCACTTCGCCATCGCAGAGCACAACAAGGCCGGCGTGCAGTGCCGTGACTGCCATGGCAACCACACGCCCAAGGTCAAGGCGCTCAATGCTGGAATGGAGAAAGGCGGCAAGACTACCGCGCTGTGCGCGACCTGCCACCAAGACGTGCTGGCCAAGTTCAGCATGACCTCGCACCACCCGGTCAAGGAAGGCGGAGCCACCTGCACCGGCTGCCATGATCCGCACGCCTCGAAGCTGGCCACGCTGGGCGCGGCGACGGCAACATGCACCTCATGCCATCAGGCGGTGCGCGGGCCTCACGCCTTCGAACACCCGCCGGTTGCCGAAGACTGCAAGAACTGCCACGACCCGCACGGCTCGCCAAACAAGCGATTGCTGACGGTGGCACAGCCGATGCAGTGCCTCCAATGCCATGCGCCACCGGGAAACCGTCACGGGCAGGGTGGTTCGGCAAGCACTACAACACGAATTTCTGGAGCCTTGCTGCGCGACTGCGCCAGTTGCCACAGCGCCATCCATGGCAGCGCAAACGACATGCACCTGAGATTCTGAGAACTTTAGGGGAAATATCATGAATTCGAAAACACAGATGAAAGTGATGGCCGTAGCGGTGGCGAGTGCGTTTGGCGCGCCCTTGCATGCGGCCGATGGCGCGGTTTTTTTTGGCGAAGTAACACCCAAGCTCTACAGCTTCGATTATTTCAAGGGTTCCGGCACCAATGCCACGCAGTTCCTTGAGCGTTACAACTACCAGCAGGGGATGGGCGGCAACCAGCGTGACGGCAATTACCTTGATCTCGACCTGAATGTCGTGGGCAAGAACGCCCAGCGCACGGTATTTGAACTCGAGCGCGAAGGTTTCGGCGCGTCCAATCATCGTGGAACTGTCAAGGCGAACTCCGATACGCTGGGCTTCAGTGGGTATTACACGAACTTCCGCACGGCCACCCATGGCTTGAATTTCCTCTACAGCCCTGGTGCTGGCGTGCCCGGCGGGATTGATCCAGCGTATGCCGGGAATGCAAACACCGGCTATCTGTCCCAGTTCAATAACGATTCAGCGGGGCAAACCAGTTTCATGGTCGACCGCACGACCTACGGTTTGGGCTTAGCACTCAAACCAACTTTGTTCAACGCCGCCGCTGCGGTCAATTACGACGGTTACAAGCGCGATGGCAATCGTTTCGCGACCTGGATTCTTGGAAACGGCGACGTGAATAGCGCCGGCGCCACAGGCGCCCGGGTTCTGGAGCGTTGGCGCGGTGTTGACAAACCGATTGATGAAAAGATGAACCGGTATACGTTCAATCTAACTGGAGCGCCAGGGGGGTTCGTCTTGTCATATGAAGGCGCTCTGGAAAAGTTTGATAACAAGTCGAAAACGTTCACGGTCAATGATTTCAGGACAAACATCGAGACATTGGCTGGAGGCGTTGCCTCGGGTGCCGTGGTGGAGCCGGGCATTTACACGCGCTCCGTGCACTTTGTTCCAGACGCCACGCTGATCTCCAACAACTTCCGCTTTGCCAAGAACTATGGCAGTACGGCGGTGGCAGCAGGTTATGGCCTTTCGGTATTGGATCAGGATTCGTTCAGCCAGGAACAGCAGGCGGCAAGCTACAACAGGGGAAAAATCACCACCAATAGCGCATATTTGAATGTGACATCGAATGTGTTTAGCAGTGTCGGCCTTGAGGGCTTCGCCAAGTACAACAATCGCAAGAACGATTCCAGCTTCCCTGCGGTCGGCTTGCTCGATCCAGCGCATGGCGAACAACTCACGGTCCGCATAAACTGGCTAAGAACGCTGAGTTACGGACTGGCAGCCACATTCCGGCCGACCGCACTGAAATCCACAGTGACCGTTGGCTGGAAGCGCCAAGACAAGGACCGTGACTTGACCTGGTCAAGCGCGACGGTGTCATCGGTTCAGCCTCACGAGTCTCTCTACAAGGAAAAGACGCGGGCGGATGAGTTGTATGTGAACTGGAATGCCCGACCGATGCCCGGAATGATCCTGCGCGTCACACCGGCTTATGTCACCGCGAGCCAGACCGGCTTGGTCAGCGAGCCTGAAGAGGCGTTCACTCTGAAAACCAAGTTGAGCTACGCGGCGAAAAACGGCATGCTGGCAAGCGGCTATTACAACTACAAAAACTACAAAAATGCCAACAACGCCTTCACCGACAGCACTGTCGGGGGCGCTCCCGCCGCGATCACGACCAGGCAGGACAACAACAAGACCCAGCAGTCGGCGGGTGTTTCCCTTAATTTCCCGGTGAGCGAATGGATCAACACCACGGCCAGTTTGTCGTGGCTGCAGGGCGATTTTGCGAGCAACTTCCTGCGTAGCAACCGGCGTCGTTACGAAGGAACCCAAAACGTGCTTTTTGCCGACGCAGGGCGCTCCAACTACAACGTCGACAGCCATATCTTGACGCTGGGTGGCGACTGGCAGGTGAGTGACAATCTCCGCTGGAACGGCAACTACACATGGTCGAAGTCCAAGGGAAATATCGCTAGCGGGTACATCTTCGACCAGTTGTCGGCCAATAACACCATCGATGGCACCATCAACAGCGCGCTGCATAGCCTCGCTCTAGGTGTCGATTACGCGGTCAAGAAGAACATCAAGCTCAAGGCTTCCTACGTATATGAATACAACAAGGACGCCTCTTACCCGGCTCTGACCGGCGGTTATCACGCGCTGATGATGGGTGTTGGTGTCGGGTTCTGACCGGTGGTCTTCTTCAAAAGCCTGCGTGGCTGGGTGAGACGCCGTCCTGGGCCGCGAATTCGCGCGACTACGGCGTCAAGGTGGTGGGACGCGGGTCGGTGTCGAGCTGCGGGTAGTCGCGGCTGAAATGCAGGCCACGGCTCTCATGCCGAGCCTGGGCGCTACGCACGATCAGGTCCGCCACCTGCACCAGGTTGCGCAGTTCCAGCAAGTCGCGCGTGACGTGGAAGTGGGCATAGAACTCCTGAATCTCGCCCTGCAGCAGCGCGATGCGGTGTGCCGCGCGTTCCAGCCGTTTGTTGGTGCGCACAATGCCCACGTAGTCCCACATGAAGCGGCGCAACTCGTCCCAGTTGTGCGAGATCACCACGCATTCATCGGAGTCGGTGACGCGGCTGTCGTCCCAGGCCGGCAAAGGCACGGTCGGCGCCGGGGGTGATGCGCTGATGGCCTGACTGGCCGCGCGCGCAAACACCATGCATTCGACCAATGAATTGCTGGCCAGCCGGTTGGCGCCGTGCAGGCCGCTGCAGGCGGTCTCGCCAATGGCATACAGGCCGGCCACGTCGGTGCGCCCGGCCAGATCGGCCAACACGCCGCCGCAGGTATAGTGCGCCGCCGGCACCACGGGAATAGGCTGTTTGCTGATGTCGATGCCCAGCTCCAGGCAGCGCGCATAGATATTTGGAAAGTGCTCCTGGAGAAAGGCCAGCGGCTGGTGCGAGATGTCCAGATAGACGCAGTCCAGGCCACCTTTCTTCATCTCGAAGTCGATCGCACGGGCCACCACGTCGCGTGGCGCCAGCTCGGCGCGGGGATCGTGTTGCGGCATGAAGCGCGTGCCGTCGGGCAGCAACAGGCGGCCGCCCTCACCACGTACCGCTTCGCTGATCAAGAACGACTTGGCATGCGGGTGGTACAGACAGGTCGGGTGGAACTGGATGAACTCCATGTTCTGCACCCGGCAACCGGCGCGCCAGGCGGCGGCGATGCCGTCGCCCGTCGCCGTGTCGGGGTTGGTGGTGTACAGGTAGACCTTGCCGGCGCCGCCGGTGGCCAAAATGGTGTGCGGGGCTTCGAAGGTCAGCACCTCGTCGGTGGTGTCGTCCAGTGCGTACAGACCCAGGCAGCGGTTGGGCTGGTCGGCCAGCGCGCGCACCGGCTGGGTGCGGTGCTGGGCCAGCTTGGTGCTGGTGATCAGATCGACCAGCGTGTGGTTTTCGAACAGGCTGATGTTGGGGGTCTGGCGCACGCGCTCGATCAGCGTGCGTTGCACGGCGGCGCCGGTGGCATCGGTCACGTGGACGATGCGCCGCGCGCTGTGGCCGCCTTCGCGCGTCAGGTGCAACTGGCCGTCTTCTTCCGAGAAGGGCACGCCCATGCTTTGCAGCCAGGCAATGGCCTGGGGGGCTTGTTCCACCACGAAGCGGGTGGCGGCCAGGTCGCACAGGCCGGCGCCGGCCACCAGGGTGTCGTCCACATGCGCCGCGAAGCTGTCGCGCTTGTCCCACACGGCGGCAATGCCGCCCTGCGCCCAGCCGCTGGAGCCCTCGTGCACGGCGCGTTTGGTGATCACCGCCACGCGCTGGGTGGCGCTGAGCAGCAAGGCGGCGCTCAGGCCGGCCAGACCGCTGCCAACGATCAGCACGTCAAATTGATGGGGCATCTCCGGATCTTTCTAGTCAATTGGGGACAGAGCTTCGCTTCGCTTCGGTCTGTCCCGCAAGGTTTCAGGATGGGGAATAGGCCAGGCGCACGTAGATGGGGGCATAGACCTCCGCCTGGGTGATCTCAATCAGGGTCTCTTTGGCCAGCTCCAACAAGGCGATGAAGGTCACCACCAAGACTGGCACGCCGCTGGCCGCGTCGAACAGGTCCTCGAACTCGACAAAGCGGCGACCCTGCAGCTTCTTGAGGACCATGCTCATGTGCTCGCGCACGGACAGTTCGGCACGCGTGATGTGGTGATGCTGGATCAGCTTGGCGCGCTTGAGGATGTCGCGCCAAGCTTCTTGCAGGTCGGCGATGTGAACATCGGGAAAGCGCTGATGCAAGGACTGCTCGATGGTGACCTCGGCTTTGAGGAAGTCGCGCCCAAGTTGGGGCACCGCGTTGAGGCGGGCCGCCGCCAGCTTCATCTGCTCGTACTCGAGCAAACGGCGCACCAGCTCGGCGCGCGGGTCTTCCGGCTCTTGCCCCTGGGCCACCTTCTTGGGCGGCAGCAGCATGCGTGATTTGATCTCGATCAGCATCGCCGCCATCAGCAGGTACTCGGCGGCCAACTCCAGGTTGCGGCCGCGAATCTCGTCCACGTACACCAGGTATTGGCGGGTGACCGCCGCCATCGGGATGTCCAGAATGTTGAAGTTCTGCTTGCGGATCAGGTACAGCAGCAGGTCCAAGGGGCCCTCGAAGGCCTCCAGAAACACTTCCAGCGCATCGGGCGGAATGTACAGGTCCTGCGGCATGGCAAACAGCGGCTCGCCATAGAGCCGGGCCACCGCGACGTGGTCAATCACCTCCGGCATGCCGGCCAGTGGCCGTGCAGACGGCTCGTCCAAGGCCGCTCTGTCAGCCACGCTGGTCATTGTTTGCTATCAATTGAATAGCTGCTGGCGCTCATTGTGCGTGGCTTGGCGCCCCAGCAAGCAAGTCAGGTTGGCTCGGTCTGGTAGACGTAGGGCTGCTGGGGTACCTGGGCCTGGCGGTACTCGCTCCAGACCTTGCGGTCGACCTGCTTGTCCCACAGCAGTTCGCGGCCTTCGCGTTGGCTGGCTTCGATCTCCGGCTTGCTGGCCTTGAGTTGCTCCAGAAACTGGGTGGTGTCGGACTGGTACTTGGGGCGGTAGAAGATATTCATGGAGGTGACCTTTTGCAGGCATTTTACCGGTGCGGGCTTCAATGCGGACGCGGCGTCGGCGCAATCGGTGATGCAAGCCCCGCAGCCGCGTCGGCCGTGGCCAGTTCGACCGCCTGCGCCAGCGTGCCGCACAGGTTGGCATCACCGAGCGAATCCAGCAGGCCGCAGCGCTGCAAGATGTCGCGGGGCTGGTGCGTCAGGCCGCAGGCAATCAGGCGAATCCGCTGTCGGCTACACGCACGCACCAGATCGAGCAGGGTGTCGGCGCCCGACGAGTCGATGTACATCACATTCTTGAAGTCCAGCACCAGGGCACGCGCTGGCAGATGGTCTTCGATGGCTTCGATCAGCTTGACGGCACCGAAGAAGATCGCGCCGTACAGCCGGTGGACGGCGACCTGCCCCTCCAGGCCAGTCAGGCGAGGCTGATCGGCCGGCCCGATGGTCTGCGAGCGCGACAGGCTGGAGATCCGGTAGATGAAGGTGATGCAGGCCGCAATCAGGCCGACCTCGACCGCCACGGTCAAATCGAATACCACAGTCAGCAAAAACACGATCAGCAGCGTGATGCGGTAGGGCAGGCGGTACTGGCGCAAGCGGACAAACGCGCGCCACTCGCCCATGTTCCACGCAACGAGCATCAGAATGGCCGCCAGCGTTGGCAAGGGGATGTTGGTGGCCAGTGGCGCGGCAACCAGGATCGTGATCAGCAGGACGCCGGCGTGCACCATGCCGGCGATGGGGCTGAAGGCGCCGCTCTTGATGTTTACCACTGTTCTGGCAATGGTGCCGGTGGCGGGCATGCCGCCGAAGAATGGCGTCACGAAATTGGCAACGCCTTGTGCCATCAGTTCCTGATTCGGGTTGTGGCGGTCGTCGATCATGCTGTCGGCCACGCGGGCGCACAGCAGCGATTCGATGGCGCCAAGCAGCGCCAGGGTGGTGGCGGGGATGATCAGAAAGCGCGCCGTGGCCCACGAGAAGTCCGGCCAGGCGAAGCCCGGCAGGGACGACGGGATGCCGCCAAAGCGGCTGCCAATGGTGTCGACCGGCAGGTGCAGCAACGAGACCGCGACGGTGGCCACGACCAGCGCCACCACCGCACCCGGGATCACCGCCAGCCGGCCGGCCAACGAGTCCCGTGCAGCCAGGCGTGGTACACCGGTTTGCCAGCCCACCATGACAGCCAACGAGACCAGGGCCAGGCCCAGGGCGTGGGGGCTCCAGCTTTGCCAGGCGCTGGACAAAGCCACCAGCATGCCAAAGAAGTCGGCCGGCATGCTGATCACCTGCAGGCCCAGGAAATCCTTGACCTGCGACAGCCCGATCAGCACCGCGATGCCGTTGGTGAAACCGATCACTACCGCAATCGGCACAAAGCGAACCAGCGTGCCGAGCTTGAAGAGGCCCATCAGGAACAGCATCACCCCGGACATCGCGGTGGCAATGATCAGGTTGGCCAGCCCGTAGCGCTCGACGATGCCGTACACGATGACGATGAAGGCCCCTGCTGGCCCTCCGATTTGCACCTTGCTGCCACCCAGCAGCGAGATCAGGAAACCCGCGATGATGGCCGTAAACACGCCAGCCTCGGGCTTCAAGCCACTGGCGATGGCAAAGGCCATGGCCAGTGGCAGCGCGACCACGCCAACGGTCAAGCCCGCGCCAATATCGGCGCCCAGGCGGCTGCGGTCGTAGCCAGCCAGGGATTCAAGCAGTTTGGGGCGAAATTCGAAGTTGGGAAGATGCATGCGGACTCCTGCGGTGAACTGAACAGCGGGCGTTCAGTTCAGCGCAGGGGGTCCGCAGTGGCGCAGTCGTGTGATGAACCGGCGCCGTCTGGACAAGCCCGCGGGAGCATTGGGCAGGGACGACATGAAGCTGCTAGTGTAAGCCTTGCTGGTGTCGTGGCAGGGGTGAACGCGCCGGCCCGCGTACCCTGTCCGGTGGCGGACCGCCAGGGCGCCGTTGCGCGGTTGCCGTGTGGGTATGCGTTGTCCCGCCGACAGGTTTGCGCGAGAATGGCAGCGCACCGACAGGCTGACGCTGTTTGGGCCGTTCAACACTCTCAAAACGCCGTGAATTCCGTGCTCAACCCTGAAGTCATGACCGCGCTTGCGCCGGTCGTGCTGGCCACTGACGGGGGTGACTATCGCCGCGCGGCACAGTTGCTGGAGCAACTGCTGGTTGATCGCGCCCAGGGTGACCCGGTGTTGCACGCCGCCTGTCTGGGGCTGCTGGCGCTGTGCCACGTGCGCCTGGACCTTGGCGAGACGGCCATTGATTTCGCGACCCAGGCCTTGGCCATGTTCGAGCAGCAAAGTGACCATGCGAGCCAGTCACAAGCCCACTGCACGCTGGTGGTGGCATTTGCCAAGGTGGGTCTGTACCGCGACGCACTGGAGCACGCTTTCAAGGCGCAGCACAGCGCCGATGCCGCTGGCCAGACGATCCTGCTGTGCTGGGCCTTGAACCGCACCGGCGTGGCCTATGCCGCGCTGAAGGACTGGCCCAACGCCATTGCCAATAGTGAGCGCGCTTTGGTTCTGGCACGGCAGCTCGGTGACTTGGAGGCGCTTTTTGCGTGTCTGAACAACCTGGGCTTTCACCATGTTGGCAACGCCGAGTCGGAGCAGGCAGTGGGCGAGCTGGCGCAGGCGCATGCCTGCATTGCCTGCGCGCGCGCCCCGCTTGAACAGGCGGTGCAGGTGGCGCGCCAGTTGGGCAGCGTGCATCGTGAGTGCGTGGCTTTGTCCAATGTATGCGAGGTCATGATTCACCAGGAGGAATTCGATGCCGCGGCGCAGCTCATCGACCAGTATCAGCAGGTGGCGCGCGCGCACGGTTACGAGTCGGTCGAGTTGATGGGTGACTTCGCCACGGTCAACCTGCTGCGCCGGCAAGCCCGGCACGAGGCGGCGTTGGCGCGCTTGAACCAGATGCGCCAGCACCCCTCCATGAAGTGGGACACCCTGTCGCGTCTGCGTTTGCTCAAGGCCGCTTATGAAGCGCACAAGGCCATCGGTCAGTTCGAGCAGGCGCTGGACTTCCTGGAACAACACGCTGCCCTGGACAAAGCGATGCTGCACCGCATTGCCGATGTGCAATCGCGCGTGCTGGTGGGTCGTTTGCGGGTGGAGCAAGCCGAGCTGGCGGCCGAGCAAGCCAGCCTGGAGGCGCAACGTCAGCGGATGTTGGCCGCGCAACTGACGCAAGAGCAGTCACTGTTGCGTACCCAGGCCCTGCAGTGGGTGCGCGAGGCGCGCGAAGATGCGCTGACCGGTCTGGGAAACCGCCGCGTGGTCGACGAAGTGCTGCCAGGCCTGCTTCAGCGCGCGCACGACGAACAACTGCCCTTGTCGATGGCGATGGTGGACCTGGACCATTTCAAGAAGGTCAATGACAGCCATGGTCATGTGGTGGGGGATCAGGTGTTGGTGGCGATGGGTCAGTTGCTGCGCGCCAACACGCGCGGCGCTGATGTGCTGGCGCGTGTTGGCGGCGAGGAATTCATGGTGGTACTGGTGGGTACCGCCATCGACCGGGCGCGGGAGATCTGCGAGCGGCTGCGCGAAGCGGTGGCGCGCCACGACTGGAGCGCCTGCGCGCCGGGCTTGCAGGTCACCATCAGCGTGGGCTTGGTGGATCGCAGTAGTGAGCGCGACAGCCTGCGCCTGGTGGAGCGTGCCGATCGAGCGCTCTACGCTGCCAAGAAGCAAGGGCGCAACCGGGTGGTGCCGATGTAGTCGTCTTTCCCGTTGCCAGAGCGCTCTCAAGGCAGAGGTGCACCGGGCTGCGCCTGGTCGGTATCCGCTGGCAACCGCTTGCGATGCGCAGCAGTTCAGCGCACCCGCATGCCGGGCTGCGCGCCGGGCGTTGGTTCCAGCACATAGATACCGGGCTTGGCCTTCTCGTCGCCATGGCTGGCGGCCAGCACCATGCCTTCGGACACACCAAACTTCATCTTGCGCGGCGCCAGGTTGGCCACCAGCACGGTGTGTTTGCCAATCAGGTCCGAAGGCTGGTAGCTGGACGCAATGCCGCTGAAGACGTTGCGGGTGGTGGTATTGCCCAGCGCATCGAGCTCGCCCACGTCGAGCGTTAGGCGCAGCAGCTTGGTGGAGCCCTCGACGGCCTCGCAGTTGACGATGCGCGCGATGCGCAGGTCGATCTTGGCAAAGTCCTCAATGCCGATGGTGGGCGCGATGGCCTCGCCGCCCGGTGCGTTGTCGCGCGGCATGGCGGCGTCGTTAGCTACTATTTCAGGAGCAGTTTTAGCAGGCTCTGCAACGGCTGGCGGCTCGAACAAGGCTTCAAGCTGCTTGGCGTCGACGCGTTGCATCAGGTGCTGATAGTTGCCGATGACATGACCGGCGCCCAGGCTGGTGTCGGCGTCCAGCCAACGCAGTGGCTCGATTCGCAGGAAGGCCTCGACCCGGATGGCCAAGGCCGGCAGCACTGGCTTAAGGTAGATCGTCAGCAGACGAAACGCCTCGATGCAAACCGTGCAGACGTCTTGCAGGTGCGCGTCCATGCCGGCCTGCTTGGCCAACTCCCAGGGCTTGTTTTGATCCACATACTCGTTGATTCGGTCGGCCAGCAGCATGGTTTCGCGCAGCGCGCGCGCGAATTCGCGGGCCTCGAACGCGTCGCGGATGGAATCACGCTGCTGGCGCAGGATGTCCAACACACCAGCGCCGTGGGCCGAGGTGCCACCGAGCTTGCCGTCAAAGCGCTTGCTGATGAAACCCGCCGCGCGCGAGGCGATGTTGATGAACTTGCCCACCAGGTCCGAATTGACGCGGGCCATGAAGTCATCGGGGCTGAACTCCACGTCTTCATTGCGCGCATTGAGCTTGGTAGCCAGGTAGTAGCGCAGCCACTCGGGGTTCATGCCCAGGCTGAGGTACTTCAGCGGGTCCAGCCCGGTACCGCGGCTCTTGCTCATCTTCTCGCCGCTGTTGATGGTCAGGAAACCATGCACATGCACCACGTTGGGCGTCTTGCGGCCGCTGAAATGCAGCATGGCTGGCCAAAACAGCGTGTGGAAGGTGATGATGTCCTTGCCGATGAAGTGCACCTGCTCGGTGGCGGGGTCGGCCATGAAGGCGTCAAACGCCTTGGCGCCTTCGGCGGCGCCATGCTGCTTGATGAACAGGTTCTTGAGCGAGGCCAGGTAACCGATGGGGGCGTCGAGCCAGACGTAAAAATACTTGCCGGGTGCGTCCGGGATCTCGATGCCGAAGTAGGGCGCGTCGCGGCTGATATCCCAGTCGCCCAGGTCGCGCTGGCCGTCCTCATTGGGGATCAGCCACTCTTTGATCTTGTTGTAAACCTCGGTCTGCAGGTGGCCGCCGTCGGCGGTCCAACCTTCCAGAAACGCCACGCAACGCGGGTCGGACAGCTTGAAGAAGTAGTGCTCCGATTTGCGCAACTCGGGCGTGGCACCGGATAGCGCCGAGTAGGGGTTCTTCAGGTCGGTCGGGCTATAGACCGCGCCGCAGGCCTCGCAGTTGTCACCGTACTGGTCCTTGGTGCCGCACTTCGGGCACTCACCCTTGATGAAGCGGTCCGGCAGGAACATCGCCTTTTGCGGGTCGTAAAACTGCTCGATGGTGCGGGTGCTGATCAGGTCATTGGCCTTGAGCGCGCGGTAGATGTCCTGCGCCAGTTCATGGTTTTCCGGTGCGTCGGTGGAATGCCAGTTGTCAAAGCTGATGTGAAAACCGTCCAGGTAGGGCTTGCGCCCGGCGGCGATGTCGGCCACGAACTGCTGGGGTGTCTTGCCGGCTTTCTCGGCCGCGATCATGATCGGCGCCCCGTGCGCGTCATCGGCGCAGACAAAGTGCACCGTGCTGCCCTGCATGCGCTGGTGGCGCACCCAGGTATCGGCCTGGATGTACTCCATGATGTGGCCGATGTGGAAATTGCCGTTGGCGTAGGGCAGGGCGGTGGTGACGAAGAGTTGGCGGGGCATGGACATCCGGGCTTTGCGAAGGATGCGACCATTTTAGTCGCCGCCGGTGCCCGCTAGCCGGGTGGCGCGCGCGCCGAGGGGGGTGCCACCGAGCCATGTGAATCGTGAAAGCGCACGGTATTGCGGCCGGCCTCCTTGGCGTCATACATGGCCATGTCGGCCCAGCGGAGAATGTCGTCCTGGCTGGTTTGCTGGTTGACGAACACGGTCACGCCAATGCTCACGGTGCAATGGTGCTCGATGACGGTGTCGCTTTGCCCGTCGCGCTTGCAGGTCAAGCGGTAGGGCTGAGACAAGGAACTGCGGATCTTCTCGGCAATGCGCTGCGCCTGTGTGGTCGATGTTGGTTCATCAGTGGGAAGATCGCTTAACAGGACCACGAACTCGTCGCCGCCAAAACGCGAGACGGTATCGACTTCGCGCACGCAGCTCTGCAAGCGATGGGCCACCTCGATCAGCAACAAGTCGCCGACATCATGCCCATGCTGGTCGTTGAGTGGTTTGAAGTTGTCGAGGTCTAGAAACATCAGGGCGCAGAAGGTACCGCTGCGTTTGCTGGCGGCCATGGCCTGGTGCAAGCGGTCGTTGAGCAGCCGGCGGTTGGGCAGCTTGGTGAGTGCGTCATGGAAGGCCAGGTTCTGGATTTCCTCTTCGGCCTGCTTGCGCGCGGTTATGTCGATGTAGGTGGTGACGAAGCCGCCACCCGGCATGGGCATGCCACGAATCTCCAGCACCGTGCCGTTGGGGCGAACGCGCTCGAACTTGTGGGGCTCGAAGTTGCGCGCCCGCTCGACCAGGGCGGCGGCTTGTTGCTCGGGGTCGCCGGGTCCGTAGTCACCACGCAGGGCGTTGAAAAGGACGATGTCGCCGAAACCGACGCCGGGCTGCTCCAGCAGCGAGTCCGGAAGGTCGAGCAAGTGTTTGAATTGCTGGTTGTAGGCCACGGCCCGCAGGTCGGCGTCCACCACCGAGATGGCGCCGGGAAAATTCTCGATCACCGCCGACAACAGGTTGTTTTGCCGCAGCAACTGATCTTCAATGCGTTTGCGCTCGGTGATGTCGCGCCACACGCAGTGAATGAGCTGCTGCGCCTGCAGCGTGATGATCGATAGGGTGACTTCGGCCAGGAACTCGGTGCCGTCGGCCTTGCGGTGCACCCATTCAAATCGGTGCAAGCCGTGCTGGCGGACCAGGGCCAGCATGCGTTCGGCCTTGGTAAAGGATTCCTCCCCGTCGGGTTGAGTGGGCGGCGAGAGCTGCGAGGGGTGGACGTTCAGCAGTTCATCGCGGTTGGCGTAGCCCAGCGTGCGGATGGCGGCAGCGTTGCATTCGACGAATCGGTTGCCGTCAATGATCCAGGTCGGGTCGGGCGATGTCTCGAACAGGCGTTTGAACCAGCCGGCGTCTGCCTGGGGGTCGGTATCGGGCATGTGTTTAGCGCAGCCGAAGCGGATCGCGCCGCCGGTCCACGAACAAATTACAGAACGCCGGGTCGTCGGGCCCGCCAGCGGGCACGCCGGGATCGGTCCAGCCGAAAAAGCTGCAGATTTCGCCTTTCTTTGTCATGGCGTCGCCATAGCCAAGGGCCATCAATTCGCGCGTGTAGCCCTCCTCGAACAGCAGGTAGCTGGCCAGCGCGGCGCCTTTGACATCGGCTTTCTTCGAGGACACGCCCACCCCGCCGAGCATGGTGCGCACCGGGCCGGGCAGGTCGCCGACGTGCCGGGCGGCGATGCCGTCCAGCCGTTGCGTGGGCGAGATCACCAGCAGCTCAATCGGCCGCAGTGCGCTGGCCTTGCGGGCTTCGAGTGGCACCAGCGAGATGGTTTGGTTGATCCGTTTGACCCGTTCGATATCCACCGCCAGTGCGTCCAGGAAGATGTTGGACAGTGCGTGACCGGCGATCTGCGCCAGCGACGGGTAGGTGTTGGTGGTGTGCAAATGGGCTTCGCTCTTGGGCTCGTGCATGCGCCCGGCGCCGACCACCAGAATGCGCTCGGCGCCCAGGTGGATCGCTCCCGAGACCGGCGCGGACTGGCGCATGGAGCCATCGCCGAAGTACTCGGTGTGGCCATCGATTTGCAGTGCCTTGGCCGGGAATACGAACGGAATGGCGGAGGAGGCCAGCAGGTGCTCGTGGGTGAGGTGGTCGCGCACCGCCAGCCGATGCGTGCGTACCCATGGAACCAGGTCGGCCGAACCGTCGAAGAAGGTGATGTGATCGCCCGAGCTGTAGCTTGACGCGGTGATGGCAAGGGCGTGGATGTGTTGGGCCTCAATCAGGCCGGGTAGGCGTTGCAGGGGCACCATGTCGTGCAGCAATTCGTGCAGGGGCGAGTTGTCCAGCAGCGAGCGTGGTTTGATGCGCCGCCACTTGGCCACCAGCCAACCGATCGACAGCAGCGTCATCCAACTGGCGCCGGATCGCAGCATGCCGATCGAATCGGCCCGGTACACCTGGTGCGCGTGGAAGTTGCGCCAGATATTGGCCACCATGCGCACGGTGGCGTCGAAGTTGTCTGCGCCACAGGCCAGCGCCGCAGCATTGATGGCGCCCGCCGAGGTACCCGTGATGATGGGAAACGGGTTGGGCTCGTTAATCGCGCCGCAGTCCCTGCGGATGTTGGCGATCGCCTCCATAACCCCCACCTGGTAGGCAGCACGCGCGCCACCGCCGGTGAGCAGCAGGCCGACCTTGGAGGATTTTGCGCGCGGTTCCGACATGCAGTGATTATCGGCCTTGGACCATGCGGGAGCGCAGGAAAACATCACCAAAGCCGCGCGAAATCGAGCGGTTTATGGGCTGCCCGCAACACACGGCCACGCGATGAAGCCATACACCTAGCAATTCCGAGGATAAAACCGGGTTCGCTAGACTATGTGCCTTCAGGAGCAATCAATGGCCATTACCGAACAGACAGTCTTGGACGCGCTCAAGAGCGTCGTCGATCCCAACACCGGGCGCGATTTCGTGTCCTCCAAATCCATCAAGAACCTCTCGGTGAGCGATACCGATGTGGCCTTCGATGTCGAGCTGGGTTACCCGGCCAAGAGCCAGATTCCAATCTTCCGCAAGGCGCTGGTGGCGGCGGCCAAGGGCGTGCCGGGGGTGGAGAACGTCTCGGTCAACCTCAACGTGAAGATCGTGCCGCATGCCGTGCAACGCGGCGTGCAGCTCTTGCCCGGGGTGAAGAACATCGTGGCCGTGGCCTCCGGCAAAGGTGGGGTGGGCAAGAGCACCACCGCCGTCAATCTGGCCTTGGCGTTGGCGGCCGAAGGCGCCAGCGTTGGCCTGTTGGACGCCGACATCTATGGCCCCAGCATCCCGATGATGATGGGCGTGGATGGCAAGCCTGAGAGTGGCGACGGCCAAACCATGGAGCCGTTGGAGAACTACGGCGTGCAACTGATGTCCATTGGTTTCCTGGTGGCGCAGGACGAGGCCATGATCTGGCGCGGCCCCATGGCCACCCAGGCGTTGGAGCAGTTGCTGCGCCAGACCAACTGGCGAGAACTGGACTACCTGATTGTTGATCTGCCCCCCGGCACCGGTGACATCCAGTTGACGCTGTCCCAGCGCGTGCCCATGACCGGCGCGGTGATCGTCACCACCCCGCAGGACATTGCCCTGCTGGACGCGCGCAAGGGCATCAAGATGTTCGAGAAAGTCGGCGTGCCGATCCTGGGCATTGTGGAGAACATGGCGGTGCATGTGTGCAGCAACTGCGGCCACGTGGAGCACATATTTGGTTCCGAGGGCGGCAAAAAGATGGCAGCCGAATACAGCATGGACTACCTGGGCGCGCTGCCGCTGGACATCCGGATCCGCGTGCAAGCCGACAGCGGCAAACCGACGGTGGTGGCTGACCCCGATGGCGACATCGCCGGAATCTACAAGGCCGTGGCGCGCCAGGTGGCGGTGTCGATTGCGGCCAAGAACAAGGACTTCTCGTCCAAGTTCCCGTCGATCAAGATTTCCAAAGACACCTGATCCGGGCGCCCTGGCTGGCGCCGCTCAGGCCAGGGCCGCATCGACGAAGTCGAGCCGATCCTGACCCCAGAACATCTGCTCACCGACGAAGAAGGTGGGCGCACCGAACACGCCGCGCGCCACCGCCTCCTCGGTGGTGCGCTTCAACTGCTCCTTCACGGCCGGGTCGCTGACCAGGCGCTGGAACTGCACGAGATCGAAGCCGTTTTCGTGCAGCACCGTGGTCACTTCCTCGGCTTGACCCAGGTTGCGTGGCCGCTCGAACATCGCCGCAAAGATCGTGGCAAGGTAGCGTTGAAACTCCGCCTCGCTGCGCCCTTGCATGGCCACCGCGCCGCGCATCAGCGTCAGGGTGTTGATCGGAAAGTGCGGGTTCATCGTCATCGGCACACCGAAGTGTTTGGCCCAGCGCTGCAAATCGATCAACGAGTAGCGCCCCTTGGCCGGTATCTCGATGGGACTGTGGTTGCCGGTGGCCTGAAAGACGCCACCGAGCAGCATCGGGCGCCAGACGACGGTGGCGTTTCGCTTGGCGGCGATCTTCGGTAACTGGTGGTAGGCCAGGTAGGTGTAGGGGCTGCCGAAATCGAAGAAGAACTCGACTTGTTTGCGCATGGGGGTGTCTCCGGTGTGTGATTGAAGTGGCTACCAGCGCTCCATCCACGGGCGCAAGTCCAGTTCATGGGTCCAGGCGTCGCGCGGTTGCGCATGCAAATGCCAGTAGTTGTCGGCAATGTGATCGGGGTTGAGAATACCGTCCTGGTCTTTCAGGGCGTAACGTTCCGGGAAGCTGGTGCGGATGAACTCGGTGTCGATGGCGCCGTCCACCACCACGTGGGCCACGTGGATGTTTTTTGGGCCGAGCTCGCGCGCCATGCTCTGCGCCAGGGCGCGAAGGGCATGTTTGGCACCGGCAAAGGCCGCGAAGTTGGCCGAACCGCGCAGGCCCGCCGTGGCGCCGGTGAAGAGGATGGTGCCGCGCTGACGTTGCACCATGCGCTTGGCCACTTCGCGCCCGACCAGAAAGCCGCTCAGCGTGGCCATCTCCCAGATCTTGAAGTACTTGCGTGCGGTCTCTTCCAGAACGCTGCAAGGCACGTTGGCGCCGATGTTGAACACCAGCACTTCAATGGGCGCGATGTCGCGCTCGATTTGTTCCACCAGGGCGATCACTTGCTCCTCCTTGCGCGCGTCGGAGCCAAAACCGTGCGCCTGTCCGCCGCTGGCCTGGATGCTTTGAATCAAGGGCTGAAGCTTGTCGGCGTCGCGCCGGGTGGCGCAGGCAATCAGCCCTTCGCGGGCAAAGCGCCGGGCAATGGCGCCGCCGGTGGCGTCGCCCGCGCCGACGATCAGTGCGGCCTGCGGGGTGGAAGGCAAAGGGTTCATTCGCGGCTCCGGAAGTTAAATAACGATCGTTATAATAACGTTCGTTATGCTATTGTCAAGCACCCGAGAATGTGAGACCAAGCCATGCGTTACCCAGCCGGACACAAACAGCAAAAGCGGCAAGACCTGCTGCAGGCGTGCGGCGCGCTGATCAAGGAGCGAGGCTTTTCGGCCACTGGTGTCGACGGCATGGCACAGGCTGCGGGTGTGACCAGCGGCGCCTTCTACAGCCACTTCGCCTCCAAGTCGGAGTTGCTCAAGGCGCTGATCGCCTACGAGCTGCAGCACAGCACCGAGCTGTGGGCCGGCAAGCTCGATGCGTCTTTCGACCAATGGCTTGCCTATGTGATGAACCATTACTTGAGCCTGGACCATGTCAAACACGCCGCCAGCGGCTGCGTGCTGCCCGCCCTGGGCGCAGAGGTGGCCCGGGCCGACCCATCCGTCAAGGCGGTGTTCGCGCATGAGCTACAGCATGGCATCGACGCCCTGGCGGCGAGACTGGGCAGCCAGCAACTGGCCACGGCCGTGATCAGCCAACTGGTCGGCGCCCTGGTGTTGGCCCGCGCAATGCCGACACGCCAGGGGCAACAGCGGGTGCTGGACGCCAGCAAGGCGGTGTTGCCGAGCCTGGTGGCGC